>CAZYWA010000639.1:0-4263 GCA_964650975.1 uncultured bacterium
CACCGCGACGTTCCCATCCATCTGGATCTCGATCGGCATCTCGGCGGTCCTCCAGCGCACGGCGCTCGGTTGAGCGGCGGGACAAGCTTGGTATGATGGTTCTACATGGTCCAATTGCAATCGTCCGAGCGCCGGCGCTCGCCGCGCGCGCGCTACACGACCGACGTCGAGTACCAGTGCTCGGCGGGTCTCGACGTCGCGCGTCTGGTGGACGTGAGCGGCGTCGGCTTGCTGATGGAGGGGCTCGCCGCTCCCGCCGTCGGCGGCGACGTGTGGCTCAAGTTCAAGCCGCCGTCGAGCCATCGGCCGATCTTCCTGCAAGGCCGCGTGGTGCGGGTCGGCGGCGCCGACGAGGCCGAGGGAGGGAAGCGTGCGATCGGCGTCGGGTTCGTGGATCCCGCCGGCCAGGTGATCTCCGAGCTCGATCAGATGGTGCGGCGCTTCCTCGGAGTCGAAGCGCTGGTCGAGGACGTGGCGGCGCCGCGAGTCGACGAAGCGCCGACGGTCGACATCGCCGACGAAGTGGCCGCGGAAGTCGTCGAGCAGCAGCCGGCGGCGCCGGTTGCACGGGTGGTGTTCGCGAACGAGCGCGAGTTCCTCGAGGCCTACGCGGCCGGGCTCAGCGCGGGAGCGCTCGCCGTCGTCCTGGCCGCCGCGCACGCGCCCGGGACACTGCTCGAGACCGAGATCGACCTCCCCAACTACTACGAGCCGATCCGCTTCACCGTGAAGGTCGTCGGAGAAGCGGAATCCGTCGGTGCCCGCGGGGAGTGGCGGCACGCCACCCAGGCGGTGGACCTCGATTGCGCCGGTCTGCGTTTCATCCACGACTTCGCGAGCGTCTTCCTGGGCGCCCGTCATCCCAAGCCGGCCGCGCAGCCGCCCACCGCCGGAGCCGCCGCGGCGGAGCCGGCGGCACCGCCGGCACCGCTCTCGATGTCGCCCGACGACCTGCGCGCTCGAGCGGCGGAAGCCCTGGCGGAATTCCTCGGCTTGCCGACCAGCGAGACGCCGGCAGCGGCGGTCGCCAGCGAACGCGCCGCGGACCAGGAGACCAAGCGCATCGAGCGCATGGCCGACCTGGTCGCGGAGACCCTGGGCCTCGGCTCGTCCGAGACCGAAACGGATCGCGGACCGCGCGTCGGTGGCAAGGGCGCGCGCGCGTGGCTCACCGAGCTCGCGGACGACGACCCCGACCGTCGCGCCGCCGCCGCGCAGGCCCTGGGCAAGCTCGGAACCGCCACCCCCGAAGCCGTGGAAGCGCTGTGCGGCGCGCTCGCCGACGGCGATCCGCGGGTACGTCGCTCGGCGGCCTGGGCCATCGGCGACCTCGGCCGCGCGGCGAGCGAGGCCGTCCCCGCGCTCATGACCGCGCTCGAGGACGAGGACGCGCGAGTGCGCTGGCGCGTGGTGCGCGCACTGCGCGCGATCGGTCCCGCGGCGACGCTCGCGGTGCCCGATCTGAGCAAGGCACTCACCGACGAGGACGACCGCGTCCGCCAGTGGGCCACCACCGCGCTCGAGGAGCTCGCGAGCATCGGTGGCGAGGCTTCACTTTCCAGCTCATCGGTGTAGGATCGGGTTCGAGAGGCCCTTCTCGATGAACCGGCCCAGCGCGCGCGAGCGGCTCTGGCAGCGTTTCTCGATCGCAGGCGATCGCGCGCTCGATCGCGGCGAGAGCAACGAGGCCGAGCGCTTCTACCTCGCGGCGCTCAGCGCCTCGGAGTCGACGCCCGGGCTCGATCGGTTCGTCACCACCAGCCTCTACAACGTCGCCTACCTCTACAAGAGCCAGCAGCGCTGGAGCGAGGCCGAGCCCTACGCCCGGCGCGCGCTCGAGACCAAGGAAGCGGAGCTCGGTGACGAGCATCCCGACGTCGCGGTCGACCTCAACAACCTCGCGGTGCTCTTCATCCGCCAGGGCAAGTACCGCGAGGCGGAGCCGCTCTACCTGCGCTCGCTCGAGATCCTGAAGCGGCAGCTCGGCGCGGATCATCCGCACGTCGCCACGACGCTCTCGAACCTCGCCGCGCTCTACAAGGTGGAGCGCCGTTTCCAGCAAGCCGAGGAGCACTACAAGGACGCGATCGCGATCCAGGAGCGGGTGCTGGGCGTCGATCATCCCGAGGTGTCGCGCTCGCTCTACAACCTGGCCGGCCTCTACCGCACCGCGCGCCGCTACGCCGACGCCGAGCGGCTCTACGTCCAGTCGCTCGAGATCCAGCAGAAGATCGTGGGCCGCGACCATCCCGACGTGGCGAGCGACCTGGCGAACCTGGCGCGGCTCTATTACCTGCAGAACAAGTACGACCAGGCCGAGCCGCTCTACCGCCGGGCGCTGCGCATCCGCGTCAAGGCGCTGGGCTCCGATCATCCCGACGTCGCGACCTGCCTCAACAATCTCGGCCTCCTGTGTCTCTTGCGCGGCCAGTACCGTCAGGCCGACTCGCACTTCCGGCGCTCGCTCCGGATCCTCGAGACGGCGCTCGGCCCGGCGCATTCGAGCGTCGCGCTGACCCTCGAGAACTACGCGGCGCTGTTGCGCCGCACCGGCCGCGAAGCGGAAGCCGACGCCTACGAAGCGCGCGCCCGCGACATCGAAGCCACGCTCCCGCCCGAAGACGTCATGCCTTGAAGGTCGCCGCGGCTGGCGTCCACCGTGTTCGAGGAGAATGCGCGGGGACGGTGGCGGAGTGAGTAGATGGTGATCGGCTCCATCCGGTAGATCTCGCGGTCGAGCAGCCGAGGGCTCGGCTCGGGCACGCGAAGATCCGCTGGCGAATCGAGAACGATCAGAGCGCACGGCGAGTCCGGCGGGTCCGAGCGGAGTTTCCGGGTCGCATTGCCGACCTGGACTTGATGGATGCGCAGCCGGAAGCTCCGCTCCTGCGCCAACGGCCACAGCGGGTAGTCCCAGCTGTCGAGCCCTTGGAGAAGCCCGACGTCCCGGCAGCCCGAGCGCTCCAGCGCCTCGATGGCCCCGAAGTAACTCTCCTTCAGCGCCCAGTCGCGCTCCGGGAGGCCCATGTCGTGGAGGGCCTGATCGAGGGGCCAGTTCGCAACGTAAAGCTCGGCCCGCGTGTGGCGAAAGAGATTCCGCGCGGGCTGGTGCGACCAGAGTTTGACCAGAGGACGCGTTTCATTGGCTAGCAGCCACGGCAGGCATGCCAACAGGAACACCGCCGAGAGCCTACGGAGGCCGCGCTGGCCCAGCGTCTGGGCGGCCGCGATTCCACACGGCACGGCCATCAGCAAGAACAGCGGGGTTTGAAAGCGCGAGCCCCACAACTGCCACTTGAGCGACCACGAAAGCAACACGTAGCCAGTCACCGCGATACCGAGGCAGGCCCGGACCTCCCGTCGTAGGCGGAGCCGTCGCGTGGCCGTGGCGACCAGAACCACGACGACTGCCGCGAACTGGAGTGGATTGCCGGTCCGGTCTTCGTGGGTCGAGAACTCGATCGCGAATGGCGTTCCGAGAAACGTCGTCCGTTCATCGTCGGCGCGGAGGCCGAGGAACGAATGCAGGGACATCACGCCGCGGCGGATGGGGCCGTTCCATGCCGGGATCGGCGTCGCCAGGTGGAAGCTCGCGTTCCGGATCAGGTTCGAGGCGAGCGCCTGGGGCGAACGCAGCGTATTTTGGTGATAGGCGATGAACGGCGGATCGCCCAGAGGACTGCCGAAGACTTCGAAGTTGCGCCAGTAGTGACCGGCGTTGATTCCCAGCGCGAGCACACCGGCGCAGGTGAGCAGCCCGATTGCCCTCGGGCGGAACCGAGATCGGGCGAGAAGCACCAGTGCCCATCCGCCCAGGACGGGAGCGCCCAGGAGGTAACCAGTGCCCTTGGTCAGTGCGAGAAGGCCAGCGGCGGCGCCGACCTTGAGGGCGGAGAGCACCGTGCCGGTCTGGAGGTTTTCGTCGACCGCCAGAATCGCGACGAGCAGCCACAGGGCCACCATGAGATCGTTTTCCGTACCGCTGGCCTGAAGCACGGCCATCGGCAGGGTGGCCGCGAACAACATGCCCGTGTTGGCCGCCGTGACGTTTCCCCCGAAGCGCTTCACCAACTCGGCCACCGCACACAGGGACGCGGCGAACGCTCCCCATTGCACCAGGTTGGCGAGACGGTCGCCGTCCCAGATCAATTGCAGGTGCAGCAAGCAGAATTCGGCGAAGGGGCTGAAGACGACCTGGCGCACGTCGTGCGTCGGAAAGTGTGCAACCGAGCCGTCTTGGATCCAGTACATGACGCGACTCAT
>CAZYWA010000640.1:0-4259 GCA_964650975.1 uncultured bacterium
GGTCCGCGTGGCGTCGTCCCAGGTGGCGTCGTCGCGCCACGACAGCATGTCGGGCTTCACGAAGGCGCGTGCCACGGTGGGGATCTCGCCCACGGCATACCAGTGATTCACCAGCCGGACCTTGCCCGGACCCAGTTCCTCGCGCTTCTCGACGTCGATGCGGTCGACGTTGCGGATGAATCGCGCGATGTCCGGCATCTGATCGCGGAAGGTGTGGAACACCTTGTCGAGCGGATGGTGCACCACGTCGTTCGAGCGGATTTCCATCGTCGGGCCTCGCGCGCTGGGGGCGTATGGGGGGCCGGCGTCCGCGACGGGGCCGCGAGCCGGTGCCGAGCGGGCGGATGGTAGAAACGAGCGCCCACCGCGTCAAGCGGACCGCGCGACCGATCACCCGAGGCTGCCCTGCAGTTGACAATCGGGGCACGCACCGTTATCCCGTGTATCCTGGAAATAGCCGCGAATACGGGGGTTTCGGCGAACCGGCCCTGTCCCTCGCCCGGTTCCGTCCGGTCCCGACCAGATCTGCTGGGTGAGCCCCAGGAGGGGTCGCCACCCGGCCCTGGCCTCCCTCGCGCGACGCATCCGATCGAACCGTGCCTGCGAAACGCGACTACTACGAGGTCCTCGGCGTCACCCGCGATGCCGACGAGACGACCATCAAGAAGGCCTACCGGAAGCTCGCCCTCGAGAACCATCCGGACCGCAACCCCGACGATCCTGAGGCCGAGGAGCGGTTCAAGGAAGCGGCCGAGGCCTACGAAGTCCTGCACGACGACGAGAAGCGCCGTGTCTACGACGCCTACGGCCACGACGGCGTGCGCGGCACTGGCTTCCAGGGCTTCCGAAGCTTCGACGACGTCTTCGCCCACTTCGGCGACGCCTTCGGTTTCGGCGACGTGTTCGGCGAGCTGTTCGGCGGGGGACGGCGCCGCGATCCCTCGCGTCCACGACGCGGCGAGGACCTGAGCACCGCGATCGCCATCGAGTTCCGCGAGGCGGCGCTCGGTTGCAGCAAGGAGATCCCGGTCGAGCGCATCGTCGAGTGCTCGGCCTGCGCCGGAAGCGGCTGCGCTCCCGACACCAAGCCCGAGACCTGCCCGACCTGCCGGGGCAGCGGTCAGGCGACGATCTCGCGCGGCCCGTTCCTGATGAGCACCACGTGCCCGACCTGCCAGGGCCGCGGCAAGCGGATCGGCACGCCCTGCGATGAGTGTCGCGGCGCGGGGCGGGTCCGCCACCACGAAACCATCAAGGTGGACGTGCCCGCGGGAATCGAGAGCGGCATGCAGCTACGCCTGAACGGGAAGGGCGGGGCGGGGGTGCGAGGCGGTCCGCCCGGCGATCTCTACGTGGGCGTCGGGATTCACGACGACCCGGTCTTTTCGCGCGAGGGCGAACATCTTTTGATCGAATTGGACGTTCCTTACGTCCAATGTGCATTGGGAGCTGAGGTCCAGGTGCCGACACTCGACGACCCCGCGCCGCTCAAGGTCCCGCCCGGGACTCAGCCCGGCGCGATCCTGCGCCTCGAGGGCCGCGGCTTGCCACGGTTGCGTGGCCGGGGACGCGGCGATCTGGTGGTCCAGGTGCGGATCCCGGTGCCCACCAAGCTCAGCGCACGAGCGCGCGATCTGCTCAAGACCCTGGCCGAGGAGGAGGGCCTCGCCGTGGGCAGCGGGAAGCGCGGGTTGATCGATCGCTTCCGCGAGAACATGGGGAATTGATTTCCAACTTGGGCGGTGCCGCGGCTGCCGGCCGGATCGGGCCGGGGCAGGCGCCGCGCCAGAGCCGGCCGGCGCGTCGAGCACGGGGCTCCACGCAGCGGCGGGCCGAGGAGAGGATCCGGTGAATTCGGTCGATCGGAAGGACCCAGTCGGGGGAGCTGGAAACGCTGGAAGCAGCGCCGGAAGCACGCGAAATCAGGCGCCGTGGGGCTGGCCTCGCGCGCTCTTCTGGCTGAGCGTCGGGCTGATCCTGGGAGGCATGGGCGCGGCGCACGTGTCGCGCGCCTTCTTCGGCCACGACTCGGATCCCAAGACCGAGCAGAAGGCCGACGACACCGCGGCACCGGCGCAAGCCGCCGCGCCGCGCGCGGCGGGCTTCCCGGTGAGCTTCGCGGACCTCTACGAGCATCAGAAGCGCGCGGTGGTGAACCTGAGCACCACCAAGGTGATCCACCACCCGCCGGTCGGCCGCGGCCCGCAGAACTTTCGCGATTTCTTCGGCGGCGGCGGGAACGGCGACAACGACGAGTTCTGGAAGTTCTTCGGCTCGCCGGAGGGCGAGGATCTCAAGCAGCGCTCGCTCGGCTCGGGCTTCGTGGTGGACAAGGACGGCGACATCATCACCAACAGCCACGTGGTGAAGGGCGCCGACGAGGTGGTGGTCAAGTTCCTCGACGGACACGAAGAGAAGGCCAAGATCGTCGGCACCGACGAGAAGACCGACGTGGCGCTCATCAAGGTGGACGCGCCCAAGGGCGATCTGCCGCACGTCGAGCTGGGCGACTCGGACGCGGTGCGCGTCGGCGACTGGGTGATCGCGATCGGCAACCCGTTCGGTCTCGAGCACACCATGACCGCCGGCATCGTTTCGGCGAAGGAGCGCGCGATCGGCGCCGGGCCGTACGACGACTTCATCCAGACCGACGCGTCCATCAACCCCGGCAACTCGGGCGGGCCGCTCTTCGACATCGAGGGGCACGTGATCGCCATCAACACCGCGATCACCTCGACCGGCAGCGGCATCGGTTTCGCGGTGCCGATCAACATCGCCAAGCAGGTGGTCGCCGAGCTCAAGAGCTCCGGCAAGGTCACCCGTGGCTGGCTGGGCGTGAAGATCCAGGACGTGAATCCGGATCTCGCCAAGTCGCTCGGCCTCGAGCAGGCGGGCGGTGCGCTGATCGCGGAGGTGGTGGCGGGCGGGCCGGCCGACAAGGTCGGTCTCAAGCGCGGCGACGTGGTGGTCGAGTTCGACGGCAAGAAGATCGCGTCGATCCGCGAGCTGACCCGCACGGTCGCGTCCGTCGAGCCCGGCAAGAAGGTGGCGATGGTGGTCATGCGCACCTCGACCAAGGGCAAGCCGGAGCAGGTGAAGGTCAACGCCGAGGTCGGGACCTATCCGGCCGACGAGGCGGTGGCCGCGGGCCGCGACGGCGAGAGTCAGGTCCTGGGCCTCGAGGTGAAGAACCTGGACAGCAAGATCGGCGAGGGTCTGGGCACCGACGACCTGAAGGGCGTCGTGGTGACGCAGTCCCACGGTCCGGCGGCCGAGGCGGGAATCCAGCGCGGCGACATCATCCGCGAGGTGAACCGCAATCCGGTGGCGAACGTCGACGACTTCGCCGCCGCCATCAAAGAGCTCGAGAAGGACCAGCCCGCGCTGCTGTTGATCGAGCGCAAGGGCTCGACGCTGTTCGTGACGGTCAAACCAGAAGGCTGAGCTGAGCGAGTGCGCAACCAGCCCGGGCGCGATCCGCGCCCGGGCAAGGAGGTTCGATGGCCCGAATCACGGTCGATGATTGCCTGCGAGAGGTTCCCAACCGGTTTCACCTGGTGCACACCGCGGCGGCGCGGACCAAGCAACTCCTGATCGGCTCGAAGCCGAGGGTGGCACCGCGGAAGGAGAAGCCGATCGTGGTGGCGCTGCGCGAGATCGCCGCGCACAAGGTCCACCTGAAGCTGGTGGACCGCGAGGAACCGAAGGCACCGGCGACCGAGGAGGTGGCCGGGGGCGCATGAGGCCCCTCGAGTCCGGTCATGCGCCCATCGGCTCGTGACGAACGGCGGCGCGCGGAGGGAAATCCCCTCTGGGCGCCGTTCGCGTTTGCGAGGCCCGCTTTCGGAGACGGATGTCAACCGGCGAGAGACGCTGCGGTATCCTGCACCTCGTGAAGGGTGGAGGGAGAGGGACGGGCGCGATGGAGCGATCACTGGACCGGTACCACGGCACCGCCGGCAAGATCCCCGCGACGGCGCGGTCGAGCGCGCTGCGCCTGGTGGCGCTCGCCGTGCTCACCGCGTGCGGCAGCTCACCCTCGGTTCCACCGAGCGACAACCTCCCCAAGGGCTTCTTCGACGTCGAGGTCGTCGACGCCGACACCAATCAGCCGATTCCCGCCAAGCTCAGCATCTTCGACGCCAACAAAGACGCGCCCGCGCTCATCCCGGGCAACTCGACCGGCGACAACTTCCGCATCAAGCTCAACGATCTCTTCCTAGGGAACGGCACCGCGCAGGTACATCTCTACGACGGCA
>CAZYWA010000641.1:0-4253 GCA_964650975.1 uncultured bacterium
AGCGGGATCGGCGACGCCTTGAGGAGTGTCGTGGCGGCCGACACGCGGACCCGCATGCTCGGGTCGTCGAGCCGCTCGAGCAGTAACGGAGCGGCCTTGTGGATCACCTCCGAGCCAAGGAGCCCGATCCCTTCGGCCGCCTGCCAGCGGCACTCCGGGTCGGAACCGGCGAGGTCGGCCAGCACCTGGGCGAGGAGCTTAGCGGTGGGGTCGTTCATACCCCCACCTCGTCCTTGCTCGGTGCTGGATCCTTCTTCGGTCGGGTCCATTCCTCGAGCACGGTCGACACGTGCCATTGCCCGTCAGGTCCGAGCCGTTCGGTCACGACCTCACCGACTCCAGGCGCGAGATAGCTGCGATCGTTCGGTTTCGTATCGCCGTGCGCGCTCTCGACAACGAAGCACCGCGGAAACCGCCACCGCCCGGACTCAACGTCGGCGATCCCGATGACCCGGCGGTGCATGCCGGCGGTCTCCCAGGCCGAGTCGGCTCTGAGCACGGCCGGCATCAGCAGCCGCGGTGGGTCGTAAACCTTGGTCATTTGGTCTGGCTCGCTCTCGCCGAGCTCCCCGAGCGCCACGACTGCACCGCTCGGGTCGTAGGCGACCGCGACGACCGCTCCAGACTGGGGGCCGTGCCCGGCGTCAAGCAACTGGACCCGCTTGTGCCAGTAGCGCACCCGCAACGGTTGGCCCGGGAGTGCGGGGGCGATGCCGATCTCGAGGTTGGTGCGGATTCGCGCGTTGGTCCCAACCACTCGCTCCGTCCAGCTCCAGCCGGTCTCGAGTGGGCTCAGCTCGCGGGCGGTGGCAGAGAGCTTCTCGGGGACCGGGCGCAGCGGGGCAATGTGCGGGATCGGGGCGTCGGCGGCCAGGGCTCGCGCGGCTACGAAAGCCACGACGACGGTTGCGAGCAGGAACCGGCGGCGCATAGGCGCCGAGCGTATCGAAGGTTTGTGGTCGGGTCACCGGTCGAGTCGCGGAAGGTCCAGGTGCGGTCGAGGTAGAGCGAGAAGACGTAGAGGCCGCTGAGCTCGGCGCCAGCGGCAGGAGGGTCGCCAGCCGGCGCAGGTAGTTTCGTCCGTGGCCTCCCTGCTAGCCTGCCGGCGGAGCGACACGCGGATCCGCAGCTCTCAACACTGCGGGAGTATCTCGAGGCGCTCCGCGGCCACCTCGAACTCGCGGCGGTGTTCGGCGATGGGGAGCGCCTCGCGCTCGAAGTGTGACTACACCGGACACCTTCACGGGTACTGGACCTACTCAAGCAACACGCGCGGACCTGCGACGATCCGCAAAAGGGGGAAGCTAGATGCGGCTCGAATCAATCCGCGCAGTTCTACGTGAGAGCATTCCTCGGCTGCGGATGAACGTGACAGTACACGAACCAAACGTGCGGCTCAGTGATTTCCAGAAGGCCGTTTCAGGAGTCCGGGCTATCGCGACCACGGGCCTGTTTCGCGGTCTAGTTGGAGAACTTCTCGCCATCGAGCCGATCGTCCATGCAGCCGGAGACCTAATCGTCGTCGCACGTGACACCTACAACGCATTCGACGGCAAGCTGGGCGAACTCCGCTCTCGGGCGACCATCGTGCTCGAGGCGCTCGACGAGCATATCGGGGAGACGCCCCCAAATTGCTTCGCGATCCGCCTTCCAGACGCGAGGGACCTCGAGAGTAACGGCAGACTGATTTTGGACGTGAACAAGATCCTCGAGCAGATCGTGGTGAACACGTACGTCGATGGTCAGGTAACGCTTGACCATGTCGAATCGGGGTCGACCTGGTTGGTCGTTTGCGTCGGATCGCATACAGCATTCGGGTTGGTGGCAGGGCTCCTTCGGCTCTATTTCGAGTGCAAGGAGAAGGCGACACAGCAACGCGCGCGCGAGTTGGTGCTCGACAGCATGCGCCTCGACGCCAACATGCGTGCGACCTTACAGGGAGTGCTCGTCGATGAAGTCGAAGATTACCGGCGAGCCCGAATGAAGCAGGCGCTTGATGAAGCGCAGATCCCGGCTACCGATCATGAGCAAGTCCTCCGCTTGGAAACCGCCGTCCGCGCTCTCGGGCCACTACTCGAACGCGGACTTGAGGTTCATCCTGTACTGAGCGCGCCATCCGAGCAACGAGCACTCGTTCCGGACCCAAAGCGTCTCGAGGAGGCCATCAAACTCCTCGCACCGACGGCGGGGATTCGGGATCCGCCCACAGGGGCGTGAACTCCAGACCCATGGCTGGCTCCACACAGGCCAGGCCCCTCCATGGAGCGCCGCGGCACTGCGCACCCCGTCGAGGCGCACGAGTAGCAGCTTGGCGGCCGGCTTCGTTCACGGCCGCTCGACTCGCCAGTTTGCCCGTCGTACCGCCTTCGTCATGACGGTCGGACCGTTCGGCGTCGTCTCGGCGATCGGTCGACGAAGGAATCGTCACGCATCGGCCAACACCTCCGGCCCATCATTCTTCACCGAATTCATGAGTCGTGAAACCCTACGCGTAGCAAGGGGCTCGTCGAAGGCCGAGGCGAGCGCGGCCAGCCCCTGTTCTGCCGATGAACCCGCAGTCTCGAGCCATGGCGCGATCGCGCGCGCCGGCAGGATCGCCGGCATCCGATCGTGGAGCCATGCCACGTCTTCGCGCGCCGGCCTCGTCACGATCGCGAACCGGTAGTCGCGTTCGCCGAGCTCGTTCTCGAACACGTCCCAGAGTCCGGCGAGCGGCAGGAGCCCGCCCTCGGGGCGGTGCGCCAGGTACGGCTGCTTGCCGTCCTCCTCACGCCACTCGAGCCAACCGTCGGCCAGCACCACGCAGCGGCCGCGGCCCGCGAGCGAGCGCAGCGTCGGCTTTCCTGCGATCGACTCGAGGCGCGCGTTGATCACCGGGATCAGTGCCTTACCCTTCGTCGGCCACCACTGGCGGAGGCCCCATTTCATCGGCTGCACCACGCGGCTGCCGTGCAGCTTGTCGACCATCACCCACGCCATGTCGGTCGGCGCGATGTTCCACCGCGGGCGGTAGATCTCGGCCCCGATCCAATCGGCGGGCTCGGTCGCGGCGCGCGCGGCGTCGAGGGTCAGGCGGTTGGTGAAGCGGCCGCACATGCTGAGGAGGATCGCTCAGCGCGGACCTCGCCGCCAGCCACCCGCGGACCGCACCGCGGGGACCTCGGGAATCGGCTCGAGCAGGTGCGCCTCGTGGCGGTTGTCGACGGCGTCGCAGCCGGCGCACTGGAAGCGGACGGTGGGGATCACGCTCGTTCCGAATAAGCGAGCTTGCTCATCAAGGAACGTGGACTTCCCAGGTCAACGGTTCCGGACGATCGGTGCGGTTGTCGAGATCCTGGAGAAGCACGGCGGCCGGTGCCCACGGTCCCATCCAGATCGGCTCGTCAGGTCTCTCGAGGTACGCGATCGATGCCGTCTCGCCGTCCAAGTGGAGGCGGATGACATAGGAGCCGGGTGGCAGGACCGCCCGGCGGCGCTGAAGCGAGGCGCTCATCGTCCTGAAATTACCACTCGCGTGCTCATGGGCCTCAAGCAACTTCAACCAGCGGGGCTGCGTCCGGGGCCGTGGTGCCGAAGTGCGGCTACTGGGTCAGTGCCGATCCAGAAATCTGGAAAAAGTCGCTGAGCCGTTGAAGCTCGTCGCGCGCTCGCACCGCAGGCCCTACCGGCGCCTCCTTCGTCCCGGCCTTTCGTAGCCGGTACACCGGTGCCTGGGCTGCGTCCGGAGTCGGGTCGGCGGGCGGGTGCCCGGATTCATCACGCGGAGCCATCTCCGGCGCTGCGTCGAGCCCGCCAACCGCTGGTTCGCCGTCCGGCCGCGCGGGCCGGTCGATCGGCGAACGCCGACGTTTTGCCCGCAACGCTGGCGCTGCGGGAACCGCTCTCGTCGCCGGTTCTGGCGTCGCGACAGGGAGCGCCGTCGTGGCTAGCGCGCCTACCTGCTGGAGCGCCACACCAGCTTGGTCGCGCGGGGTGCGAGTTCGAGCGGTCGGCTTCCTCCTAATCTGAGGCACTTCCGTGGACACTTCCGGGAGGAGAGAGGCCAGAGTCCCGATCACCTCGCCGACCTCGCTCAGGTGTAGCTCTAGGGTCCGCCCCACGGCGGTAAGCAAGGGCCGAGCATCGCCAGCGCTGCCGAGCTGGTGAACGCGCGCCAGCAACTGCTGCAGGTCGTGATCGATCGTGCGAATGAGCTCAATCTCGCGCGCGAAGTCCATCGCCACAGGGCGTTCCTCCGGCGGGCGGTATGGTCC
>CAZYWA010000642.1:0-4245 GCA_964650975.1 uncultured bacterium
CGCCGCGCGCGAAACCGCGCGGCCAGCTTCAGCACTTCGGGATCCTTGGGTGTCCGCGCGGCGCCGCGCTCGACCAGCTTCTCGGCCTCGTCCTGCTGGCCCAACTCGTCGATCGCCGAGGCTTTCCAGATCAGCGCCTTCGCATGATCGGGATTCGCGGCGAGCGCTTCGTCGAGAACCTTCACCGCGCGACCGAGCTCGGCCTCGCGCGACGCTTGCCAGCGATAGAGCTCGACGGCGCGCCGCGGCTCGACCGCCTCGCCGCGGTTCTCGGACTCGACGACGAGGTATCGCGCCAGATCGACGTGCTTGTCCGCGTTCGACGGATCGGAGGCGAGCGCCGCTTCGAGCACCCGCAGACGATCCTGATAGCCCTCGTCGTAGCGCAGCCGTCGCTCGCCGCTCGCGGCTTCGACGCGCTGCGCGGCGCCGAGCAGCGAATCGGTCGGGCTCCCCGCGCCGGCCGCGGTTTCGAGCTGGGTCAGGAGCTGCGCGGGATCGCCATCGGCGTGGTGACGGGCCAGCTCGCCCTCGACCGTCGCCCGCGCGCTCGTCATCGATCCCGAATCGAGCTTCGCCGCGACATCGAGGTCGGCCTTGGCGCGCTTGGCGTCGCCCAGCTTGGCCGCCGCGACGGCGCGATCTGCGTAGGCGGCCGCGAAGGTGGTTCGCTGGGTCAACGCGATGGTGAGCTCGCGTCGCGCCGTGGCGGGGCGGCCGAGCGCCAGCCAGCAATGGCCCGTCAGGTAGCGAACGTCGGGATCGCCCGGGAACGCGGCGCGCGCGAAATCGAGCTCGCGAAGCGCTTCGCGAGGGTGGCCATCGCCCGTCAGTGCGCGCGCTCGCGCCAGGTGCGCCGCCGCGAGATCGGGGCGCTTGGCCCTGAGGCTCGCGAACCAGGCGCCAGCTCGGCGGATCGCGTTTCGAATCGCCGGGCTCTCGAGCTGCGAGCGATCGCCCGAGCCGCCCCTGTCGGGTGGCAAGCGCGCCTTTTGGTAGGGCATCGCGAGGTCGTAGATCACGAAGCTCGCGTAGTCGGTCGGGTAGTCGTCGCGTCCTTGAGCCATGTGGCCGGGGATGCTGACCACTCCGTTCCCGGGCGCAGCGGCGGGCGGGCCCGCCCCGGGAAGGGCACGCGGCCCGCCGATCGTGTGATCGGGGCCGACGTTGCCGCTCATCGCCTCCAAGGCGTAGGTCCAGAGCTCGGCCTCGCGGCCGGGAAGACCGAGCCTCTTGGCGCGGCTCAGGTCGGTCTGTGCCTGCGGGAATTGCTCGGCGAGCGTTTCCGCGACGCCGCGCGCCAGCACGAACGTGGGATCGTCACCGGAGGCGTCGAGCGCGCGCGAGAACGCCGCGACCGCATCCGGCTCGCGCCCTTCGCTCAGCGCGTCCAGGCCCTCGAGATAAGCCGAAAGCCCAGGCGAGGTGGCCACCGGCGGAGCGGCTCGCGCAGCCGATCCGAATGACGTGCCGACCACGCACGAGAACGCCGCTAGAAAACCTCGAAACCGCAGCCGTCGTCGCATCTTCCGCCTCCAGGTCCCGGAGCAGAACGGCCGCCCTTGCGGGCGGCCGTCGACTACGCTGGGCGCAAAGCGCCTACTACGCCGTCGATTTCCTCATAAGCGTGCCCTCCCTTTTTTCGAAGCCGGATTGGCGGGGGTCATCCGGTCGTCACCGTCGATCCGTCGCCGCACTCGGCTGTTGCATCACATCGACCCACCTGGGTCGCGTGAGATCGGAAGAACGATATGGAAAGAGTACCACAACTCGCCGCACCGCGCAGCACCCCCGCCACCGATGCACGCGCGGCCCGGCTCAGGCGCGCGCGGTCGCGAGCGGCACCCGGATGCGCGCAGGCACCGACTTGAAGGCCGGCGTCTTGGAGCGCGGGTCGAGCTGCCGCGGGACCAGCGCGTTCGCTTCCGGGTAGTACATCGCCAGGCTGCCGGCGCGGATGTCGACGATCGCCGCCTCCACCTCGAGCTTCCCGGTCTCGGTCTCGACCCACACGTTCTGACCCTCGCGGATCCCGAGGCGGGTGGCGTCGGCCGCCGCGAGCATCACCACGTTGCGGTGCTTGTTGCCGCGGTAGAGGTCCTCTTCCTCGTAGACGACGGTGTTGAACTGTCCCTCCGAGCGCAGGGTCATGAGCCGGAACTCGCCGCTCCGGAACGGAAGCTCGGGCAGCGGTGTCACGGTGAAGCGTGCCATGCCGTCGGCGGTCGCGAATTCCGGCGCATGAAAGGTGCGGCCGCGAATGTAGAACTCCTTCTTGGTGCGGCCGATCTCGGCGATCTCACCCAGCCCGGGAATGACTTGCGCCATCGCCTCGCGCAAGGCCGCGTGACTCTTGAGGCTGGCCCAGTCGAACTTTCCCGCGGGCAGAATCCGTTCCGCGAGCGCGGCCAGGATCTCCACCTCGGAGCGCTGCTCGCCCGGCACGGCGGGAGTGCCGCCCTCGGAAAGCCGCACGAAGTTGAACATCGATTCCTGGGTGGTGCTCTGCGACTCCTCGTCGCGCGCGAGCGCCGGTAGGATCAGCGCCGTCTGGCCGCGCCCGTGAACGTGGCCTTCGTTGAGCTTGGTAGTGACCGAGATCGAGCAGGAGATTTTTCTCAGCGCCGCAGCGGCCCACTCGCGATCGGGGTTGCTCGCGAAGAGATTCCCACCCAGCAGCACCGCCGCGCGCACCCGCCCGTCCTCGGCGGCCCTCATCGACGCATAGGTGTCCTGTCCAGGCTGCCGCGGCACCTGGATGCCGTAGATCTCCTCCAGCTTCGCCGCGAACGCCTCCTTCACGTTCGGGCTGACACCGCAGGTGCCGACTCCCTGCACGTTCGAGTGGCCGCGGATCGGAACCAGCCCGGCGCCCGGCTTGCCGAGCCAGCCGCGCGCCAGCGCCAGATTCCCGAGCGCCAGCACGTTGTCGACGCCGTGCACGTGGTGGGTGAGCCCCATCGCCCAGAGCATCAGCCCACGCTTCGCGCCAGCCAGGAGCGCCACCGCGCGATCGATGTCGGCCCGGCTCAGGCCCGACGCGTCCACGAGCGAATCCCAGCTCGCGGCACGCGCGTCCGCTTCGACCTCGTCCCAGCCGCCGGTGAAGCTCGTCACGAACTCGCGGTCGACCCCACCCGCTTCGATCACGCCCTTGAGCAGCGCCTTGAACACCGCGACGTCCCCACCGACGTGCGGCATCAGGTAGAGGTCGGAGATGTCCGACCCGAAGAGCAGCGAGCGCACGTCCGACGGCACCCGGAACCGCACCAGCCCCAGCTCGCGCAGCGGGTTCACCACGATCACCCGCCCGCCGCGGCGCTTGAGCTTCATGAGCTCGGTGATGAGCCGCGGATGGTTGCTCGCGGGGTTGGCGCCGGCCACCAGCGCGAGGTCGGCCTCGGCGAGATCGTCGAGCGTCACCGACGCGGTGCCCGAGCCCATGATCTGACCGAGCGCGACGCCCGAGGCGGCGTGGCAGTAGTAGGAGCAGTTGTGGATGTTGGGCGTGCCGAAGGCCCGCGCGATGAGCTGCAGCAGGAACGCCGCCTCGTTGCTGGAACGGCCCGACGAGTAGAAGAACACTTGCTCGGGCGACGCTTCCTTCAGTGACGCTCCCGCGCGATCCAGTGCTTCTTCCCACGAAACGCGACGGAAATGCGTGCCGCCTGGATCGGCGACGACCGGGAACTGGAGCCGCCCGAGTCGCTCGCACTCGGCCGACGTGAGCCGCGCCAGCGCCGCGATCGGCGTGGCGCGGAAGTAGCTTTCCTCGATGACTCCGGCCATGTCGCCGGCCTGGGCCTGGATCGACTTCTTGCACACGGACGGAAAGTGTCCGGCCTCGTTGATCATGCCGCCGGCCTGGCCGCCCATGCCGAGCGCGCAGGTCTTGCACGTGTTCCGCGAGCGCAGCCGCCGGTAGAGCTCGAGGATGCTGCCCGCTTCGCGTCCCTTGCGGAACACGTACGCGATGGCCTTGAAGCCACCGGCGGCGCTGACGCTGGGCTGGGTCACGCCTCGCCACCCATGGGTTGCGACACCTGCAGCAGCATCTGGCTCACGCGGTCGATGGCCAGATCGAGGCGGTGCTTGAGGTCGAGCTCCTCGAGGAACCGCTGGCGCTGGTCGGCGTCGGTGAGGACGGCCGCTCCCACGATATCCGCGAGCGCGCTGGGGTCGCGTTCGCCTGCCGCGGAGCGGGCGAGCGGCTGCCGCTCACCTCGACGCAGCGCGTGATCGCCC
>CAZYWA010000643.1:0-4233 GCA_964650975.1 uncultured bacterium
GTCAAGAAGGGCCAGAAGCTGAGCCCGGTGCGCATCCGGCGTCTGGCGGAAGAGAAGTTGAAGTGTATCCCGCTCGACGCCGAGGACCTGCACGGCGCGGTGGTCGCCGACGACATCGCGGTGCCGGCCGGTCACGACGGCGAGGGCGAAGTGCTCGCGGAGTCGAATGGCCAGCTTTCACCCGAGGCGCTGGAGCGGATCATCGCCGCCGGCATCACCTCGTTCGACGTCTACCACATCGAAAGCTCGACCATTCGCGAGACGCTGCTGCTCGACAAGTCGCCGACCAACCCGGTGTCGATCGACGGCCAGACCCGCGACCGCTACCCGATGCTGTGGCTCGAAGGCGGACCGACGCCCGACCAGCTTCACGCCATCATCGACATCTACAAGCGGCTGCGGCCTGGCGATCCGCCCACGGTCGACACCGCGGTGCAGCAGTTCTTCCACCTGTTCCTGAATCCGGACCGTTACGATCTGTCGAAGGTCGGCCGGCTCAAGCTCAACTTCAAGCTCAACCGGAACCTCGACATCGACGACACGATCCTGCACCGCGAGGACATCCTCGCGGTGATCGAGTACCTGCTCAAGCTGCGCAGCGGGAAGCCGGACGCGGAGATCGACGACATCGATCACCTCGGCAACCGGCGCGTGCGCTCGGTCGGCGAGTTGCTCGAGAACCAGTACCGCATCGGTCTCGCGCGCATGGAGCGGGCGATCAAAGAGCGCATGAGCCTGCAGGAGATCGAGACGCTCATGCCGCACGACTTGATCAACGCCAAGCCGGTCACGGCGGTGGTCAAGGAGTTCTTCGGCTCGAGCCAGCTGTCGCAGTTCATGGACCAGACCAATCCGCTCTCCGAGATCACCCACAAGCGGCGGTTGAGCGCCCTGGGACCGGGTGGCCTCACCCGCGAGCGAGCGGGCTTCGAAGTGCGCGACGTGCATCCGACCCACTACGGCCGCATCTGTCCGATCGAGACGCCGGAAGGCCCGAACATCGGCTTGATCGCGAGCCTCTCGACCTTCGCACGGGTCAACGACTACGGCTTCATCGAGACGCCCTACCGGAAGGTCGCGGGCGCCCGGGTGAGCGAGGAGATCCAGTACCTCTCGGCGTTGGAAGAACGCGATCACGCGGTCGCGCAGGCCAACGCGCCGCTCGACAAGAACGGCAAGTACACCGGCGAGTTCGTCGGTGCGCGGCGCGGCGGCGAGTCGGTGATGGTGCACGCCGACGAAGTGACGTTCATGGACGTGTCGCCGATGCAGCTCGTCAGCGTGGCGGCGTCCCTCATCCCGTTCCTCGAGCACGACGACGCCAATCGCGCGCTCATGGGATCGAACATGCAGCGTCAGGCGGTGCCGCTCCTGCGCACCGAGGCGCCGCTGGTCGGAACGGGTATCGAAGGAGTGGTGGCGCGCGACTCGGGCGTCACCACGGTCGCCAAGCGCGGCGGCGTGGTCGAAAACGTGGACGCGTCGCGGATCGTGATCCGCGCCGACGGCCGCGGCGACGACACCGGCGTCGACATCTACAACCTGCTCAAGTTCCAGCGCTCCAACCAGAACACCTGCATCAACCAGAAGCCGATCGTCTCGCAGGGCGAGCGGGTCGAGGTGAATCAGGTGATCGCGGACGGTCCGGCGACCGACGCCGGTGAGCTGGCGCTCGGACGCAACGTGCTGGTCGCGTTCATGCCGTGGGGCGGGTACAACTTCGAGGACTCGATCCTGGTGAGCGAGCGCCTCATCAAGAAGGACTACTTCACCTCGGTGCACATCGAGCAGTTCGAGTGCATGTCGCGCGACACCAAGCTCGGCAAGGAAGAGATCACCCGCGACATCCCGAACGTCGGTGAGGAGGCGCTGCGCAACCTCGACGAGAGCGGCATCGTGCGCATCGGTGCGCACGTGAAGACCGACGACATCCTGGTCGGCAAGATCACGCCGAAGGGCGAGACCCAGCTCACTCCGGAAGAAAAGTTGCTGCGTGCGATCTTCGGCGAGAAGGCCGAAGACGTGCGCGACACCTCGCTGCGCGTTCCGCCTGGCATCGAGGGCATCGTCATCGACGCCAAGGTGTTCTCGCGCAAGGGCGCCGAGAAGGACGAGCGCTCGCGGGACATCGAGGACCGCGAGGTCGCGAAGCTCCGCAAGGATCAGCGCGAAGAGGTGAAGGTGGTGCGCGAGAGCGCCAACCGCCGGATCCGCAAGATCCTGGTGGGCAAGTCGGCCGCGGCCGACGTGCTCGACACCACCGGCAAGCCGATCGTTCAGCGCGGCGAGAAGTTCGACGACGAGAATCTCCTCAAGATCCCGTACAGCCAGTGGGAGAGCCTGCCCATCCACGATGCGCCGCGCATCGAGGACAAAGTCCGATCGATCCTGCACGAGACCAACGAGCGGATCGAGATGATCAAGGTGGTGTTCGAGGACAAGATCCAGAAGCTCAAGAAGGGCGACGATCTGCCGCCCGGCGTGATCAAGCTGGTGAAGGTGTACATCGCCATCAAGCGCCGCCTCTCGGTGGGCGACAAGATGGCCGGCCGGCACGGCAACAAGGGCGTGGTGTCGAACCTGCTGCCGGAAGAGGACATGCCGTACATGAGCGACGGCCAGGCCGTCGACATCGTGCTCAATCCACTCGGCGTGCCGTCGCGCATGAACGTCGGGCAGATCCTCGAGACTCACCTGGGCTGGGCGGCGCGCGGCCTCGGCGAGCGCATCCAGGAGTATCTCGAGAACGAGTACAGCCCGGACTCGCTGCGCAAGAAGATCGTGTCGGTTTACGCATCCAAGGAACTCGGGCACCTGCTGGAAGGCGCGGACGACGAGGCGATCCTCGCGGTCGCTCGCAGTCTGGTGCGTGGTGTCCACATGTCGACGCCGGTCTTCGACGGCGCCGAGGAGTCGAGCATCCGCGACCTGCTCGAGCAGGCCTCGCTGCCGCAGACCGGACAGACCGTGCTGTTCGACGGACGCACCGGCGACGCGTTCCGCGAGCGCGTGACGGTGGGAGTCATGTACATGCTCAAGCTGCACCACCTGGTCGACGACAAGATTCACGCCCGCTCGATCGGTCCTTACTCGCTGGTCACGCAGCAGCCGCTGGGCGGCAAGGCCCAGTTCGGCGGCCAGCGGCTGGGGGAGATGGAAGTGTGGGCGATGGAAGCCTACGGCGCCGCTTACGGCCTGCAGGAATTCCTGACGGTCAAATCGGACGACGTGCCGGGCCGCACGCGGATCTACGAATCGATCGTGCGCGGCCAGAACACGCTCGAGCCCGGGTTGCCCGAGTCGTTCAACGTGCTGATGAAGGAATTGCAGAGCTTGGCGCTCGACGTCGAGCTTCGCGAGGAAGAGTCGGTCTGAGGCAGCGCTGAGGCAGTTCGGTCTCGCGCGCCCCTTTCCTCGGTGTTTCCAGGAGGTCCCCAGTGGACGATCTTTTCAATTTCTTCGAGCGTCCCAAGAATCCGTCGCAGTTCAAGGCCATTCGCGTTTCGCTGGCTTCCGCGGAGAAGATCCGCTCGTGGTCGTTCGGCGAGGTGAAGAAGCCCGAGACCATCAACTACCGCACGTTCAAGCCCGAGAGGGATGGTCTCTTCTGCGCGAAGATCTTCGGACCGATCAAGGATTACGAGTGCAATTGCGGCAAGTACAAGCGCATGAGGCACCGCGGTGTGGTGTGCGAGAAGTGCGGCGTCGAGGTCATCCAGTCGAAGGTGCGCCGTGAGCGCATGGGCCACATCGACCTCGCGACTCCGGTCGCTCACATCTGGTTCCTGAAGAGCCTTCCCAGCCGGCTGGGTGCTCTGCTCGACTTGAGCCTCAAGGACCTGGAGCGGATCCCGTACTTCGAGGACTTCCTGGTCACCGACCCGGGCGACACCGACCTGATCTTCGGTCAGCTGCTCACCGAGCAGCAGTACCGACAGGCGATGGAGCAGCACGGCGCGGCCTTCACGGCGCGGATGGGCGCCGAGGCGATCCAGGAAATCCTCACCAAGCTCAACATCGAGCGGCTCGCGGCCGAGCTGCGCCGCGAGATGAAGGTCGCGACCTCCGAGGCCAAGCGCAAGAAGATCGCCAAGCGCCTCAAGGTGCTCGAGTGCTTCAACCGCACCGACCGGTTCGTGCGGCTCTTGCGCGAGGTCGAGGACAAGCAGACCAACGACGACATGAAGCACGTGCTGCGCGGCTGGGTGGAGACCTTCGAGAAGCTCAAGAGCG
>CAZYWA010000644.1:0-4214 GCA_964650975.1 uncultured bacterium
GGCTCGACGAGCTGTGCATGAGCGGCGACGTCGCCTGGGGTCGCCTGAGTCTCAGCAAGAGCGCCCTCGACGATCGCGCGCGCACGCTGCCCGCGTCGTCGGTGACGCCGGTGTCGCTGGTCGCGCGCCGCGAGCTCGGCTGGCTCGCCGCCGGCATCCGCGATTCCGACGCCACCGTGCCTGCCACGCCGGGCCCGACTGCGGACGTGCTGGCGCTGCTGGCTCGCCGCGGGGCGCTTTTCTTCGACGAGATCGTCGCGGGCAGCGGAAGGCTCCGCTCCGAGGTCGAGCGCGCGCTCTGGGAAGGAGTCGCGCGCGGGCTCATCACCGCCGACGGCTTCCAGGCGCTGCGCGCGCTGAGCCCCGAGGCGCGCCGCGCCGCCAAGCGGCATCCGGGTCGGCCGGGACGATCGAGCCGGCCGTCGGCCGCCGGATTGCCCGCGGGACGCTGGTCGCTCTTCCACGTGACGCTCGAAGGAGCCGCTCGCCCCAAAGAGGAAGCACTCGCCGAGCGCTGGGCCACGCAACTGCTCGCGCGCTACGGCATCGTGTGCCGAGCCGTCCTCGAGCGCGAGAGCGTGATCGTCCCGTGGCGCGCGATCTTGCGCGTGCTGCGCCGCATGGAGGCGCGCGGCCAGGTACGCGGCGGCCGCTTCGTCGCCGGTCTCACCGGCGAGCAATACGCCGACCCGGAAGCGGTCGACATGCTGCGCACCGTGCGCCGCACCGAAAAGAAGGGCGAGGAAGTGCGCGTCGCCGCGGTCGATCCCTTGAACCTGGTGGGCATTCTCGCCCCCGGCGCGCGCGTCCCCGCGACACCGCAAGCGTCCGTCGTATGGCGCGACGGCCTCCCCGCCGACTGATCACCGCAGTTGGAGGGACGCGGTCCCTCGCGTCCGCGGTAATTGCTTCGGTGCGGGCGCGGCGGCGAGGGACCGCAGCCCTCCGGCTCGCCTGAACCGCTACCCAGAGATCGCGAGCGTTCGGCCGCGCGGTCGTGGTATCGGTACACGTTCGAAACGCACGTCCCGGGGGGGAGATCATGCGACGACGAATCGTGCTTTCCTGGATCGGGGTGGCGCTCGCCACGTCGTGTCCGCTCGCGGCGCACGCGACCACGCGCCGCATGTTCGTCACCACGGAGATGGGCTCCGGGGACCTCAGCACCTGGCCCAGCTCGGGCGGCCTCGACGGGATCGCCGGCGCCGACAACGTGTGCCGCACCCTCGCGACCAACGCGGGCTTACCCCGCGGCTCGACGTTCGTGGCGTGGATGAGCGACGCCACCTCCGACGCCTACTGCCGCGTCCACGGATTCACGGGCAAGCGCACCGCCAACTGCGGAAAGCCGCTCTTGCCGACCTCCGCCGGCCCCTGGGTCCGCACCGACGGGCGCCCCTTCGGCGGCCCGATCCCCGAGGTTCTCGACGGTAGCCCCGACGGCGGCGCGGTCCTGGCACCGCCCTCCGTCGACCAGAACGGCAACGCGGTCGCGGTCGGCATCCAGATCCTCACCGACACCGACACCTCGGGCACCTGGATATCGGGATTCGACTGCAGCAATTGGTCGAGCAGCTCGGGCAACGCGGTCATCGGCGAGACCGGCGGCGGCTCCGGCTGGTGGACGTACACGGGCAGCTCCTCCTGCGATACCGGGCGGCGCCTCTTGTGCTTCGACCCCGGCACCGGAGTGCCGTTGCCCGCCTACTCGAGCTGGGGGCGCACGGTGTTCGTCACCAGCGCGACCGGCAACGGCGATCTCTCCACGTGGGGCCAGTCGGGCGGAACGGGTGGCCTTGCCGGTGGAGACGCGATCTGCCGAAAGCTCGCCACCAACGCCGGGCTTCCCAACCCGCACAGCTTCAAGGCTTGGCTCTCGTCCTCCACGACCGACGCCGCGAGCCGCTTCCAGAACGACGGTCCGTGGATGCGCCTCGACGGCATTCGCGTCGCGGACGGGCTCGCGGATCTGGTCGACGGCAAGCTGCAGGCCGCGATCGACGAAACCGAGCAGGAAACCTACATCGGCAACCCGTCCGTGTACCCGTGGTACGCCTGGACCGGTACCCAGGAGAACGGACAGCACGCGACCGACCTTTGCAGCAACTGGACCTCGAGCTCGTCGGGCGCGCTGGGCGACCACGGCGACGTGCCACTCGCCGGATTGGGGTGGAGCTTCGGGTACTGGGACTCATGCGACACCGCGAAGCGGCTCTACTGCCTGTCGGACCTGCCGCTCATCTTCGGCGACGGCTTCGAGGGCGGCGACGAATCCAACTGGGCCCTGACGACGCCGTAGCTCGATTGCGAACGGCGCAGCTCGCGATCGACCCCCATTTTCCCGCTGAAATCGGAGCTACGGCGCGCATTCCCCTGTCCTGGGCCGTTTTCGCCGCTTTTCAGGCTCATTCCGGGACCCTGAACGAGCTCTTCGAAATCGGAGTGATTCGAATTTAGAGATCTATTTGTCTCGAAAACCGAAATCTGATTGCTTCGGAATCCCACGACGCCCACCACCGCCTTGGCCGCCTGCTCCGCACCTAGCGCATAGGTCGTCGTCGTGAGCCAGGCCGCCGCGCGACCGGATCCAGCGCGACGTCGACCGCATCCGCACCGCAGGCTTCGGCCACGCCCCCGTGTGGGTCGATTGGGAACGGCCGAGGCGCGCCTCGCGCATCCTCGATCGCAAACGCGCCCTCATCGGCGCGCAAGCCGCCAGCTCGACGCGGCAACACTCTCGGGACTCGGGCGCCGGCGGGACGGGTCCAGGTCGTCGACCGCAAAACGCGACGCGTGTGGCAGCCTGCAAGCGGTCTGGGTGGATCAGGCCGCCGACTTGGGCTACGTCCTGGCCGGCAGCACCCAGCCCGCGAGCTCGACGAGCCAGAGTCCGCTCGTGATCAAGACGGACGCGAACGGTCACGCGAGCGTCTGAGCGCGGTCGAGCGTCCTGGCTCGCCGCGCAGCTCACGATCCCGGGGGCAGCACTCGCTCGCCACTCGGGTACGACCACACGAGGGCGCCGTTTGCGTCCAGGTGGTCGGCCTCGGGGATGAGTGCGCCACCGGATGTTTCGGTGGTGCCGAAGATCCACGACGAGCCGTCTGCGGCGACGGTGAGCTTCGCGGCCTTGCTCTCGTCCTCGGCGTCGCTCGCGGTCGAGGCGAGCTCGGTGTGCCAGAGGACGGCGCCGTTCGGGTCGAGCTTCTCGACCGCGAGCTGCTTGGCGATGGTGCCTTCGTTCGAGGTGCTACCGGCGACGTAGAGGTCTCCGGCGTCGTCGACGCCGAGATCGAAGACGGTCTCGCCGCTCGCCGACGGGCCGGCGAGGGGCGTGGTCCAGACGGGCTGGCCGGCGGCCGTGTCGTAAAGGGTGGTGCTGGCCTCGGAGAGGACGGCACCGCCTTCCTCGGCGGCGAGCGTCGACGCCACCCAGACCTGATTGCCGCGGGTCACGAGGGCGGTGCCTTCGTCGAAGCTCGGGACGCCGGGTGTCAGGGTGGCGCCGTTCAGCGCTTCCCAGCCGATGGCGCCGGTGGCGGAGTCGTAGCTCACGAGCGACACATCCGAGCCGTCTCGGCCGGAGAAGAGGTCGCCCACTACGAGGAAGCCGCCGGCGGCGGCGAAGCGGCCGGAGTGGGCGATGTTGAGGTCGCCGCCTTCCCAGCCGAGGTCGGACGCGGCGGGAGGAGTGCGCAGCGATTCCCAGAGGCGCTGGCCGGAGGTGCTCCACATGCCCACCAACCAGCCGGCCTGACCCTGGCTCGGGATCGCGAAGCCGGCGGCGCCCACGTAGCCCAGGTCGCTCACGTCGAGGGAGACGCCGGAGGTGAAGCCCTGGGGATCGCCGTGCGGCTCGAGGACGTCGCTCCAGGCGACGTCGCCGGTGGCGGCGACGAGGCGCGCGATCAGCATGCCGCGGCCTTGGGACGGGGATTCGGCGAAGCCGGTGACGTAGAGGTCGTCGCCGACGGGGCGGATGGCCTCGATTTCGCTCGCGCCGTTTCCGAAGGGCGTCGATTGCCAGAGCACGGCGCCGGTCGAGTCGAAGGCGATGACGATGCCTTGGTCGGAGGTCACGGATCCTGCGGTGAAGATGTAACGGCCGGCTGCGAAGATGGTCGAGCCGTCGGAGGACGTGGTGACGGCGTCGTAGTTGCCGCCGAGGGTGGAGTCGGTGCCGTCGGGGGAGACGGCGGTGTGGCGCCAGACCT
>CAZYWA010000645.1:0-4211 GCA_964650975.1 uncultured bacterium
GGCCGAGAAGCTGGTCGAGCGCGGCGCCGCGCTGACACCCAAGGATCCCGAAGTGCTGAAGCTGGCCGCGCGGTTTCGCGCGCGGCGCGCCAACCGCGCGGCGGCGCAAGCGGCGGCATTACGGCAGGATCGGTGCTCGAGCGCGAGCCACACCGAGGACCGCAGCGACGGTACCTACGAGGTCACCACGACGACGTGCTATCCGCCGTCCCAGGGAGATCTCGCTCGGGCCGATCAGCTCGACCAGCTCGCGGTGGGGCTGCGCCAGCAGGCGCACGCGGCGCTCGACGCGGCCGTCGCCGTCACCAAGGGCGCGGAAAAGGCCATGTTGCAGGCCGATCTCGAGCTCTGGTTCGGCACGCCGGACCACGCGATCGAGATCCTGGAACAGGCGGTGGCCGCCGAGCCAGCTTCGCTCGAAGCGCAGGAAAAGCTCTCCGACCTTTATGCGAAGACCGGACAGCACGACCGCGCCGAGGAGCAGCTCGCCGTCGCGCGGCAGCTCGTCCACACCACCGCGGCGCCGCTCTTGCGCCTGGCGTGGGCGCGGATCGAGAAGACCGCGTGGCAAGGGGCGAAGACCGAGCTCGCGAAGGCGCGCGAGCTCGATCTCGCGGACGCTCGCGTCCCGGCCTATCTGGCGGTGGCGCTCGCGGCCGATGGGAAGACCAACGAAGCGGCGAACGCGTTCCGCGTCGCCATCGCACTCGAGACCGCGCGTCTCGGCTTCGACGACCCCGACTCAGGCGAGCTCCTGCCGCGCGACCCGATCGACCTTGGTTTGCTGCTCACGGTCCGCGGACGGCTCGCCGCCATTCAAGCGCAGCGCGGCCAGAACTCCGATGCCCTGGCCCTTTCCCGCGCCAATGCCCGCGACGCCGAGCGCATCGCGCACGAGCGCTGGCTCGACTTCGTGTACAGCGCCATGCTCCCCGATCCCAGCGCGGCCCCGGGCGCTCCGCCGCCGCAGCCGCTGGTCGCGGCGGCGCTCATCGCCGACGCTCATCGGGGTGCCGCGCGCGCGTTCGACGCCACCGGCAAGGCCGACGAGGCCGCCCAGGAGTATTCCGCGGTCCTGGCACTGGGCCCGCTGCTCGGCGCGGAGAACACCGGCAAGCCCAGGATCGGCACGGCCGCGGAGCCGCCTCGCAACACCCGCGAGCACGGCGGCGATGCGGTACCCGAAGCGGCCCTGTGGCTCGCCAAGAATGCCATGGCCAAAGGCGACGCCGACGCCGCCTATCGCGCGCTCAACGCGGCCACGGGCACGTTCCCGCCTGGGTACAACCCCGACCTGCAGGAGCTCTGGGAAGCGGTGCGACGCGCCAAGGATCAGCAGATGCAGCAGCAACGCGATCCCTACGCGGGCATGTCCCCCGAGATGCGCGGCTACGCGCAGCAACAGCAAGCGCGAGACCAGGAGCGGACGCGCATGGCGGCGCGGCAGATGGCCGCCAACGCGCGGGTGGACCCCGCGCTGGTGGGCACCTGGACCGCGACACCGCAGAACCGCTTCACGCCGGGCGGATTCACGCTCACCATCGACGCGGCGGCGCACTACACGTTCACACCACGAACCGGCGGCGCCCCGACGTCGGGCAGCGTGCAGGCCATGCGCGGTTCGATCCTGTTGATCGACGGCACGAGCGGCGAGATGCGTCAGAGCTACTACGAGCTGAGCGGCCCCGACGCGGGCGTGTGGACCGATCTCGACTCGACCAAGTACGGCCTGGTGCGCTCGCGCTGAGGGCGGTCGATCGCTGCCCACCGAGGGACCGGTGGGCCTCCAGGACGACCCGCACTCGAGCGGACGCGCCGCTTGGAGCGCGCGTGGTCCCTCGCGTGCGAGCGATCGAACGTCGATCACACTCCGCAGCGCGCGAGCAGATCGGGCAGCGTCACCCGGGTATCGAAGAGTTGCTCGGCAAGGCCCCGAGCGTCGCCGCACGCTCGCATGTAGTCCGCCTCCACGGCCCGGATTCGCTCGGCGCCCTCGCTCGAATCCCGGAAGAACGTGAGCCCGAGTCCCTCGGGAAGATGTCGCGCGGCGCCCACGTCCTCGACGATGCACGGCCGGCCACTCGCGAGAAAGCAGATCGAGCGATCGCTCACCCATCCCGAGCGCGCCTTGACGTAAGCGGGCTTGGCGCAGCTCACCTCGCCGCGAGAGTGCTGCACATAGCGCTGGAACTCACCGGGCGTGCCCGCCACCTGGGCCGGATCGACCAGCAGCCAGCGGTTTCGCGCCAGAAGCGCCCGGTCCTCGATCTCGCCCGCGTGCACGTTCGCGGCGATCTCGAGCTCGCGCCCGGCGCGCTGCGGCAGATCGATGTGCCGAGCGAACCCCTCACGCTTGTTGCAGTCGTACATCTCGCCGTCGAGGAACGCGTACTGGGTGGTCCACCACTGGGTGATCGTGGTGTAGCGGCCGCCCGTCGCCGGCTCGCAGCGCGGCCACGAGGCGAGATGAATCGACGGCCACACCCGCTCCCACGTGACTCCGCCGAGCGGAATCGGACAGTCGTCGGCTCCCAGGTTCATGCCGATGGTGAGATGGACGTCGTGCGAGCCGACGCCCATGTCCCACTCCCGCGCCCAGATCTGGAACGGACCGGGATCGATGTCGAAGAGCGCGGTGCGCGCGAACGCGGCGCGCATCGCGGGCGGAATGCTGTTGGCGAGGTTGAGCAGCAACGCGTCGCGGGCTCGAGCGCGAAAGCCCGACTCGTCGAGCACGTGCCACTCGGTCGCCGAGTCGAGCTCGCCGATCCGCCCGTCGGGAAAGTGCGCGAGCGCCACGCGCTCCGCCATGCCCACCTCGGCCACGTAGCCGAGAAACGTGTCGATCTTCATGCGATCGACGGCCGGGTCCTTCGAGGTCCCGATCAGCTCGAGCCACCAGGCGTCGTAGCCCAGGTCGAGTAGTCCGCGAAGGTACTGGAGCGGCACCCAGAAGTTGCCGCCGCCGCGCACGTACTTAGCGACGAACTCCGAGCCTACGAAGACCGTTCCCCGAGCCAACGCAGACTCAGCCGAACGTCAGTCGAACGTCACGATCACGGGCGCGTGGTCGGAGGCCTGCTTGCCCTTGCGCTCGTTGCGATCGATCAGCGCGGCGCTCGAGCGCGCCGCCAGGGACTCGGTCGCGAAGACGTGGTCGATCCGGAGACCGTGGTTCTTGGGGAAGGCCAGCATCCGGTAATCCCACCAGGAGTAGAGGCCTGCCTCCGCGCGATGGCGCCGGAACACGTCGACCAGGCCCCACTCCGCCACCCGCGCCAGCGCCGCGCGGGCTTCCAGATGGTAGAGCACGGTGGACTCCCAGAGCGCCGGGTCGTGCACGTCGCGGGCCTCGGGAGCCACGTTCATGTCGCCGCACAGCACCAGCGGCTCCGACTTGTCGCAACGCTGATCGAGATACCGGCCGAGACGCTCGAGCCAGGCGAGCTTGTAGCCCCACTTGTCGCTGCCCACCGTCTGCCCGTTGGGTACGTAGCAATCGAGCACCCGCACTCCGTGCACGCGCAGCGACAGGAAACGCGCGTGCGAATCGTCGACCCCGTCGCAGAATCCGCGCTCGACGTCGCTCGCCTCTCGGCGGGTCAGGATCGCGACGCCGTTGTAGGTCTTCTGGCCGAAGACCGCGGCGTGGTAGCCGGCGTCACGGATCGCGTCGAACGGGAAGGCATCATCCACCAGCTTGATCTCCTGCAGGCACAGCACGTCGGGCGCGTGCTGCGCGAGCCAGGGAATCAGCCGGTCGAGACGGGAGCGGATCGAGTTGACGTTCCAGGTCGCGAGCTTCATCCGGCGGCCGCCGACGCCAGTGGTGCCCCGGATGCCTCGGTTCCCTCCGGCGGAGGCGTCAGCGGGGGCTCGCGCTTCTCGACCGCTTCCGGCGCGCGTCCGATCAGTCTCGCGAAGGCGGCGGAGTCGAGCGTCTCGACGGTCAAGAGCTCCTTCGCCACCACCTCGAGCTCGTTCCGGTGCTCGACCAGGATGCGCTTGGTGTCGGCATAGGTGTCGTCGAGGATCTTGCGGATCTCCCGGTCGATCTCGCGCGCGGTGTCCTCGCTGCAATCGCGGTGCAGGGTTCCGTCCGATCCGTCGAGGAACATCGGATTGTGGCGCTGTCCCACGTGCACCAGACCAGCCGACTCGCCCATGCCGTACATGCAGATCATGCGCTGAACCAGCGTCGTGGCATGGTC
>CAZYWA010000646.1:0-4202 GCA_964650975.1 uncultured bacterium
TACGGCGGCATCCATTCGGCCGACTTCGACACGGTCATGCCCATCTTCTACAAGGGCAAGCTGATCGCGTGGGCGTCGGCGGTGACGCACGCGATGGACGCGGGCTACGTGCTCCCCGGCTCGATCGGCTTCATCAACCCCGACTGCTTCTCGGACGGCGTTCCCGTCACGATGGAGCGGATCGGCGAGAACTCGAAGTTCCACCCCTGGTACGAGATGCGGATGCGCTCGCGCACCCGCGTTCCCGACTGGGTCATGGGCGACGCGCGCGGCCGGCTCGCGGGCTGTCTCACGCTCAAGGATCGCCTGGTCGGCGTGGTCGAGAAGTACGGCCTCGAGTTCTTCGAGGACGCGGCGCGCGAGTACATCGAGGACAGCCGCCGCTACGCGGTGTCGCGGGTTCGCACCCAGGCGGTGCCCGGCATCATCCGCAAGTCGAACTTCAAGGACCTGGCGATGGCCGGGAAGCGGGTGCTGACGCCGCAGCAGAACGTCGACTGCCTCTTTCACCTGCCGATGCGCATCGTCATCGACAAGGACGCGCGGGTGCACTTCTCGCTGCGCGGCGCCTCGGGCTGGGTGCCGTTCGGCCAGAACATCACGCCCACCGCGCTGCTCTCGGGCGTGCTCATGGCGTACTCGCACGTGGTCGGTTTCGACATGTTCAACTGGGGCTCGGTGGCGTCGTGGGAGATCGAGACCCCGCCCGGCGGCTCGTGGGCGAACCCCTACCCCGTCAATTACTTCGCATCGTCGGGTGTGGCCTGGGCGCCCGCGGTGATGTGGCTCTCGTCGCTCTACGAGGCCTTCGGGCGGCTCTACTACTCGCGCGGATTCGTCGAGGAAGTGGCGACCGGCGCGGGGACCACGCTCACCGCGGAGTTCGCGGGCATCAATCAGTACGGCATGTACGGCGCCGGGCTGACGCTGGAGCAGGCGTCGAACGGTGCCCCCGCGCGCGCCATCGGCGACGGCGAGAACAGTGCCTGGTGCATCTACACGGCGAACGCCGACTTCGGGAACGCCGAGATCAGCGAGCTCTACTACCCGATCATGTACCTGGGCCGGAACCTGGAGCCCGACTCCGGCGGCTACGGGAAGTATCGCGGCGGTCTCGGCCACACCGTGGTGTGGATGGTCAAGAACTCGCCGGGGATCGAGTACCAGTGCGGCTGCGCCGGCATGCGCAGCAAGGTGGTCGCGAACCACGGCATGTTCGGCGCCTACCCCGCGTGGCCCGATCGCGCCGCGTACGCGGCCGGCACCAACGTCAAGCAGCTCATCGACGAGCAGAAGCCGCTGGTCCACGAGCGTGGCGACCCCGAGCACGGCAACCTCGAGCAGATCGTCACCGCCGACGTCATGGCCACCAACCAGGTGGCGCCCTTCGTGACCAAGCAGATGCTTCACGAGTACGACCTCATGATCCACCCGATCTCGGGTGCCCAGGCCTTCGGCGATCCGCTGGAGCGCGATCCCGAGATGGCGCGCGTGGACCTCGAGAAGGGCTGGACCCGACCGCGGATCGCGGCCGAGATCAACGGGGTCGTCGCGACCTACCACGAGAAGACCAAGACCTGGACCGTCGACGCCGCCGCCACCGAGAAGCAGCGCGCGGAGATGCGCGAGGCGCGCAAGAAGCGCGGCGTGCCCTTCAAGGAGTGGTGGACCGAGGAGCGGAAGAAGATCGAGGCCAAGGAGAACATGGCGAGCGCCGTCACCGACATGTGGCGCACCGCGATGAGCCTGTCCCCCGACTACGGCACCGAGCTCAAGGCCTTCTGGAAGCTGCCCGAGACCTTCACGTTCTGATCGAAATCGAGGACGCGACCATGCCCATTTACGACGTGACCGAGATCGAGAAGCTGGCCGACGGCAAGCTGCCCTGGACCCGCGTCCAGGAGATCATGAAGGACGCGAAGGACGGCGACCGGTTCGAGAAGTGGCTCTCGATCCTGCAGGGGAAGCTCGCCTGGAAAGAGCGCATCCTGCTGCCGCTCTCGCCCAACCTCTTCATCGTGCAGAAGGCGAAGGAGCGGATCACCAAGTGCCGCTGCGGCCACGAGTTCGGCGACTACCGCGTGAACTGGAAGCTCTCGGCGCTGATCCACGTGCGCGACACGGCCGAGAAGCTGCAGCCCGTGTATCGCGGCTCGGAGCAGCCCGACCCCACCTGGGTGCAGATCCGGGAATACTACTGCCCGGGCTGCGGCGCGCAGCTCGAGGTGGAAGCGCTTCCACGCGGCTGCCCGCCCGACTTCGAGTTGCTGCCCGACCTCGACACGCTCTACCGCGACTGGCTGGGGAAGCCGCTCCCCGACTCGGTCGAGTTCGCCGACAAGACGCTCGACACGATCGCCACCTGGTCGACGTGAGAGCGAACGCGACTCCCGGCCGCAGCGGCGAGGGACCGCGTCCGCGGCGCTCGATCGCGACCCAGATCACGCGCTGACCCGACGCAATGACCGCCGCCCTCTCCGACGTCGTCGTCCTCGAGCTCGCGAGCGAGCCCTGGACCGCGCTCGCGGGCGCCTTTCTCGCCGACTTCGGCGCGACCGTGATGCGCGTCGACGACCTCGCGCACACGGTTTCGCGAGCCGCCGACGACGTCGATCAGGACCTCCCCGGCTGGGACGCCGAGAGCGAGCTGGTCCACCGCAACAAGCAAGCGCTGGCACTCGATCTCTCGAGACCCGAGGGACGCGAGCTGCTCCACGACCTGGCGCGCTCGGCCGACGTGTTCCTCACCGACTGGCCCGCGCCGGAGCTCGCCGCCTTCGCGCTCGACGCCGCGTCCATCGCGGCGCTCAACCCGAAGCTCGTCTACGCGCGCGGCAGCGGCTTCGGCCCCAAAGGCCCCGACGCCGATCTCCCACCGCTCGACGAGCTCGCCGCCGCGCGCACCGGCATGATGCCGATCCTGCAGCAGCCCGGAGAGCCGCCAGTCTACGCGGCGCACGGCCAGATGTACACGGCCGTGATGCTGGCATTCGGCATCGTCACGGCCCTCATTCATCGCGACAACGCCGGCGAAGGACAGACCGTCGACGCCTCGCTCTACGCCGGCAACATCTACGGCGCCAGTCTCGACGTGCAGGCCTACCTCGCCATGGGCGGCGAGCGCTTCCTGAAGCCGGTCTCGCGTCTCGACGCCGGCAATCCGATGAGCGGCACGGTATATCCGGCGAAGGACGGCCGCTGGGTGACGCTCACCATGCCCGACACCGACCGCTGGTGGCCGGCGTTTTCCGAGCTGGTGGGTCTCGACAAGAACGATCCGCGCTTCGACACCCACGAGAAGCGCTGCGGCGCCAGCCGGCTCGAGATGATGCGCGTCCTGGAAGAGCGCTTCGCCACCCAGGATGCCGACCACTGGAGACAGGGCTTCAACGCGAAGCAGCTCTCCGCGGACATCATCGAAGACTACGCCTTCCCGGCGAACGATCGGGAAGCCCGCAAGAACCGCTACGTGCTCGATCTCGAGCGGCCCGGCGTGGGCGCGGTCTCGACCCTCGGCTTCCCGGTGTTCGCGAGCGAGAGCCCCGCGCGTTTCCGCTCCGCCGCTCCCGCCGCCGGTCAGCACACCGACCAGATCCTGCGCGATCGCCTGAGCCTCGACGAGCGCCGCATCGCCACGCTGCGCGGCGAGCGCGTGATCGGCTGACGGGCTGGTTGAGGCACTCGCAAATGCTCGTTTCTCGACCAGCCCGGCGAGCTTGTCACGGGGGTCTGTTCCCGACCCCCGCCCCCAGGTCGGCTCGCCATGCTCAGGGGCCAGCGGCCCCGTGCCTCGCCTATCGGCGAGGGCCTTTCTCGAGGTCCTGGTAACCCGATGGGCGCCCTCGACGGAATTCGCGTCGTCGACCTCACGGTCTGGTTTCAGGGGCCGGTCGCGGCGCAGCATCTGGCCGACTTCGGCGCGGAAGTGATCCACGTCGAGAACCCCAAGGGCGGCGACCAGGGACGCGGCGTGCGCAGCATCAAGGCGCTGCCGGTGGGCGACTGGAACCAGTACTTCCTGGTCATCAACCGCAACAAGAAGAGCCTCGCGGTCGACCTCAAGAAGCCCGCCGGACGCGAGCTCTTGATCAAGCTCATCGAAAAATCCGACGTGTTCCTGTCGAACGTCGGGAACGACAACATGGAGCGCTACGGTCTCGGCTACTAACCGCTCTCGAAGCTCAATCCGAAGCTGGTCTATG
>CAZYWA010000647.1:0-4187 GCA_964650975.1 uncultured bacterium
TCTGCTCGACGCTTGGCGGCCTCGCTACGAACTTTCATGAATAACCCGGGCTAGGCGGCTCTCGCGATCACGATCGATCCGGCGGCGCCTGTTTCCAGAGCTCCGTCAGCTCACGCTCCGCCTCCAGCCAGTCTTCGAGATCGTGACCGTCCTCGCACCCGCGGAGGAGGTAACGCTCCCACGCGCGCCGCTGGATCTCTTCCGCAAGGTAACCGGCCGAGTCGAGGCGCTTCGCGTTGGGCGAGGCACACGCCTCCTCGTCCGCCGCCGCTTCCGCGATCGCGCTGGCCACGAGCTCGGCCTCCACGGCGGCTTCCTGGGCCAACGCGGCGCGGCGCTCGATGTGCTCGGCCAGCTCGAGAGCCGAGCTCTCCACGGGCGTCGGCACGGGATCGATTTTCGGACGTACTTTGCGCTTCAGCATCGATCCTTCTCCCTTCTGAGCGCCGGTCTCACAGCTGACCGGTGAGCATCAGCAAAATCACCACCACGAGAACCAGCCCGAGACCGCCGGACGGGTAATACCCCCAGCCACGGCTGTAAGGCCACGCCGGCAATCCGCCGATGAGCATCACGAGCACGACGATGAGAAGTAGCGTTCCGAGGGTCATCGTTTGTCTCCGTGCGCGGGACTCGTCACCTCGTCCGCGTCGAATCGTTCGAATCATCGAAAACGCAAGTGGCGTGCCGAGCCCGGCCAGCTTGGGGCACGCGGAGAAGCGGTCGAGCCGCGGTTCGCGCGCTCGTTCGCGCGCGGTTCTACAAATCGCGCGGCAAGACCAGGAGGGAGGGACAGGCGCGCCGTGATGCCGCGGCCCGGGGATCTGGACCGCCGGAACCGGCAGCGCCCGTTGCGCTTCGTGGTCGGCAATCGCCGCCGAGGCGGGGAATCAGCCCTTGAACACGACCGTCAGGATGCGATTCTCGAGCTCGATGTCGTGAGCCGCCGTCACCGCAGATTGGGCGCCGGCCGTGTCGAGCCGAAAGCGAGCCAGCGGCCGGTGCACGCGGCCGTGCCAGGGGCACACCACCGCGTACCCGCGGCGAGGCACGTCGTCGAGGCAGGCGCCGTCGTGCGAGCAAAGGCGAGGATAGAGACGCAGCTCGCCCTGCTCCGCTTCGATCCGGATGCCGTCGTGGCCGTCGCTACCCAAGAGGCACGTGCGGGGATGGTCGTCGAAGGGCCCCGCCGCGAGCCTCCATCCCGGAACCGGCGGCATCGGTGGAATGACGTTGTTCTTGTCCAGCTCGAGGGAGCGGAGGTAGCTCGCCGGTGAATCGTTCGCGAACGAGTAACCGCGAGCACGCAGCGCGGCCCTTCGCAGGCGCAGCGACCGATCCTCGCGGTCGAGCCGTTCGTGATTCCGCACCAGGACTCGGCCGATCCAGCCGTGGAAGCCCTTCAGCCACCGCGGCGAGCCGAGGTGAAAGTGGGTCTCGATCCGCGATTCGCTCCGCACCTCGCCACCAACGGCCTCGAAGCTCGATTCCACGAACAGCACGAACCAGGCGAAGCTGGTGAAATAGACGTGGCGGCCCGGCTCGGCCTCGAAGTGAGTGACGCTGAGCGGAAGGCGGAGCCCAGCCACCGGCTGAAACAAGAGGCTCGACGATCGATCCTCCGTCACGACGACCGGCATCGCGCCGAGCGAGCCGTGCACGTGAGCGGCGTGAGGCAGGTCCCGGTGATTCCAGTCCACGTCGCACGGCGCATAGGCGCCGGTCTCGACGCAGCTGAAGGTCGAGAAGACGTAGCCCTCCCGCTCCAGGTCGCGGCGCAGATCTGGAAGCGCGCGCTGCAAGCTCGGCCTCAGCCCGTGCGGCGGAATCGAGCCGCGAGGATTTGCCGGGCCGCGTTGGCGAGCGCCGAGCCGTCGAGCCCGAAGATCAGGTCGCTCTCCTGCAACGGCGTGACCGCGCAGCCGGGACCGCTCTCGGGATGCGGCATGTCGAAGAACGCGCGGCGGAAACCCACCTTGCGGCCGTCGAGATACTGGGCCTGTCCCGAGGTGAGATGGCAGGGAACCACGCGGCCGTCCGGCAATACCGTCGCGAAGTAACGGCCCGCCTTGCAAGTGCCGCAATCGCCGAAGCTCGGGCCACGCCGCAGCCGCTCGAGGTAACCGGGCGACGAGCCGAGCGGCAGACCGGCGCGTCGCGCGTCGGTCAGGTGGGTGGCGATGCGATCGAGAAGCTCGGGGTGAAAGACCGGGTGAAGTCCGGTCTGGTGGTCGAGGCAGCTCTCGTAGGCTGGCTGGAAGTAAGCGTAAAAGCCCTTCTCCGCGGCGAGCGCCAGGATCTCGTCGATGTGCTCGAGGTTCCAGGGGCCGAGCACGGTGATCGTCGCGAGGGCCACTCCGCGGCCCCGCGCTCGCTCGATCAGCTCCAGAACCCGCGCATGCGAGCCGCGACGGCGACGGACGGTGTCGTGCACCGGCTCGGGTCCGTCGAGCGAGATCACCAGCATGTCGAGCAAACCCAAGAGCTCGTCGGCGAGCGGCTCGGGGAGCCACGCGTTGGTGTTCATCGAGGTGAAAAGCCCGCGCTCGCGAGCGTGGCGCACGATCGGCACGACCTCCGGACGCAACGACACCTCACCACCGCTGAAGCCGGCGCGCGCCATGCCGCAGTCGGCGAATTCGTCGATGGCACCGCGAAATTCCTCGACGCTCATCTCGTCGCCGGCGTGCTCCGGGATGTCGCAGTAGACGCAGCGGAAGTTGCAGCGATTGGTGAGGATGAACCCCATCGAGAAGGGAAGCGCCCGCCCTCGGGCGAGGGCGTAGGCCAGCCGGCCGGCTTGCATCAGGGAAGGCATCGGAAATCGGCTCAGCTGCCGAGCGCCGCGGCGAGGAACAGGATCGAGCCCAGGAAGAGTGCCAGGCGCCGGTGACGGCGTCGCAGCACGCTGGCGTTCGCCGGCAACCCGCCGTGGAGCACCGCGGCCGCGGCGCTCACCGTGACCACGGCGAGCAGGCGCGTCGCGGTCCAGGTTCCGGCGAGCAGCAGTGCCGCGCCCACCCCCAGACCGAGCCAGGTTGCGGCACGAAGCGTCGTGGGGCCGCCCCACGCGACGGCCGTGCTGCGCACCGAGGCGTGCAGGTCTTCGTCACGATCCGCGACCTCGTGGATGAGCTGCGCCTGGGTCTGGACCGTGACGAAGGTCAGTGTGAGCAAGCCGAAATCCGGCGCCTGAAGCCGGTCGCGAATCAGGAAGGCGAGCGGTGCGAAGATTCCGCAGTTGATGGCGGTGGAGAGGAGCGGCAGCCGCTTCAAGCGAGGTCCGACACTGTAGAGGCTGGCCCAGAAGATCGAGACGATCACCGGGAAGAGCCGGATGTGCGGAGTGATCCCGGCGAACGAGAGCGCCACGATCGCGCACGCCGCGACGGCCGTTTTCACCGCCAGCGGCACGCGCTTCACCCGGACGAGCGGGTTCTTCGAGGGCCTCACGTCGTCGTGGCGGTCGGCGATGGCGTTCAGTCCGTAGGCGTATCCGAGGCAAAGCGACGCCGCGGCCGCCGCGGGCAAGTACGCCCGGGCCGCCGCGAGCGGATCGCGCAATACGAGGGCGGTGAGCGGAATCGCGGGTACCAGCACGAAGTGCGCCCACTGGCGCGCACGCAGAACGGTCCACGCCGCGCTGAGATCGGGCGCGACCGGCGGCGCCGCCGATAGCTCCCGTCGATGCTCGAAGGCTCGCCCTTCTGCCGGTGCTACGGCATCCGTGGCGGAGAGAGCACCGGAATAGCCGACGGCGAGGTCCACCAAAGCCGGAATCCAGCGGTTTTGCAGGGGGCTTTGGGACTCTACGGGCGCGCTCTCGCCAAGTCAACGGACCAGCGGCCGTCGTGGCGTCGCAGTGTGCCGATCTTGGGCATCGGGCGCCGGCACGCGTGCTGGGCCGGTGTCCCGGATCACGCACGGAAGCGGGGAAATCGCGATGGATACCGACTCGAAGGCGCGGCGCTCGCGGCTAGACACCCATCCGACCAGGGGGTATACGAGCGCGCCTTGATCGCGCACTGCAGAGAACGAGAGCACACACGTGCCAGGCGAACGTGACCAGCCGGGGAGCATCGAGCCGGAACGGCGGGGCCGGTTCCTGTCGACCGTCGCCGTGCTGCTCTCGCTCTACGCGTTCTCGAATTTCACCATGGCGGTCCAGCACTTCTTCATCCCGAGAA
>CAZYWA010000648.1:0-4185 GCA_964650975.1 uncultured bacterium
TGAACTCGCGATAGACCGACGCGAAGCGCACGTAAGCGACCTGATCGAGATCGCGCAGCGCGTGCATCACGCGCTCGCCGATCTCGCGGCTCGCCATCTCCGATTCGCCGCTGTCCTGCAGGTAGGCCTCGATGTTGCGCACCACCTGCTCGACCTGCTCGGTCGACACCGGCCGCTTCTCGCACGCCCGGCGGATGCCGGAGATCACCTTCTGGCGGTCGTAGGGCTCACGGCGTCCGTCCTTCTTGATCACCATCGGCAGGTTCTCTTCGACCCGCTCGTAGGTGGTGAAGCGGCGCGCGCACTTGAGACACTCGCGGCGGCGGCGGATGAGCTCGCCGTCGCGGCTGGTCCGGGAGTCGATGACCCGGTCCTTGTCCTTGGCGCAGAACGGGCACTTCATGCGACCAGGCGCTCCCGGTAGAGCGGGAAGCGGTCGCAGAGTGTCCGCACTTCGTCGTGGATCGCGGCGAGCGCCTGGGCGTCCTCGGGGTGGCCGACCGCGCGCACGATCAGCTTGCCGATCGTCTCCATCTCGCCCTCGCCCATGCCGCGCGTGGTGAGCGCCGGCGTGCCGAGGCGGATGCCGCTCGTCTCCATGGGCTTCCGCGTGTCGTAGGGCACCATGTTCTTGTTCACGGTGATGCCGGCCAAGTCGAGCGTGTGCTCGACCTGCTTGCCCGAGAGGCCCGTCTTGGTGAGATCGATGAGTATCAGGTGGTTGTCGGTGCCGCCCGAGCACAGCTCGAGACCGCCGCCCGTGAGCGCCTTCGCGAGCGCTTGCGCGTTGACGATGATCTGCTTCGCGTAACGCCCGAAGTCGTCGCTCAGGGCCTCGCGGAAGGCCACCGCCTTGGCGGCGATCACGTGCATCAGCGGTCCGCCCTGGATTCCCGGGAAGATCTGGCTGTCGACGGCCTTGGCGCTCTTCTCGCCGGCCATGATCATGCCGCCGCGCGGCCCGCGCAGCGTCTTGTGGGTGGTGGTGGTCACGAAATCGCAGTACGGGATCGGGCTCGGGTGAAGCCCCTTCGCCACCAGACCGGCGGGGTGCGCGATGTCCGCGACCAGCACCGCGCCGATCTCGTCCGCCACCGCGCGAAACGCCGCGAAGTCGATGGCGCGCGGATAGGCCGAGGCGCCGGTCATGATGAGCTTGGGCTTCTCGGCGTGCGCGAGCTTCCGGACCTCATCCATGTCGATCCGGCCCGAGCCCCGCTCGACGCCGTAGGAGATCACCCGGTAGAGCTTTCCGGAGAAGTTGACCGGGCTACCGTGCGTGAGGTGGCCGCCTTGCGCGAGGTCCATGGCCAGGATGGTGTCGCCCGGCTTCAGGCACGCGAAGTAGACCGCCATGTTCGCCTGCGATCCCGAGTGCGGCTGCACGTTCACGTGCTGGGCGCCGAACAGCTGCTTGGCGCGCTCGCGCGCCAGCTCCTCGGCCTGATCGACGTAGATGCAGCCGCCGTAGTAGCGCTTGCCCGGATAACCCTCGGCGTACTTGTTGGTCATCACCGAGCCCAGCGCTTCGAGCACCGCGCTCGAAACGAAGTTCTCCGACGCGATCATCTCGAGCTGGGCGCCCTGCCGCCGGGTCTCGTCCTGGATGGTGCGGAAGATCTCGGGATCGCTGGCGCTGAGCGGCATCGTGAACGAGCGGTCGGGTGGATGGGCGGTCATGGGTGGCTCTCTCGCGGGGTCGGTGGTCGCGCTCGGATCCGTCGGGGTGCCGAGCCGCGGTCTCGGCGAAGCGGTGCGGGTCTCGATCAGGTGCCGCGCAGGCGTTCCTCGATCTCACGGATCTTGTCGACCCGGCGCTGGTGGCGCCCGCCCTCGAACTCGGTCTCGATCCAGGTGCGCAGCATCTCGCGGGCTTCGCCCTTGCCGGTGAACCAGCCCGAGAAGCACAGCACGTTGGCTTGCATGTGGCGCTTCGCCATGCGCGCGGCGTAGACGCTGGTCACCAGCGCCGCGCGCACCTTCGGGTACTTGTTGGCGACGATCGACATGCCGATGCCGGAGCCGTCGATCAGCACGCCGCCGTCGGACTTGCCCGAGGCGACCGCTTGCGCGACATCGGCGCCGTAGTCGGGGTAGTCGACGGAGACGTCGTCGGTGGGGCCGAAGTCCTTGACCTCGACGCCCAGCTCGCCCAGGAAGCGCTTCAGGTCTTCCTTGAGCTCGAAGCCCGCGTGATCGCTGCCCAGCGCGAGAATCACGTGGCCTCCGATACCGTTCTCTGGTCTTCGAGTTCGGCGCGTCGTCGCAGGGGCCAACGGCCCCGTGGCTCGGGGGTGGGGCCCCGTCCGAATTCACTTCGGGCGGAGCGGGGGGCTGTTCGAGCCCCGCAGATCCTACAGATGGTCCTGGATGTACTTCACGGCCTCGCCGACCGTGTGGATCTTCTCGGCCTCTTCGTCGGAGATCTCCATGTCGAACTCTTCCTCGAACGCCATCACCAGCTCGACGATGTCGAGACTGTCGGCGCCAAGGTCCTCGAGCAGCGACGCCTCGGAGACGACTTCGTCTTCGTTCACGCCGAGCTGCTCGACGATGATCTCCTTGACCTTGGCCATGATCTCATCCGGGGTCATGTCTACCTCTCTTGAGCTTGCTCTGGTTGTGCGTTGGGCGATCGCCGGGTCAGCACCGCGCTGCGTCCCCGCGATCCAGCGATGATCGAGATCCCTCGAGCTCGTCTCGCGGGCGCGAGCGCCGATGCTCGGGCCGAATCGGCTTCTCGAGTGAAAAACGAATGAAGACGTCGAGTTGGTCGCGATCCGGGACCGAAACTCGGGCAAGCATAGCGATTCTCATCGGGGTGTCAACAATCGATTCGTTGCGTCGCGAAGCGCTTTCCAGCCGTCCACGTCATCCACGGAGACCACCCGCATCCGAGGTTCGATCCGACGCAAGGTTCCTGTCAAGAAGCGTCCGGGACCGGACTCGACGATGAGCTCGGGTGTGGTCTCCGCGAGCTGCCGGGCGGCCGCCAACCACCGGACCGGACCGGCGATCTGGCCCTCGAGGGCAGAGCGAATTTCGTCGACGGTCGAGACCCGCGCCCCGGTGACGCTCGAGATCACCGGCAGCTCGGGCTCGCGCACCGCCACCGCCGCGAGGGCAAGGGCGAACCGCTCGGCGGCAGGAGCCATGAGGCTCGAGTGAAGCGGCGTGGTGCCAGGCAACAGCAGGGCGCGCCGGGCGCCCGCCGCGTTGGCGCTCTCGATGGCCTTCTCGACGGCGCGGGTGTCGCCCGAGATCAGGAACTGCTCCGGACCTTGCTCGTCCGCGACCGTGAGCACGGCATCGTGGGAGAGCTCCTGGCAGATCTTCGCGAGCTGCGGCAGCGTGAGCCCGATCACCGCCGCCATCGAGCCGCGCCCGGCCGGGGCCGCCTCCTGGATCAGCTTGCCGCGCTCGTGGAGCAGACGGATGGCGTCGGCGAAGCCGAGGCTCCCGGCCTGAACCAGTGCCGCGTACTCGCCCACGCTGTGGCCCAGCACCGCCGACGGTCGCAGCGCCAGCTCGCCGTGAATGAGCCGCGCGATCGCGACCGCGAGCGCCACGATCGCCGGGTGCGCGTGCTCGGGGAGACGCAGCCGCTCGATCGGGCCGTGCGACGCGAGGGCCGCGAGGTCGACTCCCGCCGCGTCGCTCGCCTCGCGCAGCGTTTCGCGAACCACGCCGTGCTTGGCCGCGAGCTCGGCACCCATGCCCACGAACTCGACGCCGAGCCCCGGGAACACCAGCGCCACGCGCAGGCTGGGCGGCGGCTCGGCGGCGGCCGGACCGCGCCGCGGAATGCGCATCTTCTTGGCCAGCTCCTTCAGGAAGACACCGCGCTCGGTGCCGGCCGGGCGGCCGATCTCGGGCAGGATCCGCGCCTCGCCGAGCGCGCGCTCGATGCGGGTGGTCACGTCCTCGGCACGCTGGCTCTGCGCCTGGCGGATCGCGTTCCGGATCGCGCGGGCGTTGGCGCTGCCGTGGGCGATGATGCACACACCCTGCACGCCGAGCAGCGGCGCGCCGCCGTACTCGTGGTGATCGAAGGCCTTCTTCAGGTCGCGCAGCACGGGGCGTGCGAACAGGTAGGCGAGCTTGCCGCGCAAGCTGCCCCGGAAGCCGCGCTCGAGCAGCGCGCGCATGGTGTCGGCGAGACCCTCGCACGCCTTGAGCGCCACG
>CAZYWA010000649.1:0-4168 GCA_964650975.1 uncultured bacterium
TCGATCGAAACGTACCCGCCACCGCCTCCGCCGGCCTCGCCCGTCGCCGCGGCGATCCCGGCCTATGTCCCGCCTCCTCCTCCCCCGCCGCCCGCCGTTGCCGCGGAACCGGAGCCCGAGCCGCCTGCCTACGAGCCGCCTCCGGCTCCGTCCCGAGCCTCCGAGCCGGCCGACATCGCGACGGCCGAAGTTCCGCCACTCACGCCGCCGGCGACGCTCACCGTGACTCCCGACCTCGCCACCACGATCGGCGTCGAGGCGGACGTGCTGGCGCTGCAGCGCGCCCGCCAGCCGGCGCGCGACGCGATCCCCGTGGCCTGCCTGCTGCCGCTCACCGGAAAATACGCCGCCTACGGCCGGCGCGCGCTCGACGGCGTCATCGAAGCCGCCGATGCCTTCCGGCCACTCGTGAACGCCGGGGCCGTCACCCCGGTGCGGTTCTTGATCGGCGATACCCAGGGTGAGCCGGAGCGCGCCGCGGCCCTCTTCGACCAGCTGGTGCTCGGCCAGCACGCGGTCGCGGTCCTGGGGCCGATGGTGAGCCGCGACACCGAGGTGGTCTCGCAGCGCGCGGCGAGCGCCGGCGTGCCGATCTTGACCCTCGCGCGCAAGGCGAATCTGAGCGCCGCCGGACAATGGTCGTTCCGCGACAGCCTCACCGACGCCGACCTGATCCACACCCTGGTGAGCGTCGCGGTGCAGGACATGGGCATCCGCCGCTTTGCGGTGCTCTACCCGAACGAGCCCTACGGGATGGAGATCCGCGACCTCTTCGTGCACGACGTACGCGAGCTGGGCGGCGAGATCCGCGCGGCCGCGGCCTTCAGTCCCACGGCCTCGGATTTCTCGGCACCGGTCAAGGCGCTGCTCGGACACAAGAAGGCGGCGAGCCCCGACGGAACCGTTGCGGCGGACCTGGGGTTCGATGCGCTCTTCATCCCCGGCTCGGAAGGGAACGTGAAGCTCATCGCGCCACAGCTGGGCTTCAACGACGTGGTCGACGTGCAGCTGCTCGGCACCAACTCGTGGAACTCTCCGCAACTGGCCCAGGATGCGGGCCCCGCTCTCCAGGGGGCGCTCTTCCTCGACGGATTCGTGCCGTCGAGCCCGGTCCCCGAGATCCACAGCTTCGTGGATCGCTTCGAGCGCGACTTCGAGCGCGAGCCGAGCGTCATCGAGGCGCTCTCCTTCGAGGCGGCGCGGGTGCTGCGCGATTTGCTGGAGAGCGGCACCGTGCGATCGAGCGCCGAGCTGGCGCGAGCGCTGTCGTCGCTCACCGACTACAAGGGAGTCGCCGGTCTGGCGGGCTTCGCGAGCGACGGCGAGGCCAATCGCAAGCTCAAGGCGCTCACCATCTCCGGCAACTCGATCGAGCAGGTACGCTGGCCGGTCGACCGCCCCGGCACCACCATCCGCGACATCCCCGCGCCGGGCGGCGCTCGATGAGATTCCGCGACCTCGGCGAAGTGCCGTTCATCGAGCGGCTGCGGCGGCGCTTGCCGGCGGCCGAGGGCGTGGTCATCGGCGTCGGCGACGACTGCGCGGAGCTCGCCGGATTCGACCGCGGCCGCCTGCTCGTCACCACGGACCTGCTCCTCGAGGACGTCCACTTCCGCCTCACCACCACCACTCCCGAGCAGCTCGGCCACAAGATGCTGGCGGTGAACCTGAGCGACGTGGCGGCCATGGGCGGGACGCCGCGGTTCTTCGTGTGCGCGCTCGGCATCCCGGGCGACACCGAAGTGGAGATCGTCGAACGCCTCTACGAGGGAGCCTTGAGCCTCGCGGCCAAGCACGACGTGGCGCTGGTCGGCGGCGACACCAACCGTTCCGAGACCGGCATGGTCCTGGCCGTGACCGTCATGGCCTCGCCGCCCAAACGCGGCGCGATCACCCGCGGCGGCGCCAAGCCGGGCGACGCGCTGCTGGTCACCGGCACGCTCGGCGACTCGGCGGTGGGCCTCAAGATCCTCGAGGAGAATCTGTCGCTCTCGCCTCACTTGCCCGCGTTCGAGCAGCTGGTGCGCCGTCACCTCGAGCCCACGCCGCGCGTCGAGGCGGGGCGGGTGCTCGCCGCCGAGCGGCTGCTGCACGCCGCCATCGACCTGAGCGACGGGCTCGCGATCGACGCCAGCCACCTGGCGCGCGAGAGCGGCGTCGCGATCGACGTCGATCCGGCGCTCATCCCGCTCAGCCCCGAGCTGCAAGCGGCGGCGCACGAGCTGGGCCTCGACCCGGTCGCGGTCGCCGTCGCCGGCGGCGAGGATTACGAGCTGTTACTCGCGGTGTCGTCACGCAAGGTGGCCGCTGCGGAGGAAGCACTGCGGCGCCTGGGGCTTCCGGTGACCAGGATCGGACGGATCGTCGAGGGCGACGGCGAGGTGCGGATCGGCGATCGCCCCGCGTCGGAATTCCGCGGGTTTCAGCACTTCACGCCCTCGGCCAGCTTGCCCGGCGAGCCGACGGCCGCTGGCGGTTCGTGAGCGCCGCCCGATCGTCCGCGACGACCTGGCGCGGAGCGATGGCCGCGCTTTGCGCGCTGAGCGTGAGCGCGGCATGCGGCTCGGGGAGCTCGAGCGTCGCGCCGCCGGTCGAGTCGTGGAGCCTGGTCTCGGACACGCTCGCCACTCCCGGGCTCGCGTCGCAAGGGCTCGCCGGCCTTCCCGGGCTGGGGGCGGACGAGTTCGCCTACTCGAGCGAGCTCACGATCGGGCGCGGTCCAGGGAACAAGGTTGACACGGTGGCGTTCCCGTTCCCGAAAGCCCTCGCCTCGCAGCACTTCGATCACCTGGGCGATATCGACGCCTGGAACGGCGCGATCTACGGCGGGCTCGAGGACAACAGCGAGCCCCACGGCGCCATCTACCACCGAGCGCTCATCGCGTACGACGCCACCACGCTGGCACCGCTCGGTTTCGCGGTCGATCCCGGCTCGCCCGACGCGCCTGGCGACGGCGATGCGCCCTGGGTGGCGGTTTCCCCCGACGGCGCGTGGGTGGCCACGGCGGAGTGGGACCCGCAGCGCGCGGTTCTGCTCTTTCATCGCGACGAGGTCGTCGCGGACGCGTCGGGTAATGCCCAGATCGAGGCGGCGGCGCGAGTGCCACTCGACAGCACGCTGGCGCGCGTGCAGGGCTGCGACTTCGACGGGCCCACCACCCTGGTGTGCTCGTCCGACGACGCCACCACCGGCCGGCTGGTGTACGCGATCGTGTTCTCGGACGCGGTCGACGGACACGTCGACCTGACTCACCTCACCGCCCACGTCGAGCCGCTCTTCCCCACCGGCAAGCCCGCCAACCTGTGCGGCGCGGACGAAGAGGTCGAGGGGATCGACGTGAGCGGCGACGAGCTGCGGGTGATGGTGATCGGCACGTGCAAGCTCGACACGCACCTCTACCTGTACACGCGGGCCCCCTGAAGGTCTTCGCGTCCTCCGGATCCGTCGGGCGCTCATGCTACATTGCGCCATTTTCCTGATCCCTCCTCCGCTTCATTCACGATGAATCCCGATCGGGTACGCGAGCTCTTGGTGGACGTGCGCCAGGGGCGGGTCGACGTCGAGCGCGCGGTCCAGCAGCTCGCGGCGCTGCCGTTCCAGGATCTGGGGTTCGCGCGCGTCGACCATCACCGGGCGCTGCGCAAGGGCTTCCCCGAGGTGATCTACGGCGAGGGGAAGACGGCCGCGCAGATCGTGGGCATCGTGCGCGCGCTGGCGCACGCCGGGTCGAACGCGCTGGTGACCCGTATCGATCCGGTCAAGGCGCGAGCGGTGCGGCGCGCGATCAAGCGCGCCCGCTACCACGAGGAGGCGCGTGCGCTGACCCTCGTGACATCGCCGCTCAAGTCCACCGGGCGCGGCACCGTCATCGTGGTGAGCGCGGGCACCTCGGACCAGCCAGTGGCCGAGGAAGCGGCGCTGACCGTCGAAATCATGGGCCAGCGGGTCGAGAAGCTCTACGATGTCGGCGTGGCCGGGCTGCACCGCCTTCTGGGGGACACCGCCCGGCTCCAGGAAGCGAGCGTCCTGATCGTGGTCGCCGGGATGGAGGGTGCGCTGCCGAGCGTCGTGGCGGGACTGGTCGGGAAGCCGGTGATCGCGGTTCCCACCAGCGTCGTTTATGTAGAGATCTTATGAGGGTTGTGTTGGGTAATAGTGTTTCTATAG
>CAZYWA010000650.1:0-4147 GCA_964650975.1 uncultured bacterium
CACCCGGTCCCATTGACGGTGTTCTCGGCAAGCGCACGCGCTCGGCCCTGCAGGAGTTTCAGCAACGGAACAAGCTCGCCGAGACAGACGTCATCGAGAGCGTTGACCTGGACGCATTGCGGATGGCCGTCTTCGGTACTTGATCTGACCTACGTCGACCTTCGGCCGGCTGACGTCCTTCAGGCGATGCTCAGACCGAATTTCGGTTGGTCAAGCTGGGCGAATCAATTGGGCGCCGAGGTTAGCTGCCGGCGCCACCGGGCTCACCGCCGCACGCGCTGTGAAGCGAGCAGCCCGGGCGGCCGGTCTCGATATCCGGCGGGCGAACGTCTTCGAGGAATGCGGCAGTCGATGTCGTGGTGGGTCATCGACGCGTCGGGCGACGGGATCTGTCGACGATGCGAAACGGAACCCGTTGCGCTGACTCGGGAGAGAGCGCGACCGTACCGTCGTGATCACCCCTGACCATCACCTCCCTTCCCGGGACTCGCATGGTCATCTCCTCAGGGCGAGCGGAAGCTCCAGTGGCTCGTGCCACCGGTCTCGAAGCCGTCCGCGAAGAGCGCGCCGAACATCACCTCGACGGCGCCGCGGCCGGAGACTCCACCGACCGTCGCGCCAGGCGCTCCGACCACCAGGTCGCCGATGCCGTCTCCGTCCACGTCCGTGATCGCGAGCGCCATTCCCCAATCGTCGACCGGCCCGCGAGGCATTCCCAGGCCGCGACCGTCGATCGGCTCGGGTGGCGCTCCGGCGCCGATGCCCTCGGCGTCGCCGAAGAAGAGCTCCACAAGACCCTTCGCTCCGTCCTCGAGCGCGCGTCCCGGCGCACCCACGGCGAGGTCCGCGAGCCGGAAGCCGAGGAACCCGGGCGAGTCCGCGACCGAGCCCGCGGCGAGAACCAGCCCGAACTGATCGCCTGTCGCAGGCGCCAGGCCGCCTCCCGAGACGGTCAGGATGGTGCCACCGTAGATCTGGATCGAGCCCACGCCGCCGCGAGCGACCACCACCTCGCCGGCGTAGGTTTGGCCGTTCACGGTCTTGAGCGGCACTCCAATCGCGAGATCCGCAAAACAAGCCACGCGGAGGCAGTTTCCTCCGTGGCTGAACCGGCCAGCGGCGAGCGCGTGGCCGAACGCGGCGTTGGGCTCCGCCACTCCTTCCCCGTTGAGACCCGCCTCGGACAGTAGTTGCTGACCCGTCGTCGTGATGCCACTCCCTTGGGAGCCGCGCAGCACGAGGACCTCGCCGGCGTGGCTGGCCCCACCCGTCGTTCGTCCCGGGGCGCCGATGGCGAGGTCCGCGATCCCATCGCCGTCGAAGTCGCCGGTAGCCAGCGCGGTGCCCATGATGTCGCCCGCCCCAGGCGTGCCCGCGACGCCATCGACCCCCGCCTGGATCGTTTGCACCGAATTCAGCTGGAGTGCGCCCGGACCGCCATAAAAGACGTTCACGATGCCCGCCGCCGGGCCGGCCGACGTGTCCTGATCGGGAACACCGACGGCGAGGTCCGCGGAGGCGTCACCGTCGAGCTCGCCGCGCGACAGCGTCGACGCGAAGAAGCGCTCCGCGGCAGGGCCCGCGCCGGGGGTGTCGAGCTGCGTGATGGTCTGGGCCACCTGGAAGCAGTGGCAGCCGTCGTCGTACCGCACGATCACCAGCCGACCCGCGTCCGTCAGCACGTTCCCGCCCACCGTCACGGGGCGAGCGGCTCGCCGATCGCGATCTCGTCCCGCCCATCGCCGAAGAAGCTCCCGGCCGCGAGCACTGCGTAGCCGCCCGTGACGCTCACGGGCTCGAGGTCGGCCCAGGCCGTCAGCGACCGCGTACCACCGTGGAAGATCCTCACGGTGCCGTGAGGATCCGGGATCAAGGTGGTGGTGGCGACGTCGCGGAAGCCGTCGCCATCGAAATCGCCAGTCACCACGGCGAGGCCGAGCTGCGTGGCTCCCGCGAGCGGGGTCGGGGGGAGGAGTGCGCTGTCGACCTCCCACACCTGGGCGCGGGCGTGCGCGCATGCGAGCGCGACCCCCAGCGCCACGCCCGAAATCTTCGCTTGCCGCCGACGTCCGACGCCCGGATCTCGCATGCGGTCTCCTCGCCTTCCCAATCGGAAACGAGGAGCGAAAGACGACAGTCCGCGGGTCGCGCTATGGATCCCGGCGTCGGCCTGCCGTGGCGCCGGTGGCGCTAGGGGCGATGGCGCACGATGACCTCGGGGAGACTCTCGACGGCGTGCTCGATCGAGAATCCCAGGAGCAGCGCAATGACCTGGCCCTGCGAGCCGCTCCCAAGGTCGGAAACGGAGCCGGAGAAGAGGTGCGCCTGTGCCCGACGAAGACGTCGAGGTCTCCGTCGCCGTCGATGTCGCCGAAGGTGAGGACTGACCTCTCCTTTACGTTGGGGAGGCCGAACGGATTGAGCGAGCAGTGCGCAAGTCGGGGCTCGTCGCGGTCCCGATGTTCTCGTACAGGCAGATCCGACCTGCCGATTGAATGGCACGTCGCGGATGTCGAGTCCCGCGGTCGCAGGTTCGGGCTCACCCAGATCGAGATCGCCTGGTGTGCCTGACGGCATCATCATGACCTTGGGGGTTTCTCGCTCCGCCATTGGGGAGCTCAGCAGGGCGCACACGAGCTACGTGCGGTTCCGATTCGTCCACAGCCGACCGCGGCTGCTGCAGCGTTTCGACCGGCCGATCGCACCAGTGGTGATCAGGCCGCATCGTACGCGAGCGAATTGGACAGCTCGCGATGGGCTTGGGCCTGGGCGAGCAGCGCGTTGGCCTTGGCCTCGAATGTCTGTACGGCGTCTGCGCCGGCAGCGAAGCGCGTAGGCGGCTCTTTGAGTGCCACGAGCGCGACGAGGGCGTCGGCGAGCTTGGCGGGGTCGCCACCTTGCTTCCCATCCATGCTCTTCCAGGCAGCGACAATCTCCTTGGTCCGCTCAGCGTAGTCGTCAATCGTGGGCTGAGCGTAGGTGGTCGAGTCGTTGGTGAGCAGCTCGGTACGGAAGAAACCCGGCTCGACCAGCATCGTGCGGATTCCAAATGGGGCGATCTCTGGCGTGAGTGCCTCCATCCACCCCTCGATACCGAATTTGGCGGCGGCATACGCTGTACAAAACATCTGCCCGACGATGCCGGCTGTCGAGGAAACGGTGAGGAGCAGGCCGGAACGCTGCTTACGCATCACCGGCAGGACGGCGCGAGTGACATTCATCGGGCCGAACAGCAGTGTCTCGAGTTGATTGCGGACCTGTTCGGGGCTCAGCTCCTCGAAGAAACCGGCGAAGAAGTTGCCCGCGTTGTTGACCAGGACGTCGATTCCGCCGAACTTCGCGACGGCGGCTTCGACTGCCGCCTGCGCATCCGCAGGGCGGGTGACGTCTAGCTTGATCGCCAGCAGGTTGTCGTGGTCGCCCACCGCGGCCCCGACCCTCGCGGTATCGCGACCGGTGGCGACAACGGCGTGGCCGGCGGCCAACGCGGCTTTGGCGATGTCGACGCCCAAACCTCGACCAGCGCCGGTGATGAGCCATACCTTCTGCTCCAGTGGGATTCGCGTAAACGACATGTTGCTCCTTCATGGCCGCCACGAGCGGTGGGCCGATCGAGGACGTCGCCTTCGACGATCGCGGCGCGGTCGGAGTCGGGATTGGCCAGGCGGCGCGCTCGTCGCAGGTAATGGGTGAGCCGCACGTCGGTCGTGGCCAAGAAGACCGGCGTCGTGTTGGGTGCGAGCTGTCCGGCGGGACCCAGGATGAGGACGCGCGTCATGCCGACGTCCCTTCGTTCACGATGCGGATCGCGTTCAGCGCGCGCGGATAGCCGATGAACGGCAGCAACTGGGTGATCGTGCCGATGAGCACCGGCCGCTCGTTGCCCACCGCCAGGTTCCCGGCGACGTGCCCGGCGAGCTGAGGCTCGCATCCGCCGAGCGAGGCGATCATGGCGAACGTCAACAGTTCACGCGTCGCGAGGTCGAGGCCCGTCCGGGTGTAGTAGTCGCCGAAGCAGTTGGCGGACAGGAACTCCTGGATGTGGAGCTGATCCCTGGGGGACTGCGCGTACATCTGGTCGATCCGGTCGCCGAAGATCCGGCGCAGCACCTCGCGTCCCTTCTCGAACCGCGTCTCGGAACTTGTC
>CAZYWA010000651.1:0-4144 GCA_964650975.1 uncultured bacterium
AGGAGCCGCCGCGCGGCGCGTCCCGCGCGGAATCCGGCTCGTCGCTGGCGCACGTCGCGCGGGGCTTCTAGATCGGCGCCCCGACTCCAGTCAACATCGCGAGAAAACGTCCGCGGCCCGTTCACTCCGCTCTAGCCGAGCAAGTCTGACGCCGGTACCATCTTGCGCCCTGCGTCGGCGTGGCCTCCGCAAAGAACGTTTTGCTAGCGGATCAGGACTTTTTCGAGAGCCACCGGCATGGCTGACTCGGGGCAGGGGGATCGGGACGCGTTCCGTCCCGAGCTCGAGGGTCTGCGCGGCGTCGCGGTGATCCTCATCCTGCTCTACCACGCGGGGCTCACCGGATTGCCGGGCGGCTTCACCGGCGTCGAGCAGTTCTTCGTTCTTTCCGGGTTCCTGATCACGGGCCTCTTGCTGCGCGAGATCCGGCAGACGAGCACGCTCGATCTTCGGTCGTTTTATGCGCGTCGAGCACGCCGCATCCTCCCGGCGTCGTTCCTGATCCTGGCTGCGACGCTGGTCGCGTCGGCGGTGGTGTTGTCGCCCATTCGCTTCTCGTCCGCGGCGAAGGACATCGCGTCGGCGGCCGTCTACGTGCCGAACATCCGTTTCGCGGCCCAGGGTACGTCTTACTTCCACCCGAAGCTCACATCGCCGGTGCTCCATTTCTGGACGCTGGGGGTGGAGGAGCAGTTCTATTTCCTGTGGCCACTCTTCCTCCTCTTGCTGCATCGTCTGGGCGCCCGCACGGCTCCGCGCATGGCGCTGGGAGTCGGTGTCCTGGTCGCGGGATCGCTCGCGCTGTCGGTCGTCGGCACCTTGTTCGTTCCGTGGCTGGCGTTCTTCCTGCTCCCGAGTCGAGCGTGGGAGCTCGGGGCGGGTGGCCTGCTGGCACTCGCCGACCGACCGCTTCGCCGCCTGAGCACGCCGGTCGCGATCGTCGCTGCGCTGCTCGGGATCGGGATGATCCTCGTCCCCGCGGTCCTGTTCAACGAAGGCACGCACTATCCCGGGACCGCGGCGCTGGTCCCGTCGCTTGGCACCGCCCTGATCATCGTCGCGGGAACGGCATGTCCAGGTTGCTGGCCCGTACGCGCCCTGGGATGGCGCCGGTTGAGGTACGTCGGGAGGATCTCGTACTCCCTCTACCTCTGGCACTGGCCGCTCCTGGTCCTCGGCCCGGTTGCTCTCCGCGGAGTTCTTCCGCTGCCGGCGCAGGTCGTCGTCGAGGTCGTCGCGGCGGTGCTGCTGGGCGCGGTGACCTATCACTGGGTCGAGAATCCGCTTCGACACGGCCGAGGGATCGGGACCGTTTCGGGGCGCAACCTACGCTTGGCGCTCTCGGTCTCCGTCGTGCTGGTGGCGATCGCCCTTGCGACTGGGCGGATGGCGGTCCGGAGGTTCGAGCCCCACCCCGTTGCTGCGGGGCCGGTCGACGGCGACCCGCTGGCCGGCCTACCGCTGGCGGGCGGCCCGACGACGGACGGGCCGTTGCCGGCGGACCTCACGCCCTCGCTGCTGGACCCGGGTACCTGGAAGTACGGCTGCAACCTCGATGACGGCGAGACGGCCCTCCCGGACTGCACGTTCGGCGACCGGGACTCGAGCACCACGGTGATCTTGTTCGGGGACTCGCATGCGCATCAGTGGCACCCGGCGCTGGAGCGGGTCGCGACGGAGCGCCATTGGCGGTTCCTGAGCTTCACCAAGCTCGGTTGTCCGTACGAGGATGTATCGATCGAGCATCACGGACGCCCCCTCAACGAATGCAATGTCTGGCGAGAGGTGGTGATCGCACGCATCGCCGCGGAGCACCCGGCCCTGGTCCTGGCTTCAGGGAGGCACAAGTTCGAGCCGACGGTGGGAGGCGTGCACCTCGAGGGAGACGCGGCTCTCGCCGCGATGAAAGACGGCGCGGCGAGGATGGTGGCGCGCCTCCAGCCGCTCGCCGCGCGCGTGGCGGTCATCGGAGACACTCCGGAAATCCCCGTGGAACCGGCGGACTGCTTGAGCTCGAACCCGGATCACCTGCTGCGTTGCGCGATTCCTCGCGACGTGGCCCTCGACCGAGTGTGGATCGACGTCGAGCGGAAGATCGCGCTCGACCACGAGGCGAGCTTCCTCGATTCGTCGGATTGGGTCTGCCCGACGGACCCGTGCCCACTCGTCATCGGCCGGTTCCTCGTTTACCAGGACACCAACCACATCCTCCCTCCCTTCGCGGAGGCTCTCTCTTCGCGGTTGTCGGCGTCGCTCGCGTCTCTCCTGGAAAGGGCCCCCGGGAGTCCTTAGCTCGAGAAGGATCCTTCCGAGGTGAACGAAGGCGCGGACCGAATGTCCACACCACGCGAGGCGGCCCCAGGCATGGTGGAGCAGGTTCGCGCAGGTTCGACGGAGGATGCGGACCGTGAGGTGGCCAGGGTGTGGCGGCTGCAGGTCCGGGCCGGCTCGCTCGCGCTCATCCTGTCCACGCTGATTCCGTCGAGCGACGGGAAGACCATGCTGCTCTACATGGACACGCTGACGATGTACGCGCTGGGCATGTCTCCGCCGCGAGTCCACGCGGGATCCGCGAGAAACTTGCTGTTCCTCTTCAGCGCCTGCTCGTGGACGATCCTGCTCACGGGATGGCTCGGGCTCTGGATCAGTCGGAGCGCCCGGAGTCTTTCCGGCCCCCCGTCGCGAGCGATCGTGCGCTTCGCGCGCGGGCTCTTTTTCGCGACCTGGCTTTTGCCCTGCTTGTTTTCAGTTCTTTATTCCTTCCGCGACCAGAGCTTCGACCTTTCGAACGTCCTGATCGGAGTCGCCGTCTATCTTCTGGGGGGTGGTCAGGTCTACTTCTCCGCGCTGCGGAATCAGGGCACGCCCTTTCTGGTGTTCTGGTTGATGTTGCCGCCGATCGTCACCTCGCTCTTCGGCTGGGCGTGCATCGCGACCGTGTTCTTGTTTTCTCCCCCCGGGGAAATCTTCGCGCATGAAATCCTGCTCGGTGGCGGTGGCGCTTTGCTGATGCTGGTGGGGTTGGTGGGTTGGTGGCGGGCGTTGCGTCGCTCGCGATGAAGGCCGGAGCTGGGAATGAAGCGCGCGCTCGTGATCCTCGCAATCGCCCTGGTGCTCGTCGCGGTCGCCCTGCGGCTGGGGAGGGATCCGCGCGAGGGCGCCGCCAGTGGGCCCGCCTGGAGCATGGAGGCCTCGGTGATCGAGGCATCCACGTGCCCGGTGTTCTGTCAGTGTCAGCAGCAATTCCGCCGTTTCAACAGTGCTTACCTCGTCAACTTCGGAAAGTTCGGCGTGCTCGCGCTCGATGGCGCGAAGTTCTGGATCGCCGGCGATCTCGGCTCGGACACCGGGGGCGGTGAGATGAGTTGGGCGGTCTTGACCTTCGACAAGGCGACCACCCGGGAGCAACGCGACGCGCTCGGCGTGATCCTGAACCGTCTCTTGCCCGTGAAGTGGCAGTCCTTCTCGACGGCCGAAGGCGACATCGAGTGGACCGACCTGACCCGGTCCCGCCGGCTGGCCCCGCGCGACACGGATTACGCGCGCGCCACGCTCGACGGCGGCAGGACCGCGGAAGTGTCGCTCAAGCGTCCCGGGTTCGCCGAAGACCCATCCCAGGACACGATGATCCAGAACCTGCGCTACTGGGGCGCCAAGTCGAACAACGGCTTCGTGCTGATGCCGGCCGAAGTTCAGGCCTGGCGGAGCGGCGACAAGAAATTCGAGTACAAGGGCACCGACGGCTTCACGCTGACCTTCCACATCGACTCGCGGATCGCCGCGTCGGCGCGGGCTTCCAAGCCCTGAGCGCGATCGCGGGCGACCCCGAGGGTCACCGAAAGCGGCCGCGGTGATAGCTGACGTAGATCCCGGTTCCCACGAAACCCATCAAGAGAAACGCATGCCAGGCCGGCCAGATGAAGACTCGATCCTTCGCGATCTCCGGGTGAAGGAACCAGAACAGCACCAGGTTCACCGGCATGTAGAGCGCGTAGGGGATGGCGATCCGAGGGACCCAGGGTTTCCTCTTCCAGAGACCGTACGCATAAGCCGCCTGCAACGATCCGATCAGCGGTCCGAGCACCGCGTTGACCGCGATCGAGTGAAAGCACACGCCGAACACCATCGCGTTCTGGCTTCTCGG
>CAZYWA010000652.1:0-4120 GCA_964650975.1 uncultured bacterium
GATCTTGCGCGCATGGAGCGCCAGATCGGCGCGCTGCGCGCGGAGCGCGAGCCCGAGGTGCGCGCTCTCACCGATCGGCTCACCGCCGACCTCATCGCGGCGGGACTGCCCGCCACGGTGCTCCCGCAATGGCGCGACGCCACCGACTACATCCACGTCGGGAGCGTCGATTCGGACGTGCACCGGGGCTTCACCGTGCTGGTCGAGACCCGCGTGAACGTCTACGCGAGCCTCGGCGTGGTCCACGAGATGTTCCGCGCGGTGCCCGGGAAGATCCGCGACTTCATCTCGAATCCCAAGCCCAACGGCTACCGCGCGGTGGTGACCCAGGTGAACCGCGCCGGCAAGATCCTCGACCTGGCACTCACCACCCGCGAGATGAACCTGACCAACGAGCGAGGAGTGCTCGCGACGTGGTCGCACGGCCCCGGCCAGCTCTCCGAGCATTATCTGCGCTACCTGCAGCTCTTGGAGACGCTGACCGAGGACGACGACCTGCGCATGGCCGACGTGTTGAGCCATGCCCTTCCCGACACGATTCAGGTGTTCAGCCCCAAGGGCGACACCTTCACGTTCCCCCGCAAGGCCACCTGTCTCGACTTCGCCTACCGCATCCATTCGAGCAAGGTCGGGGACCGCGCGGCCTGGGCGAGCGTCAACGGCCGGCATACGACCCTCGCGGGCGTGCTCGGCGACGGCGACGTGGTCGAGATCCACACCTCGCCGGCCGCGAGGCCGACCGAGCAATGGCTGGAATGGACCGTGACCGCGCGGGCGCAGAGCGCCATCCGTCGCTCGCTGCGCCGGCAGCGGCGAGAGCGCTCCCGCGAGGTAGGCTGGGATCTCTTCCGCCTCGAGGCGCAGCGCGCGGGGGGCCTGGCCACCGAGATCATCGCGAGCGCCGGATTCCAGGAGGCGCTGCGCGCGCGCAAGCTCGACCTCGACGAGCTCTTGATCCAGGTCGGTTTCCGCCAGCTCGATCCGCTCGCGTTCCTGGAGGAGGCGAAGCTCATCCCGCAGGGAAAGGCGGGGCGTGGGCGCCGGGGTGCCTCATCCATCCTCTCCAGGATTCTTTTCCGGCGCGCCAGCCTCGACCGTCCCGGCTTCACGATCCGCGACTTCAACGACGCCTTCATCCGCCTCGCCGGCTGCTGCAGCCCGGTGCTCGGCGAGGACGTGCTGGGCTACCTCACGACCGGCAACGGCATCAGCCTGCACGTGCGGTCCTGCCCCAGCCTCGCGCGTCTCGATCCCGCCGGGCAGGTCTCGATCGAATGGGAGCCGAGCGCCCTGCCGACGCGGCTGCGCCTCGACCTCGTGGTGGACAACCAAGTGGGCCTGATCCACCGGATCGCCAAGGTGATCAGCGACCACGGCGTCAACATCGACGAGTTCCGCATGGACGTGGTCGGCGAGGCCGGGCAGCTCAAGCTGGTGCTGGGAACCAACGCGCCCAAGATGATCCAGCGGATTGCCGAGACGCTGCGGCTGGTGAAGGGCGTCCAGCGTGTGTCCCAGGGCGCCTGAGTCTCCTTGAGCGACGGCTCGGGCCCACGCCTCGTCGATCTCGCGCTGCAGGTTCCGCTCGCGCTGGCGCTTTGCGCCGTCGCGGTGGGAGCCGCCGTGGCGCGAGGGAAGTCCGCGGCTCTTCCTCGAGCCGCGGCGTCGCGGAGCTCTTTGCCGCGCGCCATGGCGATCGCGATCGGTCTGGTGGCGCTCGCCGTGCGTGTGCCGTGGGGCGCCGCCGAGCCCATGGACCACCTCGAGTACGTGCTGGTGGTGGAGACACAGCTCGCCAAGGGCTGGCCCGAGATCCTGGTGAATCGGGTGGGAATCGAGCAGGCCCACCAGCCGCTGTCGCGTGTGCCGATCGCGCTGGCGCGATCGGTCGGGCTCAGGCCGGAGGCAGTGCGCTGGGTGCAGCTTGCCGCGTGGATGCTGGCGCTGGCGGCGGCCGCGCGCCTGCTGCCGCGATGGCTGGGGCCGCGCCCCGGTGAGGAGCCTGCCGCCGGTGCGGATGCCGCATGCGTGGCGGCTTTCGCGTGGCTCGCGCTCTCGCCCCTCGCGTGCCGATACGGGTTCGACGTCACGCCGTACGGGCTCTTGGCGTTCTTCTCGTGGGCGAGCCTCGCGGCGCTCTACCGGGTGCTGGATGGATCGGGCAGAGCCCCGTTCGTCGCGGGTTTGCTGGCCGGCGCGGGGTTCTACGCGCATTACGTGGAGCTCTGGTTCTTCCCCGCGGGCTTGACGCTGGTGGCGCTCGATGCGCGCGCGCTCGAACCGCGTTCGCGGCGCCAGGCGTGGCTCGGTCTGGCGATCGCCGCGGCGATCTTCGGTTTGTGCGTGGTCCCCTGGCTGCCGGCGATGCGCTGGGGGCTGACACTCTTCGATCGCTACGTCGGACGCGAGTCCGAGCTCTACGCGATGGACTTTTCGGCGGTCGCCCAGCTTCGTGAGGTCGCGCGGATCGCCACCGGATGGCCGGGCTGGCTCGGTCTGGGGCTGGCGGTGGTCCCGCTCACGCTCGCCTGGACGATCGGCGACCGGCCCCGGGCGGCCCACGCGACCTGGCTCATGGCGGCGCTCTCGCCCTACCTGGTGTTTCGCGGCTTCCAGCAACTCCAGTACGAGTCGGCGGCGCACGGCACGTACTTCGGCGCACGCCACTTCATGCCGTTCGTGCTGTTCCTGATCGTGGGAGTGGTGGCCGCGGTGGAAGCCCTCGCGGCCCGCTTGCCGGCGGCACTGCGATCGGCACGTTACGGGGCCTTTCTGTTGCTGGTGCTGGTGGCGGGCGCGAGCACGGTCCGCGATCGATTCGTGCCCTCGCGCCCCGACATCCGCGGAGCGGCCGAGGTGATCCGCGCTGGGCTTCGCGATGGCGACGCCGTCGGGGTGCTGCCGCGATTCTTCTACTCGCCTCTCGTCATGGACGCTGTGAGCCACGGACTATACACGGCCCCCGATGCGACGGGTTTCGCGCGGATCCCGATGAAGCCCGGTGACGACGCAGGCCCCCTGGTGTGGCTTCCGGCGGACGATCGCGAGTTCCCGCTCCCGGCGGCGCTCGAGAACTTCGCGTTCGAGCGGCTGTGGCTGGTGGATTTCCGGGAGAGCGAGTTCGGTCTACTCGAGCTCTCGCCGCGCGTGAGCGAGCGGACGGCCGCGCACCTCGACGCGCGTCACGAGCTGCTCGAGCGCCGCCAGTTTCCGCAGCTCACGCTCTCGCTCTACCGCCTGCGGCACGAGCTCGAGCGGTGGGAGGATCCGCCGTGGATCCTCGATGAAGCCCACTGGAAGGACCACCCACGAAGCGTCTCGTGGGGCACCGAAGGAACCGAGCTCGTCTACCGGATCGACCTGCCGGTGTCATCGCGCGACCGGGACGCCGAGCTCGACCTCGAGTGGCCGGCGCCGGAGATCAGGAACGAGTCGACACCGGTGAGGGTGAGCCTTGGCACGATCGACGACTCCTGGACGCTCGGTCCGGCCGCCGAGCGGCGAAGCATCCGGTTCGCGGCACCGGCCGGGATCGCGTCGGTGCTGCGGCTGCGCTATCCGGCCGGCCACGAGCGCGTGCCGAGCCGAGTCGAGCTGCACGACGCGAGCGCGCCTTGAATCACTCGATCCGGTAGAGCTGGGCACCGTTGCCGCAGCTCGTTACCGGAGGACCGAACGCATCCTCTGCGGGAAACCCGAGCCGTTCGCCGCCTCCGACGAACACGAAGCGTGCGTGATAGCGCGCCGCGATCTCTCGAGCGACGGCCGGCTCGGATGTCGAGAAGAACGTGCTCAGATCGGCGCGGCGCTCGGCGACCTCGGCGCGCAGGCCCGTCATGTACTCGTCCGGTGCGAGACCGTTGAGCTTCGAGCCTTTGAGGATCGGCTCGAGGCTCAGCACCGAGGCGCGCAACGAGAACATGGGGAGGCCGAGCCGCTTCGGTTGATGGATCACGCGCTCCGACGGCTCGGTGTGAAGCCGCAGCCAGTCGCCGCAGTCGCGCTCGGCCAGGTCGAACTTCTGTGGATCGTCGCCAGGATCGAGTGAAAGGGTGACCGCGGCGGTGAGCAGCGCGAATCCGATCGCGACGCCCGCGAGCCGCCGTCGCGATCGTCGAGG
>CAZYWA010000653.1:0-1895 GCA_964650975.1 uncultured bacterium
CCCCTCGATCCTGGCGATCACCCGTGGGTGCGAGACCGTCACGACGATCGCCCCAGATCCGAGGAGCCCAACGACCCCGCGCACCCAGCGCCCCATCCAGATCGACTTCGACTTCTTCGGCACGGCCGCCTGGGAGTTGTTCGGCCTCTACCTTCGACACGTGCTGCCGTTCACCGAGGACCGCTGGCATCCCCTATCTGGGTCCGTCTACGGCGTTCAGTCGGCGAGCATGCTCTCGATGGAGACCGAGACCATCAAGCTCGGTGTCGAGGTCGAACGAACCCTGAATCGCGAGTTCCGCGAGTTCGGTGTTCCCAGCGCGAGCGTTCAAAGGGAAGTCGCAGTCCTGCGAGAACACGTGGAGGGCGGGCACGGCTACGAGTTGCTGCGCAAGAAGCTGCTCGACGTCATCAGCGGATACGGGCGTGCGAGCCCATCGAGCCGACTCAAGGAGCTTGAGCAGCGCGGCCTGATCTCGGGTGACGAACGTCGGGCCTGGCACGATCTCCGGAACACCAGCGCGCACGGCGGCGACCTCTGGTCGAGGGATCATCAAGAGCTGGTGCAGCTTCATGGGAAGGTGCTCACCCTGTTCCACCGCCTGATCTTTGCGGCGGTGGGATACAGAGGGCCTTACACCGATTACGTCGAGCTCGGGTGGCCGCTGAGGCAGGGGATCCACAATCCTGACGGGCCACTTTGACCCCGACCTCGTTCTTGCGCATGCCTCGGTTGACTGTGGCCCGCGACAGCGGTCAACGTCCCGACGTGCCGCCTCCATTCGGCTCAAGCGGCACGCCAGTACCTCAAGATTGACTCCCCGATGAAACGTCCACTCGCTCACGTCATTCAGCGTCGCGCCGAGAAGACCTTTGAGCAGCAGTTGCCAGACGAGTGGGTCGACCAACCGGAAAGCCGGGATTACGGAGTGGACTACCGTGTGAGGATTGTCGAAGCCGGTCTGCTCACATCCGACGAGTTCTTCGTGCAGGTTCGAGGGACCACCAGGTTACGTGTATCGGGGGCCGAGCTGTCGTTCGCGGTGAAGCGGGAGCACCTCGTGTACTGGGTCGACCAGTTGAAGGTGCCCGTGCTCCTTGTCGTGGTCGACGTCACAGGCGGGAGGGCGTACTGGCTGCCAATCCAACCATACGCATTCCGCAACCTGCCCGACGGCTGGCGAAATCAAAAAACGGTGTCGGTGAAAATCCCGACCTCGAATCGACTCGACGACACTGAGGGCCTTCGTCGCGCCATCGCAGGGGTGCAGCAGTTCCAGCAAGCGCGTTGGCCGGGCTCGCCAGTGGCCGCGATCGTGGCAGCCGAAGATGAGCTTACGAGGCGCGACCCCCGTTTCCTTTATCGGTTAACTGCCACCCGTAGCGAACGGCACCTTGAGATAATGGCCCGTCGGCCAATGTCCGTTGACGTTCAGGTCGCCAATGCCGGCCCTGATCTCCGCGCACGACTCGAGCGCGCGTTCTCACACGGCGAACCAACGACGATTTTGGCGGGCGAACTACGTGCTCCGGGATTCCCAGTTCACGATGAGATTCTCAGCTAGCCGGGCGTGCTGAACATCGCACGGTCTGTTGCCGGCTCTGTTGTCCTTCGTGCTGTCGGCGCCGATCAGACGGAACTTGGCCGCCTCCCCGAGCTGAGGGGTGAACTTCGAGGGGGAAGTGAGGCTGCGCGCTTCGTCGGCAGTGCGCCTGGCTGTCCGGTGGCGCTGGCGATTGCGTTCGATGCCGACGAGTTCAAGGCCCTCGGTGGCTTCAATGCGAGTCTCCTTCTGGACCTTCGTGTGTGGCAGGGGAGGGCGGTGCGAGAGCTCGGCTACGTCGAGACGCTGCAAGGCTTCTTTGACGCGCTTGCCTCCGCTCATCGTGTCGCGA
>CAZYWA010000653.1:1905-4101 GCA_964650975.1 uncultured bacterium
CCTTCCTTCGCGAGGGCCACCCGGTCCTTGAGTTGGAAGCTGACCCATCGACACTCGGAGGTGAAGCCTTCTGCTCTGTGGTCTTTGCTCGTGCGCGGCGATGCCGCGACATCGCTCAGGCGACGCAGGCAGAGGTGCCGTTTGATCTCGAGTACCTACTGGACGAGGGTGCCCAGATTCTGACGCTCGCCGCCTATCTCGCCCCGTCGCCCAGCACGTTCAAGCCTCACCCGTTTCACTTCACTACTACGGTCGACCTGGCTCAATCGCAGGCTCTACTCAACGATCGACACACGCTCCTTGTCCTCGAGCACGCGCAGGGGTGGGTTGTTCCCTTCTTTTCGGGGAGCGTCTTGATCGGGCCCCACCAGGTCTACCTGAATCGAACCGAACTGCGGCCGAGCCGACGAACCTTGAAGCGTAGGCTACGGCGGGGCTCCCGCCGTCCATGCGCGATGCGGGTGAGCTCGACGGTTGACTCGGACTTTTGGATCTCACGGTATGGAGAGGTAAAGACGGAGTACCGGGCGGGCGGCGGCCGGGATAGCGAGGGGACGGCTCAGGTGAATGCTAGGGATATCGTTGAACCCCGTGCTCGCGGGAGACCACGATCTCGGTAACATCGCGGAGACGTTTTGAGTGCCGCAGGCCCCACACGAGCCCCTCGTGCCTGCCCGGCCGGGAGGACGGGCAGCCCACGGATGTGGATGGTCCGCCCGGCGGTGCGACTCGCGGGTGTCGTCGTGATCATCGAGCTGTGAGGATCGAAGCAGCCCTCACTGGAGGATCGTATGACTCTCGCCGAGAGCGAGCGGATGTTCAACGTGAATCACGTCTACGCAGACGTGAATTGGGCAGATTCCAGCGCCTTCGCAGCCGAGCTCGAAATCCGGTGGAAGCACTGGTACCTGGACTATGCCCACCAGCTACTGGCCAATGGTCACGCAGGATTCGCGGTCGTGGGCGTCACCATGCCTGTACTGGAGGGACTGACCACTTACTGGAGGCCGCCGCCCACCGGCTCGAACAAAGCGAACGGTGAACGGTTCAAGCAGTTTGTCGGCGAGATGCTGAGAAGGCATGGTCACACCGACTACGCGAACGTAGCCGACGCAATGTGGGTACGCTTGCGCAATGGCCTGATGCATGAGGGTCGCCTCGAGCCGAACGTCGGTCTGACCGGTGAGGCTGCGCCGGATGGCTCTCTCCTGCCGACCATGGAAGCCGGAATTCTCTATGTGCGCCCACAGGGCCTGGTCGCGTTGGCGGAGTTCGCGCTGAATGAGACTCTGAACGAGATTCGGACGACCGCCGCTTTCCACAAGCAGGTCTCGGCGATGTTCGGTCACTGACGTCTCCCACGGTGGGCCTCTTTGAACGGATTCTGCCGACTCTGCGGTCAGGAGCGGGAGCTTCGACGAAGCCACGTAATCCCGAAGTTCGTCTACGACTGGTTCAAGCGCACCTCACCAGGCGGAATTCGCGCGGGGTCCAACCCCAGCCGCCGGGTACAGGACGGCTGGAAGCAAGCCCTCCTCTGCGATGACTGCGAGGGGCGGCTCAACGTCTGGGAGACTCCCTTCGCGAGTGGGATGTTCGCGCCAGCGCACCACACGCTCGGTCGCCCGGTTTCGTTGCGATACGAGGAGTGGGCTCTCAAGTGTGCAGTTTCGATATCGTGGCGAGTGCTGATCGCGCTGATCGAGGATGGTTTCAAGCCGCCGAACGAGCGTGTAGGCAAAGCCGTCGAAGCTGCTCGTGCGCGGTGGCGCGCCTTCCTGCTCGGCACCGCGGTTGACCCCGGGATGTTCGAGCAACGCCTCTATCATGTCGATCTCGTAGAGGTAGCGAAGGATTCTGGTTTCTCACCCTTCATCCATCGCTACTTGGCCCGCTCCATCGACGGCGATGTGGTATCCAACGACGAGAGCGCTCTGACGTTCGCCAAGTTGGGCCGTCTCATTCTCATGGGATTCATCACCCCGCCAGCACCAGGGGCTTGGCAGGGCGGCCGACTGGAACTTGGAGCCGGCGTGTTCGAGACGGCCAAAGTCGTCGTGCCGCATCAGATGATTAGGTATCTCAATCAACGAGCGGATCAATCTGCCCGGCTGCTCGGAGGAATGTCCCCGCGCCAGAAGGAGGTTGTTCGCGAAGTGATCATTGCGAAGCACGACTCCATCGGCGAAAGCGAGA
>CAZYWA010000654.1:0-4098 GCA_964650975.1 uncultured bacterium
GGCGAGTACAGGCTCATCCGGCGCCAGCCACCGGCCAATCAGGGCCTGGTCGACTGGCTGCTTGCATGTCCCGAGAAGGACTTCTTCGTCCCGATCGAGTCGGAATCCACCGACACGCTGTGAAGTATCTGGTCGACGCGAATGTCCTGAGCGAGCCCGCTCGTCCCCACCCGAACGCCCTCGTCCTCGACTGGCTGCGCCGGAACGAGCGCGACCTGGCGATCGACCCGATCATCTTGGGCGAGATCCGGTTCGGCATCCTGCTTCTTCCTCCCGGACGACGCCGGCAGCGGCTCGAGCGCTGGTTCGACGAAGGCATCGCGCGCGCGGTCTGCCTGCCGTGGGACGCCGCCAGCGGGCTGCGCTGGGCGAAGCTCCTTGCAGAGCTGCGCGCCGCGGGCCGGGCGATGCCGGTCAAGGACAGCCTCATCGCGGCAACCGCGCTGGTGCACGGCCTGACGCTCGTGACCCGCAACACCAGCGCCTTCGCCAATGCGAAGGTCAAGGTGGTGAACCCGTTCGCGTGAGTTGCCCGGATCCCATGGCACCTCGCCGAAGGCTGCGGCACCGGGCTGCGGCGCTACACGTGGATCGAAACGATCTAGAAAGGTAGATCAGGTCAGCGGCGACGTGCCGAGGCCTTCGGCGTCAGCGGGCGAACCACGCCTCGCGCGCGTGCGCGCTCGACGAGCTGGCGATCGGCGGTGACGAGCTCGCCGGACAGCGCTTCCGCGAGGGCAAGGTAGGTCGCGTCGTGAAACGTGAGCCTCAGCCTGTGGGCGAGAGTGGCGGCGGTCCGCGCAAGCCGCTGGTCGAGCGATACGACGGTCAGTGGAAGCGCGAACAGCGCACCGATCGCTTCGCGGACCACCGGCAGCGACGGTTTCGCTCGTCCACACACCAGGATGTTGCCCACTTCGACGAACAAGAGCGGCGGCACGTGGATCGTGACGAGGCCCTCGAAGTGGCTCTGGAGCAGGTCGAGAGCCGCTTGGGCGCCCTCCTCCGGCCGACCCGGCGCGAGCCACTTGTACGCGACCGACGCGTCCGCGACGACCGGCCTCATGCTCGGCGGCCGCGGTCACGGGCCGCGAGGATCTCCGTCGTCGTGAGCGCCCGCAGCTTGCCTCGTACTCGCGCGAGACGCGCGAGTACGAGGCGCGCCCGGGGATCGTCGATCGGGCGACGTGGCACGGAAGCGAGCCGCTCGCGCATGGCGCGGCGCAGAAGCTCGCTGCGCGTGAGACCCTCGCGCTCGGCTTCCGCGTCGATGCGCTCGAGCTCGTCGGCAGGGATCGAAACCAATACCTTGCGGATCATGGCCCGAAGATATCCCATGGATATCCGCCGAATCCAGCCGATTCCTGCGAGTCGCGTACGCTCGGCGTGCCACCGCTACCCGACAATGTCGGGCGCGTGGTTCGCGGCCACGGCTGCGGGCTCACACGTGGATCGAGACGATGCCTTCGTCGAGCAGGACTTTGCCGCAGATGCCGAGGCCGAAGAGGATCACGATCACGGCGCTCAGGACCGGCAAGCGGCGCACCCAGCGGCTGTCGCGGACGCCGAAGCGGGTCTGCATGAACTTGCCGGCGAGCACCATCGCGATGCCGATCGCGATCAGCACCAGCGCCAGTCCCAGGCTGAAGGACATCACCAGCGCGAGCCCGAACGCGACGCGGTGATAGGCGACCGCGGCGAGCAGCACCACCAGCGCCGACGGGCACGGCACCATGCCGCCCGAGATGCCGAGCGACAGCAGGCTGCGCAGGGTCACCGGCTGCGACGGATCGGGGAAGTGCGCGTGGCCGTGGCCGTCGCCGTGATCGTGATAGCCAGGGGGATGCCCATGGTCGTGGTCGTGATCGGCGTGTGAATGGTCGTCGGCGTGATCGTGGCCCATCGCCGGATCGTGCGCATGGGCGTGTCCATGATCGTGGTCGTGGTCGCCGTGGTCGTGATCGTGTGAATGATCGTGATCGTGCGGGTGATCGTGGTCGTGATCGTGCGCGCCGTGATCGTGCGAGTGGTCGTGCGGGTCGAAGCCTCCGGGGCCGAACAGCGCGCGCAACCGGATCAGCAGCATCCAGATTCCCAGCCCCACGATCAGCGCACCCGAGGTGAACGCGAGGTACGGATAAAGCGTCTCGGGGAGGATGAACTGCGACAGGCTGAGCGTCACGATGCCGAGCAGGATCACCACCGAGGTGTGCGTGGCGGTCACCACCGTGCCGAGGAACACGGCGTCGCGAATGCGGCCTTTCGAGCCCACCAGGTACGCGGCGACCACGGTCTTGCCGTGCCCTGGCGAGAGCGCGTGGCCGCAGCCCAGGAAGAACGCCACCGCGAGGCCCACCACGATCAGCGTGAAGCTCAGCTTCTCGGCGCCCAGGTAGGACTCCATCCGCCCGACCTCGGCGGTGGTGCGCGCCTTGCCTTTCTCGTCCTTGGTGCCGCCCATCGTCGGGATCGCGGCACCGGGCGCCGCGCCGGCGGCCGCGGTGCCGCCGAGCTTCACGCCCGCTCCGGTGAACGCGATGCTCAGGTTCCGGTGATCCGGCGACGGGTACCACTTGATGCCGGTGCGCGAGTCAAGGAAGAAGCGCTGATCGTCCTCGAGCCCGGTGTGGAACTCGCCCAGGCCAGTCGTCAGCTCGACGTGCTCGGAGTAGAGCGTCTCCTCGCCCTCGTAGTTCCGGTTGCGGATCGCGAGCGTGTTCTGGTCGGCGAGCTTGCCGCTCACCCGCGCGCGCAGCGTGTAGCGGTAGAGCTGGAAGTACATGTCGTTGGGACGCGACTCGCGTCCGGTGTCGGGATCGTCCTCGAGGGTCAGATGCTGGCGGTTGAGCGACACGTCGAGGCCGGTGCGCAGCGCGTCGACCTTGGAGCGCTTGAATTCCTCGCGCAGCTCGGCGGGCGCCGCGTCGGGCTTGTCGCGCGCGGTATCGATGAACTCGCGCTGCAGCACCGAGGTCGGCACCTCGACCGTGTAGACGATGCGCAGCCACTCGGGATCGAGCTTCACGTCGAGCTGCTGCGAGAAGAACTTGGGGCCAAGGGAGTGAGCCCCGGCGCGCGGCGCCGCCCAGGCACTCATCCCGAGCATGGCCGCGATCAAGGCGAGCCGCCTCGCGAGCGGCCGGAGGATCGGCGCGCGGGAAGTCACGGTGAGGGATGTGCTCGACACGTCGGAAAGGACTACGGCCGCCAACCAGGGATCGGATCCGGAGCGAGTGCTCGAATTCAGGGCTAGCACGGCTGCCGCTACAGCATCAAACGCGGCTCGCGAGCCACCTCCGGGCTGCTTCAGGTGCCTCGGAGTTTGTGAATCGATTGGCGCAGTCCGTTGCGGCGGTGGGTCGATGCAGAAGCACCGCGCCGCAGGCGCGCGGCGAGCGACCCGAGCCGACTTGGGGGTGGGGCCCCGGTCGAATTCACTTCGACCGGGGCGGGGGGCTGGAACAGCCCCCCGGGAGATTCAGTTGAGCCGGGGCGGCCGTTGGGATTACCCTCCTTGGGAGCCCAACGGAGGCCCGCGAGAGACCCATGGCTGCTGGAACCCGCGCCCGACGCACCACGATCTCGATGGAGAAGCGCCCGTTGAGCGCGGAGGATCTGCGCATTCCGCCCAATCTGGCGGCGCTGCTCAAGCTGGTCGACAGCCCGGCCGGCAAGGACGAATTCCAGCTCGCCGCCACGGCGAGCGTCGTGGGCCGCGGCGAGGTCGCCGACATCCGCATCGTGGACCCGGCGATGTCGCGACGCCATTTCCAGATCACCTACCGGAACCTCGAGTTCCGGATCCAGGATCTCGAGTCGAGCAACGGCACCTATCTCAACGGCTCCGAGGTGGAGGAGTACGCCCTCCACAACGGCGACGAGATCGTGGCCGGCGATTCCCGCTTCGTGTTCAGCGTCGGCCGCGCGAAGTAAGCCGGGCTCGACGCTCGGATCGCCCCCTCGGCCGCCGGATCGCGGCCGCGGACTCTCCTCAGTTTGTGAATCCATTGGCGCACGAGCGGCGGTGGGGCGATGCAGAAGCCCCGCGCCGCAGGCGCGCGGCGAGCAAAGCGAGCCGACTTGGGGGTGGGGCCCCGA
>CAZYWA010000655.1:0-4077 GCA_964650975.1 uncultured bacterium
CGGCTCGCGAGCGCTGCAATCCGGAAGCACGCTGGCCGGAAACGCGCTGGGCGTTGACCCCGCCCTTGCTTGAGTGAGATACCGGAACGAGCGGCCGGCACGCGGCGCTCTCGGCACGATCCTCGGTTGCGGCCCACCGTGAACGATCCCTCGCCGCCCGCGCCACCGCGCAACGACGCGGCGCCAGGGCCAGCCGACCCGTCGGCCGCGGCGCTCGCGGACGTCTGGCGCGAGGCGCGGAACGCCAGCGCTTCGTCCGATTTCGCGCGACTCGAGCAGATCGCCGCGCGCGCCCTCGAGTGGGCGGAGCGGCTGCACGGAGACGCATCGGTCGAGGTCGAGCGAGCGCTCCAGGAGCTCGCCTACGCGCAGCGCCGCCAGAGCCGCTATGCGCAGGCGATCCCGGTGCTCCGCCGGCTCGTCGCTCTCCAGGAGCAGCTTCACGGCCTGAGCCACGCGGGCCTCGGGCTGAGCCTCGACTTGCTCGCCGCGGCGATCAGCCGCGCGCATCCCGAGCGCATGTCGGAAGTGAAGAAGCTCGAGACCCGCGCGGCTCACGTTCGCCTGCGACGGCGGCGCTGAGCCGAGATCCGCCGCTCCATGGCAACCGCTCCGGTACCCGCCACCGACGGACCCGTCGGCGCTGGGCAACCGGACCCTCGACCGCTCGTCGAGATCGAGCTCAAGCGCGCGCCACGCAGCGCCCTGGCGTCCCTGGTTTGCTGGATCGCGGCCGCCGTGGCGGTCGCCGCTCCGCTGATCTGGCTCGACAGCTCGCCGCTCGACGTCGACGAATCGGTCGCGATCCACTACGCGAGCGAGCCGGACGGCTCGTGGCTCTCGGCGCTGCGCGCGGATCGGGTCGGTCCGCCGCTCTGGCCGCTCCTCACGCGAGCCGCGTTCCGGATCGGCGGCATCGCGGGCGCGCGAATGCTGTCCGCGGCGGTGCTGGGGCTCGGCACGCTGCTCGCGTTCCGGCTCGGCCGGCGTCTCTTCGGGCTGCCGGCTGGTGCCGCGGCGGCACTGCTGCTGGCCGGCTCGCCGACCTGGCTGCGCACGGCATCGCACGCAGGCGATCCTCTCGCTCCCTGGCTCACCGAATCGCTAGCCGGCCTGACGCTCGCCGACGCGGCCGCGGCGGGAGCCTTGCGCGGCAAGCGGGCGCTGCTCGCGGCCCTGGCCCTCGGCGCGGTCGCCGGCTTCACCGAGCCGCGCACCCCGATGCTGCTGATGGCGCAGCTCACGATGGTGATGCCGCTCACGCCGCGAGGCTCGGCCCGTCGCGCCATGCTTCCGTGCCTCTTGGGGTACGCGCTCGGCTGGCTTCCCGCGCTCGCCGACTCGTGGTCGACCGCCGGCGGCGCGGACGCGCTCACCTCGTGGCCCACCTGGGCTCGTGAAGCGAGTTGGTTCACCTGGGCGCCCGAGGGTGCGTTGCGATGGCCCGAGCCGCGCTGGGACTGGGTGGTTGCCGGCGCCTGGATCTCGATCGCGATCGCCGGCTGGCTCGCTCCCGGCCCGAGCGGTTGGCTGGCGCGAGGGATCGCGCTGGGCGGCATCCTCATGCCGTTCGTGATCGGTGCGGTCGTGGCGGCGCTGGGCCTGGTTCGGCTCGAGGGGCGATTCCTGCTCGCGACCTCCACCGCCGCGGCGGTCCTCGCGGGCCGCGGACTGCTTCATCCGATCCGGAATCGCTGGACCTCTCCAGCGTGGCGCGCCTCGCTCACCACCGCTCTCGCGCTGGCGCTGATGCTGCCGGTGGCGCTGCCTCGGCTGATGCTGCGCCTGGTACCCGATTCACCGCCGTTCGCGGCCGCGGCCCGGCAACTCGCGCGCATGGGGAGGTCTGGCGAGATCGTGGTGCTCGACGCTCCGAGCTCGTGGATCATGCCGTGGTACTGGGTCGAGCGTCCGCGCGACGACCTGCACGGCGATCGGCCCACGGCCGGCTCGCAGCTCGCGATGGTGCGCTTCCCGGCTTCTCGCTCGACCGGACCTTGCGCGCTACTGCGACATGCCGACGGCGGCCGATTCCTCTCCGACGACGGACTTCCCGCGGCGTGCGCGGGACCCGTTCCCGGTATCGAGGTCGATCCGATCGACTCGGTTTCGAGCCTCCACGACCTGTTCACGGTTCCGGGCCGGAAGTGGCTGGTGTGGAGCGAGCGAGCCGACGGAACGCCGTTGCTCGATCCTCGGTGGGGAGAGCCCTTGCGGCACCTCGGGCGGTACGCGTCCCTCACGGTGCCGGTCCGCGCCGCTGGCGGGACCGTGTGGATCTCGAGGATCGACGATCGATTCGCCGGCGAAGCGGTGCACCTGGCCGCCACCACCGCCAGCGGCGCCGCCGGCGCGGAGGATGACGTGGCATGGCCGGTGTTCACGACCCGGCTCACGACCTTCTTCGCCAGGCTCGGCGGCCGCCACTCGTTCACCCCCCGAGGGCTCGGCCTCGACGGCCGAGACGACAGCGGGTTTCCGGTCGAGTCCTCGCCTCCGGCCTGGTGGATCTCGTTCGAGGGACGGGCTCGGTTGAGCTTGCAGCCATCGGGCTCGGGCGCCGATCTCGAGCTGGTGCCGGTCATCGAGCCTGGTGAGCTCATCGATTGCACCGTCACGCCGCGAGGCACGCTGCACGTCCGGCGCTACTTCCCGCATTCCGGGACTCTGTGGGTGCGCGTTACCCTCGCCGAAAGCGTCGACTTCCCGCTCACCCTCGAGGTGAGCGACCGCAGCACCGGCCAGCATGCGACGATCCAGCTCGAGCCGCACGAGCTCGAGTGGATGCCAGCGAGCGGCTACGTGCTGCGCTCCGATCCAGGTGTCCACGAGCTCGAGATCAAAGTGGCCGACGTCGACGTGGCAGCGCTCGAGCAGCGCGGACGAGCCGCCGCTCCGCTTCGCAGCGTGTCGGTCCGACTCGACTGACCGCCTTGCTCAGACGCGACCCTGGACCCCGAAGTAGTCGGCCTTGAGCGTCGAGGTGCTGGGCGAGTCGACGGTGATCCGCGCCTTGATCTGGCGCGAACCGTTCACGAACTTCGAGAGCTCCGCCAATTTGACCGTGCCCCAGATGAGCCGGCTGGGGAAATTCTTGGGATCGGCGCGGTTGACCAGCTCCACCCAGGCCGACGAGCCCCAGTCCCAGCCCCAGAGATGCACGGTTGCCGCGGATCCGCCGGTCCAGGTGCCGTTGAAGTAGACCGCCAATGCGGTGGGCGCCGACGTGAGCGGCAACGTGAATGCCGCCTCGAAATCGAGCTTGTTGCTGGCACCGGCCACCGAGAAGTAGGTCGCGTCGGCGATCGCCAGTGCGCTCACCCCATCGCCCGTGGAAGTGCCGAAGTTCACCGTCACCGACGACGGAGTCGCGGCCACCGGGCCCTGGCCCGGAACGGTCGCCGACGCGGTGTTCGAGAACACGGCCTCGTGCCCGTCGGTGTCCAGCGAGCGCACGGCGTAGTACTCGGTGGTGCCGCGCTCGGCGGTGGTGTCGAGATAGTTGGTGCCCACGACCGTGCTCGAGTTGATCTTCCGGTTGTAGGGCCCGCTGCTCATGACGCTCCGGTACACGTTGTAGCCAGCGACGTCGCCGCTCGGGCTCGCCGCCCACGAAAGGCTGATGTTGCTTCCCGCGACGTTCGCCTGTAGCGCCGACGCGGCGCTCGGCGCATTGGGATCCGACCCCGACTTGGGCAACACCAGGAACACCACCGAGTGCGGCGGCATGTTGTAGGTGAACTGGGAGGCAACGCCCGGGAGCGACGAGGTGACCGGCACGACTTCCGGGGCGCCGCCGCTCGAGTTCTCCGGATCGTTGTTCGAGCCCACGTCGGCGCCATTGAGCACCACCTGGGTGCCGGTCGCGGCAGGCGTATAGGTGCCCAGGTTCAGGTCGGCCGGAATGGTCAGCGAGCGGTTGCGGTTCACCAGCATCAGCACCAACGTCTTGCCGCTCGGCTGCATCGCCGCCAGGCCGTCGATGTAGTTCGGGATCTCGCGATAGAGGGATCCGATCGAGCCGCCCACCAGGAACCCGTCGTCGCCGTCGTAGTGGTAGCCGTAGGGCGCGAAGTT
>CAZYWA010000656.1:0-4076 GCA_964650975.1 uncultured bacterium
GCGCAAGGGAGTGGCGTACGCGATCGGGCGGCTCGGCGCCGTCGCCAAGCAGTCGGTGCCCGCCTTGGCGAAATGCCTCGTCGACACCGATCCGGGAGTGAGGCTCGAGACCGCGCTCGCGCTTCACGACCTGGGGCCGGACGCGGCCGCCGCACTCCCGGCACTCGACTCCGCGAGCCACGACACCAACGGCGCGGTCGCCTATCACGTGGCGCGGGCGATCCGGGCCATCGATCCGTCACGCCCCGTTCCCGCTCCCTGACCGGTCAGCGCGCGCGGTGCGCGCGGCCAGCGCGTAGCCGAGCGCTCCCAGCACCAGCACCATCCGGAACCCGAGGCCCATCGCGGCGAGCAGCGCGTAGACCGACGCCGCCACGCCGAACGCACCGTTCACGGCCCACGCCCAGGGGACGAGCGCGCCGCGACGCTCGGCCAGGTCGCGGAGCAGGATGGGCATGGGCATGCCGAGCACGACTCCGGTCGCGAGACAGGTGAGCGCCGCGGCGGCGGTGCGGAGCGCGTCGGGGAAGGGCAGCAGCCGATGCACCGCGAACGGCAGCAGCAGCGCCAGACCGAGCGCCAGCACCACGGCCGCTCGGGCCCGCCGCGCGAAAGCCCACGAGAGATCGCGTGCGGGAATGGCGCGGGTGAGCCGGCCGCCGATCGCCGTTCCGAAAAGCAGCAGCGCGAGTACCACGACCAGCGCCCGCGTCGGCTGCCCGACGAGCAGCACCAGCCGTTCGATCAGCGCCACCTCGACGAAGAAGAACGAGGCACCCAGGCACGCGAAGGGAACCAGCGTGCGCAGGCTCGAACGACGCCCTCCTCGCGCCGAGACCAGCGGCACCAGCAACGACGCGGCGGCGAGCGCCGCGGATGCGGTCGCCAGGACCACCAGCGTCAGCGTCGGCAGCGTGGCCCAGGGCCAGAGGCTGGTGATCTTGGCGCGGTCCAAGAAGTCGCGGAGCCTCAGCATCTGGAAGAAGAACGGGCGATCGTCGCTCACCGGGCTCACGTCGAGCGGGTAGGCCGCGAGCTCGCGGCCGAGCTTCGGAGTGCGCAGGAACCGGTCGAACGTGGGATTCGCGGTGCCGCTCGGCGAGAACAGCACCTCGATCCCGCGCTCGCGCGAGAGCCGCTCGATGCGCGCGAGCTCGTCGTCGCCGAAGGCCCGCGGGCGGATCAGCACCACGCCCACTCCCAGCCCCGCGCGCAGCGCCGGCGCGGCGCGGCCCAGCACCACCACGTGCCGCCACGGATCAGCGACGCCGCGCGCCTCGAGCGTCACCCGGGCGGAGACCGCCACGCGCAGCGTCTCCGCCGGCTGGCTCTCGAAATACCAGCGGCTGATGCTCGCCATTCCGCCGGGTGCCAGCCGGTCGAGATAGGCGCCCAGCGCGTCGGTGGTGTAAAGGTGGTTTTCGGTCAGGAAGAAGGCGCCCGCGGCGGTCGCCGACCACGAGTCGACCAGGCCGAGCAGCACCAGGTCGTAGCTACGGCGGTCGAGCGCCAGGAAGCTGCGCGCGTCGGCGATCACCGATCGCACGCCCGGCAATCGATACGGCCGCCCGGTGAACGAGCCGTAGACGTCGTTCACGGTGCGCTCGATGAGCGGATTCACCTCGACGGCGGTCACGTGAGACGCACCCGCCTCGCGCGCCGCGACGATGTCCTTTCCGCCGCCGGCGCCCACCACGAGGACCGAGCCGCGCGGCGGCAGCAGGTCGAGCGCCACCGCCGTCACGTCGCGGGACAGGAACTCGAGGCTCCCTTGCCCGGTGCCGGCGCCGACCAGGATCGTGCCCGCGTCGCCGTCGATGTTGAGCAGCTTGATCGGCGGCGGCGGCGCGAACGGACGGCTGTCGAGGCTCCAGCCGGGCGGGATCGAGGGCGGCATGGGCATCACGGCGATGCGCGAGAAGCTGTTCCACGCCTCGTACTCGCGAGTCGTGTCCCAGGGTGTCTTGTGCGCGTCGACGCGGAACCCGTGCCCGCTCCACGCGAGCACGATGAGCCCGGCCATCAGTCCACCGGCGATGCCGGCGACTCGCCGGAGCGGAGCCGGTGCCACGATGAACGCCGCGATGCACGGCAAGAGCCCGGTCGCGAGCATGGCCGCGGGTCCGCCCAGCTCGCGCAGTGCCAGTGCCGCGAGCGCGCAGCCGAGCGCCGCGCCCGCCAGGTCAGCGGCGTACACGCGACCGGCGTCGCGCGCCGCGGCCGCGTAGCCGATCGCGAGCGCCAGCCCCGACGCGGTGAAGGGCAGGGCCGGCGCCAGCAGAAAGATCGGCAGCGCGCGATTCGACACGCGCAACGAGTGCACCAGACCGAGCACCACCGGAACCGAGACCGCCGCGACGCAGGCAGCCGCGGCCATTCGCTCCCGCGCTCGCTCGGGCGGGAAGAGCCCTGGCGCGAGCCGCACCGCGAGCCCGCCCGCCGAGAGGCCGAAGAGCGCCAGCGACACGCTCAGGAACGCGAAGTGGTACTGGGTCGTGACGCTGAAGATCCGCGTCAGCACGATCTCGAGCGACAGCACCGCCGCCGCCAGGCAGGCGACCGCCGCTAGCAGACGTCGATCGGCCTTCACGAGCGCGATCCCCGCCCGACGCGATCAGTGGTCAAAGGGCGTCGAAGACGGAACCGCGCCGCAGGCGCGCGGCGAGCGAAGCGAGCCGACTCGGGGGTGGGGCCCCAAAAAAGCCGCGCCTTTTTTGGGGCGGGGGGCTTGAAAAGACCCCCGAGGAAACATCGGCGATGCCGAAAGCGGCATGAACAAGTGGCCTCAAAGGCCCTTCAATAGCCGCCGCGAGATCACGATTCGCTGCACCTGACCGGTGCCTTCGAAGATGTCGTAGACCTTCACGTCCCGGTAGAGCTTCTCGACCAGGTTCGCGTGATAGGTGCCGAGGTGGCCCATCAGACCGACCGCCTCGGTGCAGGCCCAGCTCGCGACCTGCGCCGCGTAGGCCTTCGACATCGACGCTTCCTTGGAGTTGGGGATGCCCTCGTCGGCCATCCACGCGGCGCGCCAGCACATGAGCCGCGCGGCGGTGATCTTGCGCTCCATCGTCGCGATCAGGTCCGCGAGCACGTGGTAGCGGGCGATCGGGCGGCTCAGGAGATAGTTCTCGCGAATGTGGTCGCGCACCACGTCGTACGCGGCGCGCGCGATGCCCACCGCCATCGCGGCCACCATCGGCCGCGTCGAGTCGAAGGTCTTCATGGCCGTGGTGAAACCACCCTTGTTGGCGCTCTCGTAATGCGCTTCGCCGCCCAAGAGGTCGTCGACGTGCACCTTGCAGTCCTCGAGCACCAGCTCGGCGGTCTCCGACGCGCGGAGCCCGAGCTTGTCCTCGATCTTTCCGACCGAGAATCCGGGCGTGTCCTTGAACACCAGGAACGCCCGATGTCCGGCGCGGCCCTGGGTCTTGTCGACCGTGGCGAACACCACGTTCCAGGTGGCGCGCCCGCCGTTGGTGATGAAGCACTTGCGGCCGTTCAGGATGTAGTGGTTGCCATCCTTGCGTGCGGTCGCCTGGATCCCGGCGACATCGGACCCGGCGGCCGGCTCGGTGAGCGCGTAAGCGCCCCAGCGCGGCACGTCGTCGCTCTTGAAGATCCCGAATGCGCGGCGCTTCTGCTCGGGAGTACCGGTGAACTGAACCGGCGGCCCGCCAAGCCCGGGACCTGGGAAGCACAGCACCACGGCCGGATCGCCCCAGGCGATTTCTTCGCCGAGGATGATCGACACGCGATTCCCTTGCTTGGTGCCCTTCGCGTCCTTCTCCTCGCCGGCGCCCTCGCCGTCGCCGCCGAGCGCCTTGGGACGGGTGCCGGAGCCCAGGCCCAGCGCCATCGATTTCTTCAGGAACTCGAGCGGCACCTCGTGGTTCTTGTCGGATTCGAGCGCGATGGGACGGACTTCCTCGCGCGCGAACCAGCGCACCATCTCACGGATGTTCTTTTGCGAGTCGCTGAGCTCGAAGTCGATCACGTTGTTCTCCCGGGGGGCTTTTCAAGCCCCCCGCCCCGTCCGGAGTGAATCCGGCCGGGGCCCCACCCCCGAGTCGGCT
>CAZYWA010000657.1:0-4071 GCA_964650975.1 uncultured bacterium
AACAGCACGAGCTCGGTTTGGATGAAGCACTTCGAACAATGATTCGATTTTGTCCACACCTTCTCAGTCGGTCGACAGCGGACCATCGCGCTTGCTCGCCGAAGGTCTTCGTCGCGAGGGCGTCGACGTAGAAGATTCGCCGCGCAACGTGGAAGCTTGGTGACCAGTTTCGACGCGATGTTCCGCGGCGATGGTAGACGGGATTCCGCCGGAGGCGCGAGTGAAGTGGCTGATTTCGATCAGCGGACTACGCACGGCGCGTCGGGTCCTTACCGCGGACCCTCAGCGCTGGTTCGGTGGTGCCGTCTGCCGCCCGGAGGGGCGCCGCCGCTTACTGCAAGTGCGCGAGCTGCGTGCCCGGGTAGTACGCGTACAGGATCTGCTGGTACGCGACCCCGTCGTTCGCGAGCGAGGCCGCGCCGAGCTGCGAGAGGCCCACGCCGTGGCCGTAGCCCTTGCCGCTGAAGAGGACCGCGGTCTTGGTGCGCGCGATCTGGAACAGTGTCGAGTGGATGCGCTGCCCGCCGAGCAGGGCCTTGAGCTTGGCGGCCGCGAGGTCGATGAAGCCGCGCGAGTGGCGGACGCGGACGGTCTCGGCGCGGCCCGACGGCGTGCGCTCGATCACCGAGACGTCGGAGATCTTGCTGACGCGGTAGCCGATCGACTTGAGCAGCCGCTCGATTTCCTTCATCGCGACGCTGGCGCGCCACGGCGCGGTGTTGGCGTCGGGCGCGGGGTCGACCTGGGCGCGCAGGTAGGGCACGTCCTTCGACCACACGCGGCTCGCGTCCTCGGTGTGGCCGCCGCTCGAGGCGTGGTAGGTGGCGAGGATCGGGGCGCCGTCGTAGATCAGGATCTGGCCTTCGGTGTCGCGGACGGCGCGATCGCTCCGCGGGTCGGCCGCGGAGAGGCCGCCGTAGACCTGGGTGTCGATGGTGTCGGTGACGTCCCAGCCGCGGTTCGAGCTCTGTTCCATCTGGAAGAGCGCGTAGGTGCGGGCGGCGACGGCGATGGTCTTGAGCGCTTCGGGCTGCCAGGTGGGGGAGACTTCGGCGGGGACCACGCCGCGCAGGTACTCCTCGAGGGGCAGCTCGTTGATGATGCGGACTTTGCCGTTCTCGGCCAGGAAGCGGAGGTCGCCGGCGTAGCGCTTGCCCTGGAGCTGGACGCCGAGGTCGGAGCCGGTCGAGCGCAGGCGGATGTCGGAGCCCACTTGCTGGCCGTCGACCACGAGGGTGTCGCCGTGGGCGTTGATCGCGAGGCGGTTGCTCCACGAGGTCGGCCGGTCGCCGGGATAGAGCTCGACCTCGAGATCGGCCGGCGACCACACCTGGAATGGACCGTTCGCGAGCGCCAGCATCACGCGAACGGGCGCGACGGAGCTGGCGGCCGCGTCTGCGTCGCGCTCGATGCGGAACGAGCTCGAGCCGACGTCGCCGAGGACCGGCGAGTGGTAGGCCGGTCCGATCAGGGTGCGCGCGTTCGAGGCCGCGGTGTCGGGCCGAACGACGATGGTGGGCTGCCGGCTGTCCCCCGGGGGGCTCAGCAGTGCTCGAGCGACGTTCGTATGCTCGGCGCAGCCCGTGGCCAGCGCCACGGTGGTTAGAAGCAACGGCAACGATCTCGAAAAGCTGGCGCGCATCCGTCCCCCGGGAGATAGGGCGCGGCGACGCTACCCCATGCCGGGGGGCGAGGGGAAGAAAAAAGAATCGTCGCGGGCCCTTCCGGCGAAGACGCGGGGCGTCAGAACCTGGCGATTGCTGGTGTGACATCGGTCTGGCAAAAGGAACCTCGAACGGCCGATGCGGGAGGAACCGCCGATGCGACGCAGCGGGTTGGGCTGGTTGATGGGCTTCGCCGCCGCCTCCGCCGTGTTTCCCGGAGCGCGCACGTCGTCGGCGATCGCGCAAATGGTGAGTCGCGAGTCGACCGAGAGTTTGGCGCCGGTCTCCAAGTGGCAGGCCTTGATCGAGGGGCCTGGTCGTGACGTGCCGCTGACCGCTGGCTTGTATGCGATCCAGCCGCAGGGGCCGGGCGGGTTCCTCATTCTGGGATGCTTCGAGCCTTCCGGGTTCCCCACTCCAGGCACATCGGAATCTCTCGATTTCGCGATGACCCTCAGGCTGGACGGTTCGGTCGCCCGGAACGAGGTCTTCGATCGAACCGGCTGCCAGTACGGTCTCGTCGTGCCGGCGGCGGATGGCGGCGCCCGGCTCGTCAGCTACGAGGACATGGCCATCCGCATCGGTCCGAGCGGCGACGTGCGCTGACCAGTGAAGCCATTCCGTTCGGCGATCTCCGCTGGGCGAGGGCGCTTTCTCTTCTTCGGGCTTCCCAATCCAGGTGCGTTGGTCTCGCCGGTCGAGGCGATCCAGGTCGCGGCGAACGGTACGCCGCTTTGGCGCGCGCGTCCTTCAGCTCTTGATTCGACGAGCGTCGATCGGGCGGCGGCCACTCCCAGCGGCGGCGCGATCCTGGCGGGTGCGGTGGGTGTGGCGCCGGGTCTGGTCGGGATGCGGATCGAGGCGTCGAGCGGGACGAGCTGGACGCGCACATACGTCGCATCCTCTGCAGCGCGCACCGACTACGCTGCCGCCGGCCTCCCGACGGCCGACGGCGGATTCCTCCTCGCGGGCGTGCAAAGCATCGGGATCACCTGTCCGACGCTCTTTTGCGGCGCCATGGACTCGATTCACATCGTCAAGACCGACCGGAACGGCAACACTCGGCACGCGATCTTCCGGTGTCCCGCCGGGCGTCAAGAACCGCTGGGCGAGAGACGATTGTGAGAGCCACGTTCAACGGGTATCGTGTAATCTTGGATGATTCAGTCGTTCGCGGACGAGACCACCGCCGATCTCTTCGCGGAGCGGTCGACACGAGCGGCGCGGCGAATCCCGACCGTGCTGTGGCCCGCAGTCAAGCGCAAGCTCAAGTGGCTCGACGTGGCCCAGCAGCTCCTCGACCTCGCGAGCCCGCCGGGCAACCGGCTCGAGGCGCTGAAGGGGGATCAGCGTGGGCGCCACAGCATCCGGGTCAACGACCAGTACCGCATCACGTTCCGGTGGGAGGGTAACCATGCCTACGAGGTCTCCTGCGAGGACTATCATTCGTGATCCGGCGCTTGCCGGTCCGGCGATCCATCCAGGCGAGATGCTCCTCGAAGAGTTCTTGAAGCCGCTCGGTCTGACCCAGGTCGAAGCGGCTCGTCAGCTCGGGATCTCCCTCAACCGGCTGAACGAGATCATCCTCGGCAAACGGGGTGTCACCGCGGACACGGCCTTGCGTCTCGCCAAGCGCTTCGGCACCACCGCACGGTCCTGGATGCACCTGCAGGCGGATTGGGACATCGGGCAAGCGCAGCGCCGGACGTCGGCTGCGTGAGCACGGGTTGACCATCGCGGGGGCGCCTGACAGCCTCGCCGCGGCCCTCCCATGTGGACCGTACTCGAACCGTTCCAGCCGCTGGTCTCGGCCGAGCGCGGCATTCTCGAGGACGCGAGCAAGTTCTTCGACTCGCTCGACCGGCCGGGCGACCGCGCCCGGATCGGCGGCGCTCTGGAGGCGCTCGGACGCCCGTTCCTGGTGGTGGTGGTCGGCGAGTACAACTCGGGGAAGTCGAGCCTCATCAATGCGCTGCTCGGCGAGTCGATCCTCGCCACGGGCGTGGTGCCGACCACCGACCGGATCACGCTGGTCTGTCACGGCGACGAGCGCGGCCGCGCGGCGCCCGACGAGAACGTGATCGAGATCCGCCATCCCACGCCGTTCCTGCGCGACGTGAACCTGGTCGACACGCCCGGCACCAACTCGATCACCAAGGCGCACCAGAAGATCGTCGAGGACTACATCCCGAACGCGGACCTGATCCTGTTCGTGACCTCCACCGACCGGCCGCTCTCCGACAGCGAGCGGCAATTCCTGGAACTGATCCGCGGGCGCTGGAAGCGCTCGCTGGTGTTCGTGCTCAACAAGGTCGATCTGGTGAAGCCGGCGGAGCTCAAGCAGATCGTCGACTACATCCAGCTCCACGCGGCGCGCATCGTGGGTTAGGCGCCGCGGATATTTCCG
>CAZYWA010000658.1:0-4069 GCA_964650975.1 uncultured bacterium
GCCGTCTCCATCCACGTCCATGAGATCGGTCGCATCGACGGAACCGGGACAGGCCGTCGGAGTCGGCGCCGCGAACGTGTCGGGGCCGTTCGAGAGGAAGAGCAAACAGCGCGAGTTGGCGGAGTCGCCGACGAGGACGTCGTCGAAACCGTCGTCCTGGATGCGGGCCACTTCCACGGCCCCGAGCGCGCCGCTCGCCGTGTAGAGCGTCTGCGGCGTGCCCCAGGTGCCGGGCTTGGTCGAGGGAACGCGAACCAACCGGTCGCCGTCGCCGCCGGTGCCAGCGACGACCACCAGCAGGTCCGGTCCTTGTGGCTTGGTGACGTTGGCGGCGCGCATGTGCTTGGGCGCGCCTCCGACGGGCGTGTGAAACGGCCCGGCGAATCCCAAACCGCGCTCATAGCCGAAGAGAACCGAAACCGCGCCCTGAGTCGGGTTCGGATACGCGATGATCGACTCTTGGTACCCGTCCGACGCGAAGAGATCGCCGGGAATCTTCCCCTGTGCGTCGATCCGCGGCCCGAGCGCGAAGCCGCCATGGCCCGTTCCGCGCAGGATCTGGAGCTGGTCGGAGCCGCTCCCGGTATCCAGCGCGACGACCAGATCGAGGTTGGTATCGCGATCGAGATGGGCCGCCGCGACCAGCTTGGTCGCGCCGGTCCCGACGGCGACATCGACCGCCGGCGCGAAGTGCCCCGGCTCTCCCCTGAGCAAGATGGTCCCCAGGTCCATGCCGTTGGGGTTGAACGGCACCAGATCCGAGCGGCCGGCCAGGTAGGACTGGCCGCACTGGAGTGCCGCATACGCGAAGGTGGGATTGGGTTGCGAGGGCCAAGTCGGGAGCGTGAACCTCCCGCCGCCGCGCGTCACCGTCTGGTATCCGGCGATGCCGACGAAGGCGCCATCGACCGGGTCCACCTGGCCCGGTTTCAACGACGGAACGCCGACCTTTCCCGCGATGATTCCGTCGGGGAGGACCGGTACCTGGCTCACCAGGTCGAGGTGCAACGTGCCGGTCACCTGGAGGGTCAGGTATTGCAACGGCGGCGGGAGGCCGAGATAGAGCTGGAAGGTGACGTCGACGGGCACCGCGGCCGTGACGCGAAGCGTGATGGGACCGAGCGGGACCGGACCGGAGATGGAGAGCGTGCCGGGGAAGTCGATCGTGCCCCCGTTGCTGACGCAGCCCCCGAGCAGGCAGCCGGAGAAGGTGAACGCGTCGTTCGGATAGTCGAACGCACCGGTCGCGGGATTCACCTGCGTCGTCGCCGAGCCCACGTAGAGCAGCAGATCGGTGAGCGGCAACCCGAGCACCGTGACGTCCGTGCCGACCAGCGACACGTTGGCTGTGGTGAGTGCGTGCGAGGTCGAGTCGTAGTCGATCTCGAAAAAGCTGCTGGGTTGCAGCTGCGTGGTGCCGTTCGCCTGCAAGCCGAGCTCGATCGCGCGCGCCGTGAAGTCGAGGCGATTCGCGCTTCCGGGCGCTGGCGCCGAGGGGACCAGCACCGAGTGAAACGTCTCGGCGGTGGCGGCGCCCGCAAAGCTCGACGCCAGCAGCGCGAACCCCAGCGTCCTTGCCCAGAGCCTCATGAGTCCCCCCGATCAAGCACGATCGGCGCGCAAGCTGAGCGCCGGACGTCCGAGATCCGATCGTGCATCACCGCCAGGTACCTGGTCAAAGGCTCGGACCGAAGACTGCGATGTCGATCGAACCGTCATTCGTGCGTCGTCGGGTGCTCCGCGCCCCCGGTGGTCGGTAGCGCGTGCGGGTGACATGATGGTCGTCATGCCTTTCGCTTCGATCCCGCCTTCAGGTCGGCCGATGAGCTGTCGCCGGATGGCCGTATCGGTTCTGGTTGCGGCGGTGTGGATGCTGGGCGCGTCCGCGCGTGAGGCCCACGCCTACCCGGCCATTCGCAAGGCGTTCAACGATCTCTATCCGTTCGTGCGAGGCACGCTCTTCGACGGCACCGGACGCAGCCAGTGCGGAATGTGTCACCGAACCTCGTATGGCTTCGACGTGGGAGGCGAGCGCAACGCCTACGGGCAGGCAGTCGAGGCGCAACTCGACCAAAACGGCGGGCCGTGCACGTCGTACAGTTGCGCGATCCAGAACGTCGAATCCATGGACTCGGATGGAGACGGCGTTACCAATCTGCAAGAGATCCATGCGCTCACGTGGCCGGGCTATTCCAACGCGGATTGTCCGCCCGAGGCCGGATGGAAGTGTGAGGCCCCGGGCAATCCCAGCGCCGATGCGGATGGGGACGGCTGGACGACGGCGCAGGGAGATTGCGACGACAACGACCCGAAAGTGCACCCCAACGCGACCGACTACTGCGGCGACGATCGGGATCAGGATTGCGACGGGGTCGACGCGAACTGCGCCGATCTCGCGCAAGCGGTGCAGGTGCCGCGCGAGTTCAAGGTGGAGCTCTTCGCAAGCGGTCTGGAGCTGCCCGTTTACATGGCTGTCGGGCCCGACGGGCGCATTTACGTCACCGAGCACACGGGGCGCGTCCGCGTGCTCGACGGCAGTCACGGCCTGCCCGCGACGGTGAGCACCTTCGCGGACGATCTCTACCAGCCCTACGGCATCGCTTGGGGCCCCGACGGCAAGCTCTACGTGTCGGAGAACAACGGTACGATCGAGCGTTTCGCCGACACCAACCACGACGGCGTCGCGGATCTTCGCGAGACGTTCGTGTCGGGGATCTGCAACTTCTGCTTTCCGTTCTCCGTGCAAGGCATGGCCTTCACGCCTAATGGTGCGCTGCTCGTCGGCGTCGCCGGCGGCGATGTCTACAACAACGTCTTCTTGAAGATCACCTCGGCCGGATCGCCGAGCGTTTTCGCGACCGGGTTCCGCAACCCGACCGACATCACCCGCACGCTCGACGGCCGCTGGCTGGCACCCGACAACGGGCCGGAGGCCGAGGACGAGCTCAACGAGGTGGTCAAGGGCAGCGACTACGGCTGGCCCACCTACTGGGGCGAGCCGCCGCCCAACAGCGGCACGGTCGCGCCGATCCAGCTGTATCCGAAAGGCGAAGCCCCGACCGGCATCACGACCTACACGGGCACCACCTGGTGCGGATACCAGGGCGACGCGTTCATCGCCTTCTTTCATTCGGACGCATTCGCGGACCCCAAGCTCAAGGGCAAGATCGAGCGTGTGAAGGTCGCGACCGTCAACGGAAGCGTGCAGGTGGTCTCGACCCAGCATTTCGCCACCCGGCTCGACACGCCGATCGACGTGGTGTTCGACGACGCCGGCAACATGTACATCGACGAGTACTGGCCGGGTCTCGTGTTCCGCGTGTCGCCGCGGGACACCGACCACGACGGAATCCCCGACGTCTGCGATCCCGACGACGACAACGACGGCATTCCCGACGCCTCCGACAACTGTCCGGCAACCGCGGGCGCGTCGCAGGCCGATCAGGACCACGATGGCGTCGGCGACATCTGCGACAACTGCCCCACGGTCGCGAATGCCGATCAGGCCGATCTCGATCTCACGGGATACGGCGACGCTTGCGAGCCGCGCGCGTGCGGCAGCTTTGCCGAGCTGGGGGCCTCGGGGACCTCGCCCCGTGGCTCGCCGATGAGTAGCGCGGCCCGCGCGGCCAACCTGGCGATCTACGCGGCGGGACCGGTGTTTGCCATCTACCTGGCGGCGAGACGACGACGGAGCGCCTCATGAGACGGGCTCGCTCGGTCGCGATCGCATCCGCGCTGGGATGGCTGGGAGTGGCCGGTGCGGCCTCCGCGTCCACGATCGCGGTGCCCTCCGCTCAACCCACGATCCAGGCGGGAATCGATGCGGCGTCGACCAGCGACACGGTTCTCGTCGCGCCAGGCACGTACTACGAAAACCTCGATTTCAAAGGCAAGCAGATCACGGTGACCAGCTCGGGCGGCCCCGCGGTCACCACCGTGCAAGGCGGAATGGTCGCTCCGGTGGTGAGGTTCGCGACGGGGGAGACACCGGCCAGCGTGATCTCGGGCTTCACGCTCACTCGTGGGCTCGCCCGTAACCCCAACAACTCCAACACCAACGATCCCG
>CAZYWA010000659.1:0-4063 GCA_964650975.1 uncultured bacterium
ATGGTGAAGAGCTTGAGGCTCGCGAGGCGCGGCCCGGCCGCGGCCGCGCTCGCGAGGCGCGGGCGGTAGTAATGCTTCGCGGCGATCGCCTGCGCTTCCGGCGTGTAGAGATACGCCACGTATTCCTCGGCGATCTTGCGGGTGTCCTTCTTGTCCACCACCTTGTCGACCACCGCGACCGGCGGCTCGGCGAGGATCGACTCGGGCGGCACCACGATCTCGAGCTTGTCCTTGCCGAGCTCGTTGACCGCGAGAAACGCCTCGTTCTCCCAGGCGAGCAGCACGTCGCCGATCTCGCGCTGCACGAACGTGGTGGTCGAGCCGCGCGCGCCGGAGTCGAGCACCGGCACGTTCTTGTAGAGCCTGCTGACGAAGTCCTTGGCCTTGTCGTCGTTGCCGCCCGGCTGCCGTGCCGCGTAGCCCCATGCCGCCAGGTAGGCCCAGCGCGCGCCGCCCGATGTCTTGGGATTCGGCGTCACCACCGAGACGCCCGGCTTCACCAGGTCGCTCCAGTCGTGGATGCCCTTGGGATTCCCGGCGCGCACCACGAACACGATCGTCGAGGTGTAGGGCGAGCTGTTGTTGGGAAGGCGGGTTTGCCAGTTGGCCGGAAGAAGCTTGGCCTTCTCGGCGATCGAGTCGATGTCGTAGGCGAGCGCCAGCGTCACGACGTCGGCCTTGAGCCCGTCGATCACCGCCCTCGCCTGCTTGCCGGATCCGCCGTGGGACTGCTCGATCTTCACGGTCTGACCGGTCTTTTGCTTCCAGTGCGCGATGAAGGCCTGGTTGTAATCCTCGTAGAGCTCGCGAGTCGGGTCGTACGAGACGTTGAGCAACGTGACGTCGTCGGCGCGCGCGGTGCGCGGTGTGGCGAGGCCGACGGCCACGCCCGCGGCGAGCGCGGCGACGAGGATGAAATTGCGACGCAGCATGATGTGGATCTCCTTGATCGGGATCAGAACTGCGCCTGGAAGCGGGTCAGGATCGCGTTCTCGGGCTCGCGGTTACCGCCCTTGGCGCCGCCCTCGAACTCGGTGCGGCCGTAGTCGAGCGCCACCTTGAAGATCTTGGTGAGGTACCAGTTGGCGCCCACGCCCCACTCCTTCGCGAGGTGCGCCGACTTCGCCGGATCCGCGAACTTGAGATCGAACGCGTCGTGGTCGATCTCGAGGCGGTCGTAGCGTCCGACCAGCTCGAAGGCGCCCCACTTGCCGGCGGCGGGATCGAACGGACTCGCGGGCTGGACGCCCTTGAACGACGCCTTCTCGCCGGTCAGCACGAAGCCCACGCTCGCGGCCCATGCGTCGGCGTCGACGGTCGCTTCCTTGGTGTCGAGCTTCACCTTCTGCGCCGAGCGGACGTACTCGGCCAGGGTGCTGAAGGGGCCGGCGGCCCAGTAGAGCTGCGGCGTCAGCCGGTTGCGTCCGCCCACCGCGTACGCGGTTCCGGCGGCGGTGGCCGCGGTGGTGGCCGTGGCGTCGCTCTTGTACTTGAAGAACGTGTTCTGACCGAAGGTCTTGTAGCTCGCGAGGTTGGGCGAGCTGATGCTGCCGTGCTGGGTGCCGAACGAGCCGGCGAATCCCACGTTGAAGTCGTTGAGCGCGTCGACGTCGGTGGTCTTGAACGGTGTGACGTAGACGCGCGCATCGACGTCCTTGTCGTCGAACGTGTCGATATCGCCGCTCGCGCCGTCGGGCACGCCGTTGAAGAGCCCGACCTGGTAGCCGAGGATTCCGCTGCCGATGTCGCCGAAGAGCTGGGCACCCACGTCCCGGTTCGGAACCAGTGCGGTGGGAAGCGCCGGCTCGACGAAGAACGTGTTGGCGTCGGACTGCAACCGCTCGAGGCCCACCGGCGCCTTGAACTTGCCGGTGCGCAGGCTCAGCTCGGGGAGCGGCTTCACGTCGACGTAACCGTCCTGCAGGACCGCCGTGCCGTTGCCGAAGTCGGGCACCAGCCGGAACTCGAAGTACTTGTAGACGGTGCCTTCCACGATCGGGCGGATGCGCCGCGGCAGGAAGGTATTGGCGAGCTTGGTCTTGGGATCGTCGAAGTACGTGCGCAGATCGGTCTGGATGAGGCCGGTGAGCTTGAGCGAGAACGAGCCGTCGGCGTTCTTGATCGAGAAGCCATCCTTGGCGTTGGCGGTGACGGTGACCGCGTCGGCCTTCTTGGCGTCCGCCGCCTCGGCGTCGTTCTCACGAAGCCGCTCGAGGATCTTCACCTTCTGGTCGAGGTCGTCGAGCTTCTGCTGGACGGTCGGGTCCACGGCCGACGGCGTCGCCGTGGGCGAAGCCGTCGTCGGGCTGGTGGTTCCCGCGATCGCGCTGCCGCTCGTCACGGCGAGGGCCGCGGCGAGGCCAAGCGGAGTCCATTTCCGGATCAGTCTCATGACGTTGCGTGCTCCTTCCTGTCTCGAGAGCGTCCGGGGATCCGGTCTGCTCGCGCTGAGTTGGGGCACCGATCGGTGCCCGAAAAGGGGGTCCAGAGAAAGCCTCCAGCGGTCTGGTCGGACGAGAGTGGGCCCACTTCGGTGGTCGACTCAGCGCTCCGTGCGCGGACCCGATCCATTGCCGTTCGATCCATTGCCGTTCGATGAAGCACCATTGCCGGACGACGACTTGTCGAAACGCAGCTTCTCGCGGCGCTCGATCTGCACGACCCGCGAGTCGTGGATCACGATCTCCACCGAGCCGAAGCGGATCTGAGCGACGGCCCGCGCGATCTCGTCGAGCGGTAGCTCGATCGTCGGCGACGGGACCGCGGTGACTGGAGCGGCATTCGGGAGATTGGAGAGTGTGGACATGGTCTCGAGCCTCGAGCGGCCCGAGATCCAAGCTCGGTAGGCCGCGGCGTGCATGAGGAACTCCTCGCGCTCGGGCGCGCCTCTGTGCAGCCCCCGTGCCGAGAACGGACCGTTCTAGAAAAAACCGCTAAAAACAGGCTCTTTTCGGGATATTCGCCACTCACGCTCGATGGGCCGCGGCCCGCGGTCCGCCGGATGCGACGGATTTTCCCTTGAATCCGCTCATGGATATCGATATATCCGTTGTATTCGACGGATTTACGATCAGAGACAATGTCCATCCTCCTCGACGCCTGGCGCGAAGCGTGCCGACACATCGACATCGGCGAGTCGGTGTCGCGTCTGGCGCCGGTGCTCGCCCGCAGCCTGCCGCTGGATCTGGTGCTGGTGCGCCGCATCGATCTCGAGCACGAGCGCCTCGAGACCGTCGCGGCTGGCGTGTGCGGCGCCGAGGCGGCACCGGTGCGCGCGCGCACTCGCTGCACGCGCGCTGATCTCGAGAAAGTGGTCACCTGGTGCCGACTCGGCGCGGTTCACTCCGGAAAGGGCGGCAGCGCCGACCCGCTCTTGGCACTGCTGGTCCCCGAGGGTCTCACCAACCGGGTGATCGCTGGCCCGCTGCTCGACGAGTCAGGCCCGGTGGGAGTGGTGGTGCTGGTGGCGCACGGGTCGCAGCGCTTCACCCCGGCCCACGAGCGCGTGGTGCGCTCGCTGCTCGAGCCTTTCACCGTGGCGCTCGACAACGATCGGCGATTCCACGAGCTCGCGCGCCTTCGCGAGGCCGTCGAGGCCGACAACCGCGCATTGCTGTCGCGGCTCGAACGCCAGGACATCAGCGAGTCGGTGGTCGGCGTCAGCGCCGGCTTGAAGGACGTGATGGAGCGCGTCGCGCAGGTGGCGCCCACCGACGCACCAGTGCTGATCCTCGGCGAGACCGGCTCGGGGAAGGAGGTCCTGGCGCGCGCCATCCACACCCGCTCGCGGCGCACCAGCGGCCCGTTCCTGCGCGTCAACTGCGGTGCGATCCCGCCCGAGCTGGTGGACTCGGAGCTCTTCGGCCACGAACGCGGCAGCTTCACCGGCGCGATCGCCACCCGACAGGGCTGGTTCGAGCGCGCCGACGGCGGCACCCTCTTCCTCGACGAGCTGGGCGAGCTGCCCGCGGCCGCGCAAGTGCGGCTCCTGCGCGTGCTCCAGGACGGCACCTTCGAGCGTGTCGGCGGCCAGCGCTCGCTCACCGTCGACGTGCGCATCGTC
>CAZYWA010000660.1:0-4058 GCA_964650975.1 uncultured bacterium
CGTGCTGCCCGAGATCGCGGTCGCGAAGATCCGCGAGGACGCGCCGTTCGACAAGATTTGTTACATCGGCTGCGGCGTGACCACCGGCATCGGCGCGGTGATCAACACCGCGAAGGTGGAGCCGGGCGCGCGCGCCGTGGTGTTCGGACTGGGCGGCATCGGGCTCAACGTGGTGCAGGGATTGCGGCTCGTGGGGGCGCGGCAGATCGTGGGCGTCGATCTCAATCCGGCGCGCCAGGCACTCGCCGAGCGCTTCGGGCTCACCGACTTCGTGAATCCCGCGGACGTGCGAGGCGAGCTGGCGCCCTACCTGGTCAACCTCACGAAGGGCGGCGCCGACTACTCGTTCGAGTGCATCGGCAACGTGAAGACCATGCGCCAGGCGCTCGAGTGCTGCCACAAGGGTTGGGGCGTGAGCGTGATCATCGGGGTCGCGGCGGCGGGCGAGGAGATCGCGACGCGGCCGTTCCAGCTCGTGACCGGCCGGGTGTGGAAGGGCACGGCGTTCGGCGGCGCGCGCGGCCGCACCGACGTGCCGAAGATCGTCGACTGGTACATGGAGCGGCGGATCGAGATCGATCCGATGATCACCCACGAGCTGCCGCTCGGCGAGATCAACCGCGCCTTCGAGCTGATGCACCGCGGCGATTCGATCCGCACCGTCATCCGGTTCTGAGCGTTCCTGGGACGCGGCGCGGTAGTCGCGTTCCGTCGCCTGTCGCGTCGGGGACCGCCGCGCCAGCGATCCCGAGATCCCAAACGCCGCAACTTTCGTTTCCGCACTGCGCACTTTCGTTTCGGACGCCGCCCGGCGCATGATGCCCGGCGTGCAACTCATGACGAAAACGCGGGATTTTACCCTCTGTTGGACCGTCAACCCCGTGGCACCCCGTGTGCACGGTCGAGCGCCGATGCAGGGGCGGGATCGCGATGAAACGGTGCGGCCGCGAGGGACCGCAGCCCTCCGGGTGTGGCTGGCGCTCTGCGTGCTGGCCGCGGCAGCGGCCGTTCCCGCGGCGCGGGCCCAGGAAGCGGAATCGCGCCGGCTCAACGAGGAGATGATCTGGCTGGTCGACGAGGACCCGCTGGTCGACGTGGGCAGCAAGCGCCAGCAGCACCTGTCGCGCTCGCCGGTCAACGTGCAGGTGTTCACGGCCGACCAGATCAAGAGCTCGGGCGCGCGCAACCTCGGTGAGTTCCTGCGCCGCTTGCCGTCGGTGCGCGCGCTGGTCGCGACGTCCGGCGACACCCAGATCAACGCCGCGCGCGCGGCGAGCGTCTCCGGCTTCCAGTTCGTCGAGGTGCTGCTCGACGGCCGCTCGGTCCGCCAGGACTGGCTCGGCACGTTCTTCGAGCAGCCGCTGCCGATCTTCCTCGCCGACATCGATCGCATCGAGGTGGTGCAGGGTCCCGACGGCGCCATCTACGGTCCCGGCGGTCTCGCGCTGGTGATCGACATCAAGACCCGCGATCCCGCCGACAAGGCCACGCAAGGTGCCCTCGTCGAGCTCGCCGGCGGCGGACCCACGGGTCTCGTCGACGTGATGGGCTCCTACGGGTTCTCGCTAGGTGCCGTGCACACCAAGGTCACCACCGGATTCTCGGAGGTCGAGGAGTTTCCGAACCAGAAGAACGTGCTGCCCGACAACGACTCGAACTCGGTCAAGGACCTGAAGCTCGCGATGCGGAACGTCCTCGACCAGGACGACGGCGGCCGCTGGGAGCTCGACGGCAGCGTCACCGAGGGCGACGTCGATCTGCTCTACGGCACCGTGTTCAAGGCCAACAACGCATCGGAGCGCAGCGCGCTCATCCGCAACGATCGAGACTTCCTGGGCGGCTCGCTCACCGCGCAGGCGTCGTGGACCGAGTTCACCTTCGGGCTCGAGGCGGGGGCGCTGGTCGATCCGCTGGTGAGCACCTCGGATCGCGTCGACGCGGAGATCCGCGAGACCTTCGACGTCGCGGCCTCGCATCACCTGCTCCTGGGGCTCGCTTACAAGTTCGAGACCGCCGACGGCGGGCTCTTCACCGAGCGCAGGTCGCTCGACAACCTCGGCATCTTCGGCAGCGACGAGTGGCAGATCCTCGACTCGGTGTCGCTCTCCGCGAGCGCCCGCGTCGAGACGCTGAACCCCGCCGGCACGGTGGTGATTCCCGGCGGCGCGATCGTGTGGAAGCCCACCGAGAACCACAGCTTCCGCCTGGGTGTCGGGCGCGGGCTCGCCGCGCCGCCGCTCTTCGGCCTCTACGGCCGCTTCGACGTGACCCCGATCTTCCTGGGCTCCAACACGCCCCCCGGCACGACTCCCATCACGCTGCTGGTGCTGCGCGGCAATCCGAAGCTCGACTACCAGGAGCTCACTTCGTACGAGGCGGGCTATCGCGGCGCCTACTGGGACGGCCGGGTCTACACACAGGTCGAGGGATACGTCGAGGACGTGCGCGACATCGTCGGCTTCGGTCCGGTGCTGCCCGAGCCCGCGGTCAACATCCCGTTCGTGAACCGCTACTCGTACTGGGCGGCGGGCACCGAGTCGTCGCTCGACGTGAAGCCCTATCCGTGGCTCACGCTCGGCCTCGACTACGCGTTCATCGGCCCCTTCGACGACAAGGACCGCTACGGCGACGTCGCGATCTCGAACGCGTTCGGCCAGCACCGCGGTGTCGCGAGCATCGATCTCGATTTCCGCGTGAACCGCATTCCCGCGCCGTGGCTGCGTGGCTGGCGCGGCATGGTGTCGTTCGAGGCGACGTCCGACGGCCAGGCGTTCCCGCTGGGCGCGCTCACCGCCAGCTCGCTGGTCCAGGGCACCACACCGGTGCCGGGCACGCGGCTCATGAATGCGCGGGTGGGCTGGGAGCTCTCGAGCTACCACCTGGAAGTGGCGCTGGAAGGCTGGAATCTGCTCGATCAACAGCTGCCGATCTGGGGACGGGGCAACCGCATCGTCGATGCGCGCGTGACGATGGGTTTCTGAGGTCGCTCATGGGCGGTGCGGTGATCGAGCCCGGGTCCGTCGGCGCTCCGGCCCGGGAAGGGCGGGCTCCGCGCGCGCGGTGGCGGGACGCGCGCGCGGCGCTGGCGATCGTGGCGCTGACGATCGCGACCCTGACCGGCAGCCCGTCGGTGGCGGCCGACGGGCTGCCGCGCATCGTCGCGGTCAAGTCCCCGGGTGCCCCCAATCTCTTCGACGCCGTGATCGCCGGGTTCAGCGACACGCTGCAGGTGGCTCCCAAGGATGTGCTCACCGTTCCGTCGTCGACGGACCCGGACGAGGTGCGGCGCTTCGTCGAGCAGCTCGAGGCCAAGTCACCGGCGCTGGTGCTGACCCTCGGCGCCAGCGCCACGACCCTGGTGCACGCCCAGTTTCCCGACGTGCCGGTGGTCTACGCACGGGTGCTGACGCCGATCGAGGCGGGCGGCGAGAACCTGGCCGGCGTGAGGCAGCGCGTCTCGCCACGATCCGAGGCCCGTCTGCTGGCGCGGCTCGCACCCGCGCTGAAGCGAGTGGCGATCGCATACGACCCGAACTACTCCGCCAAGTGGGAACCCGATGCCGCGAAAGCGGCGATCGACGCGGGTTTCGAGGTCGAGGGCAAAGAGGCGCAGAAGCCCGAAGAGGCGGCGAAGGCGCTGAGCTCGCTCTCCCCGCCGCCCGCGGGCGCCGACCCCGGGCCGGGCCTCGACCCGGCTGGCCTCAAACCGCAAGCGCTGTGGGTCTCGTACGACCGCACCTGGCTCCTGCCCGACGTGTGGCGGCTCTTGCTCGAGACCGCGCGCCGCGGCCGGATGCCGTTGCTCGTCCCGCTCGACGAGCTGGTCGAGAGGGGCGAGGCCCTCGCGTCGGTGTACGTCGACGACAAGGCACTCGGTCAGCGCGCCGCGGAGGTCGCCAAGCGCATCCTGGCCGGCGAGTCGCCCGCGAAGATCGGCGTGGTCGATCCGCCCGAGAGCAGGGTCGTCAATCGGGTCGTCGCGGCGCAGCTCGGGCTCGCCCTTTCGCCCGACATCCTGTCCTCGGTCCGGGTGGTGCCGCCGTGAGCAAGCCGCGAAA
>CAZYWA010000661.1:0-4053 GCA_964650975.1 uncultured bacterium
CTTGAGGGTAACGCGCTGGAAGCCTTTCAGGAGACGAACAGGCTGCGACACGCTGGCCCCGTTGTTGTTGAGGTAGAGCTGGGCGACCTCGGTGCCTTCGCGGTCTCCGGTATTAGCGAGTGTCGCGGTAACGGTAACGAGCGGCACCGAGAGATCGAACACCCACAGCAAGAGGCCGAGCCCCACCAGCGAGATTCCGCCCAGCCTCGACAGAAACTCCTCCACCCGGAGCGCCAGCAGCTCCGCGGTCACGTGCGGTGCCACGCCTTCGTCGGCGGGCAGCAGCGCGTCCGCGAACGCCGCGAGGATCCGCAGCTGTTCGGACGAGAAACCGCTCATCGGACGGACACGACCTGGATCACGGCGCGGCGCCGGTCCAGCGGTTGGTGGTCCCGACCTCGAATCCATCCAGGAAGATCACGTTGCACTCGGGAATCGTGAAGGTTCCGATCCGCGTTCTCCACGCGTTGGTGGCGTCCGCGGAATAGTACTCGCTGGTGTAGTAGAAATCGCAGTCGTTGGCCGGGTCGACGCTCATCGTCGAGTAATCGCCCCAGCGGTTCGAGCCGGTCTGCGAGCCGCCTCCGTCGATCAGCACCGCCTCCGGCCGTAGCGTGCCCGGGGGGTCGCTGGCGAGGCGAGTGGCGTAGCGGATCCGCGGATGGATCGCGCTCGACGACTCGCTGAAGCCGAGCGCCAGATCGCCCTGATGGTCGGAGGCGATCGACGACATCCAGCGCGAGGTCGCGTCCGGCGCGTACGTTCCCTCCTGGAAGAGCGTCCACTTGCCCGCGCCGACGCGCCGGAGCTCGAACCAGCGCGGTGCCGAGACGCCGCCATTCGGCACCGTGAAGTTGCCAGCCAGAGCCTCGTGGTCGCCGTAATTCCGGTAGTCGAGGCGAAACATCGGCCACTCGGAGATCGCGTCCACCTTCTGGCCGGTTTCGGCCTGCGGGACGCAATCGAGATTGAAGAAGCCGCAGACGGTGTAGGTGAACGGCGCCACGTCGATGTCCCGGGCGATCGTGAAGGTCGAGTTGGCCGGCGTGTGGAAGTCCGCATGGAGGGCGTAGACGCGGACCCGGTCGGCGGGAACGCCGTGGAACGCGTCGTCGAGGAACGTGAAGAAGTAGCCTGGCGACCCCGGTGGAGGCGGGGTCAGTCCCCCGACGTGCGCCGGCAACATCAAGTTCGGCACGGTGCTCTGGTCGTCGCTGGTGCGCGCGAAGCGCAGCAACGAGGCCGACGCCCCGATCAGCATCCGCGAGCGATCGACCGCCATCGCCGAATAATTGTGCTGGTTGGCGCTCAGGTAATACCCGTCCGGCCATACGCCGATCTTGTAGTAGTCGGGAAAGCCTCCCGCCGGCATCGAGAAATCGTAGATGAAGTAGCTGGCCAGTGGATCGCCGCTCGCGGAGATCGCGATGCAGATGTCGTGGGGACTGGCGAACTGCGCCAGCAACCAGCGATCCGCAAGCCGGTCGTACACCACGATCGGATCGCCCGGGTTGCCGGCCGCGCAATGGCCGCTCGACCAGAACGTATCGAGATCCGCCGGACCGAAGAGCAGCGTCCCCTGCTTGTCGTAGATCGTGACCTTGGTGGCGTTCACGATCTGCACGTAGTGATGCGCTCCCACGTCGCCGACGATGTCGGGAGGAGTGCACCCATCGCATCCCACCGGATTCCCGGTCCCGTCCCACTGGCGAGTGGCCGGTGGCGTGACGCCGGCAGCGTTCAAGCTCGACGCCGCCAGCGGATCGAACGGGATCTCGGCCCTGTCCCAGGTGCCTCGATGACCTTGGTCCGGCTCGTCCTCGAGCGGGTTCTCGCGATCCTCGCCCTTCTCCGGCGGCTTGGCGATGGACGACGCCAGTGGAAGCTCCGACAAGCGAATCGAGTGCTGCGGCGAAACCGGCCCGCTCACGGCCACGCCGTTCGTCAGCTCGCTGCCCGCGAACGACCAGGAGGCGGTCGAACCAACGACGCACAGGGCAAGGGCCGCTAGCGAAGCGCTGCGGCCAATGGGTCCGCGATCTCGCGGTTCGGTGGATGGACGCATCTTCGTCGTTCGCTCCTCGCTCGCACGGCACGGCCGCCAGTTTCTCACGAGCCGTGCCCGCGAGTAACGAGGTCGGCAGCGAGCAGGTCAGCCGGGCCCCGAGGTCCGCGAGCAACAAATCGCCTGGTAGAGTGCCCCGAACGCCGCCCGTCCAGACCCTGTCGACTCGATGCGACGCCCCTTCACCGCCGCCGCCGTGCAGCTCTGCGCGAGCGCAGACCGCGACTCCAATCTCGAGCGCGCGCGGGCGCTGGTCCACGCCGCGGCTGCCGCCGGTGCCGAGCTGGTGGCGCTGCCCGAGGTGTTCGCGTGGCGCGGACCGAAGGACCAGGAGATCGCTCACGCCGAGCCGATCACCGGGCCCACCGTGCGCTGGATGCGCGCCTTGGCACGCGAGCTGCGGATCCACCTGGTGGGCGGATCGTTCCTGGAGCGTGCCGGACGCGACGCTCGCGCCTTCAACACCTCGCTGGTGATCGGGCCCAGCGGCCGGGTGCTCGCGGCGTACCGCAAGATCCACCTCTTCGACGTCGACCTTCCGGGCCAGGCGCCGATCCGCGAGTCCGCGACCCGCAAGCCCGGTCGCAGCGTGGTGGTGGCGCGCACGCCGCTCGCCACCTTGGGCCTCTCGGTGTGCTACGACCTGCGCTTTCCCGAGCTCTACCGCCGGCTGGTAGTGGCGGGCGCGGAGGTGCTGCTGGTGCCGTCGGCCTTCACCGAGACCACTGGACGCGATCACTGGGAAACCCTGCTCCGGTCCCGTGCGATCGAGAACCAGTGCTTCGTGATCGCGCCCGATCAGGTCGGTCGCGGTCCAACCGGCTCGTGCTGGGGACACAGTACGATCGTCGATCCGTGGGGGCGGATCCTCGCCGTGGCTCCCGACGGCGACGGCTTCGCGTCCGCTGCGCTCGATCCCGCCGAGCTCGAGCGAGTGCGGCGCGTTCTTCCCGCCTTGCGCCACGCGCGGCTCTCGCCCGCGAAAGGAGCGGGCTCGTGCGGCCGACCCACCAATCGATGAGGTGCCAAGCTCGCTCCGCCGCGCGGCTGCTCGCATGCTGCGCCGTGCTCTTGCTGACGGCTCGCTGCTCGATCCTGCGGCCGCCGCGCGAGCGCGCTCCCGACTTCGTCGTCGAGCGCCGGTTCGAGCGCGCCGAAGGTTTCTTCAAGGCCGGCCAGCTCGCCGACGCGCTGCGGCTCTACGACCAGCTTTGGAGCGATTACGAGCCCCACGCCTACTCGGTCCCGTCGCGCTTGCGCATGGCGGAAATCGACCTCGCGCTCAAGAATCCCGAGGAAGCCGAAGCGGCGCTCCGCGACGTGCTGGCCGCCCACCCGACCGGGGAAATCGCGACCCGCGCGCAGCTGCTCTCGGGCGACGTGGCGTTCGCCGAGCAGCACTGGGCCGAGGCGCGCGAGCACTACCAGCGCTACCTGGAGGCGAGCCCGCAGGCGCCGGAGGCGGCCGCGGTGCTGGTACGGATCGGCACCGCGTACGAGCAGCTCGACCAAAACCTCCTGGCGCTGCGCGCCTACGACCGCGCCCTCGACCTGGCGACTCGCCCGGAAGACCTGGCGCGCATCCAGGCGCGGATCAACGACGTGCTGGTCGGGCAGCTGAGCGTCACTCAGCTCGAGGAGGTGGCGTCGCTCTACCGCGATCGCGCGATCGGCATCGAGGCGGCCCGGCTCGCCACCGAACGCGCCGCGCAGGCGCGCGCTCGGCCAGCGCCCGCACCGCATCCGTCGCCGCCGCCCGCGGTCGACGAACGAACCGTACCGAGCACCGCCGACGCGCCACTGACCGCTCCTCCCGTGCAGCTGGGAGCGCTGGCACCCATGCCCCCACCGCCTGCGAGCACCTCGATCGAAACGTACCCGCCACCGCCTCCGCCGGCCTCGCCCGTCGCCGCGGCGCTCCCGGCCTATGTCCCGCCTCCGCCTCCCCCGCCGCCCGCCGTTGCCGCGGCACCGGAGCCCGAGCCGCC
>CAZYWA010000662.1:0-4044 GCA_964650975.1 uncultured bacterium
GCCGAAAGCCGGGCTCACGGAGCTCCCGGTGTTGCGCAGAAAGAACGTGTACCCGTAGGTTTCGAAGCCCTCGAAGGCGTCGAGGTCACCGTCCCCGTCGATGTCGGCGAGGCTGAGCGTGGCGCCGATCGAGTAGGGAGCGACCTTCAGGTCGAAGGGCAGCGGGGACGAAGCGGCGAACGCGGGGCTCGCCGGCCCACCCGTGTTCGCGAAGAAATAGACGACGCCGTAGGACCAGCGCCCCACGAAGGCGTCGAGGTCGCCGTCGCCGTCGATGTCGGCGAGCGTCGGTGTGGCCACGATGCCGACAGGCTCGAGCCCGAACGGATTCGACACCCGGGACGCGAAGGCAGGGCTCGACGCCGTGCCGGTGTTCTCGGCGAAGAGAACGTCGCCGGAGCTCTGGCCGACGAACGCATCGAGATCGCCGTCGCCGTCGATGTCGGCGACCGCGCCGCGCACGCCCGCCGGCAGCCCGAACGGCGCGAGCACACCGGTGGCGAAGGACGGGCTCTCCGGCGTGCCGGTGTTGGCGAAGAAACGCACGCCGCTCGAGGCCCAGACCAGCGCGTCCAGATCGCCGTCGCCGTCGAGGTCGGCCACCACCGGTGCCGCCCCGTACCCCAAATCACCGAAATGGTCCGGCCATGGAGGCTCGAAAATGGGCAACGGCGCGGCCGTCGCGCGGCGCGCCGCCGCCGCGGGCCACCCGATCGCAAGCCACGCCCAAAGCAGCCGGCGCGCGGCGGATCGACGGCCGCGCGCACCCGCCAGGACCGAGAATGCCGAAGACGTCTCGAGAACAGAATGTAGCAAGGAGAATCTGCGTGCTGATGATCCATCAGCTCAGCCGATTGTGTGCGCAACGAAGCCGACTGCGCAAGGACTGCGGCCCCGATGCGAACGTGCGGCGCGAAGCCCTCGGACCTCGGCGCTCGCAGGAGCGGCCACAACCGCTACCTGCGCTCCTCAGCGCGATCCGGGACGAGCTCGCGGTCGGTGGGGTCGAACGCAGAGTTTGGCAGGACTACCACGACTTTCCAGACGAGTGTACCCCGGGTGCCGTCTTCTGCAGTGCTGAGTTCGCCGCTCACGTCGGATCCCTGAACGGCTTTTTTCAAGCGTCTGGTCTACAGCTCGGCACGACGACGATCTGGTATGGCGGGTAGATCTGCGCTCCCGAAATACGCGGTGCCGTAATCATCAGCGAACCGGTTGGCTGAGGAACGAACTGAACACTATTGAGATCGTCGTCCCGGAGCTCGATGGGATGGTCGCCCTGATCGCAGCGCCCGGTGTCATGAAGGTCGGCGACGGACGACGGCCAGCGCGAGTGCTGACAATAATACGCGCGCGACGCGGAAACGACGCATAGGTACTCCATGCTCACGCGATCGACAGTGACAAGGGCACAGCCCATGCCGGTACTCAGCAAAGTGACGAGGGCTGGTCGCATCGATTTGCCGGCGTAGCCCGCAATTCAGTGGAACGGTCGATCCGCCGGGTACCCCGTCGGCACGGACGAGGATAGCGCAGGTGGGGTGTGCGCGCTCGGCGCCCAACCGGGCCGGACAGCTGGGGAAAGTTTCGGAGGATGGGCCCCGGGGGCTGGGTAGCGATTTCGGGGTAACCCGGGGGTGGCGATCTCGGTGGGCTCGTCGCCGTGCGGCGACGGGTGTGCGCTACGACGCCGGCGCGGCTGCGCGATCCTGTTCCGGAACGAGGCGCGGGATGGACGGCTCGATGACGCTTCCCGTCGAGGCGCGCGAAGCGGGTGGTTCCAGCTTGGTGAACTGGCTCGAGCCGACACCCGGTGTCAGACGCTCGACCCGCAAGGCGCGGCGTTCGCGCTGGGGCCGCCGGTGCGCTGAATCGGGCCATTTTCGCGGCCTTAGGGCCTGAACAAGGCCCCCATGGGGCATCGTGGCAACGCGAAATCTTCCATCTTGGTAACCATGAATTACCCATTTTCGTAATAGGATAGTTTCCAGCTCGGTAAGCTCTCATCTTCCAAGAGGAGGACCGCGATGACGGCGGATCCATCGACCTTCGGTGCCTATCTGAAGGGAAAGCGAAAGGCGGCGCGACTCTCGCTGCGGGAGGTCGGCGCGGCGACGGGCCTCTCGCACGTCTACCTGAGCGAGGTGGAGCGCGGCGCCGTGCCGCCGCTGCGCACCACGCATTGGCCCGATCTGGTGAAGGCGATCCCGGGTGTCACGCTCGCCGACCTGGAGCGGGCCGCCGCGGTGACGAGGCCGCTCGAGATCGATCTCTCGGGCGCCACTGCCGATTACGTCGATCTGGCGCTCGCGTTCGCCGAGCGGGTGCGGAACCGCGACATCGCGGGCGCCGACGTGGCCGCGCTGCTCGCCGCGCTGAAGGCGGAAGGTCTCTCGCCCGTGCGTGCGTTCGGACGCGTGCTGGGCGCCGACGGGCTGCCGGTGAGCGGGCAGCTTTTCGTGTACCGGCTTTCGGGCACGCGCGGCTGGGGCGGGTTGGTCGGCGTGCGCGCGCACGCCGGACGGGTGGCGGGGCCGCTCGACTGCCAGCTCGCGACGCTCACCGGCAAGAGCGCGGGGTTGCTCGGTCCCGGCGACAAGCGCGGTGCCGGCTTCTTCGACATCCCCGGCGGCCTGGCGCCGGGAGCCTACGCGCTCGACGTGCACCACGACGGCCGAGAGGACTGGGCCTGGCCGCTCACCGTCACCGATGGCTCGGCCACGCAGGACGTGCGCATCGGCGGCCCGGCCGCGGCCGCTCCGCCCGTGACGGCTCCGGCGCCCGGCGGCTCGCTTCCCGCGATCTTCAGCGCGGGATCGTTCGTGCGCGGCTTCACCTATTACCAAGGGCTCGGCATCCCGGCCGCCGTACGCGCGGTCGATTTCGCGGCGCTGCGGGATCGCGGCATCCAGCTGGTGCGCGTGTGGCTGCGCTGGCACAAGCCCGATGCGTCGAGCGTCTTCGACGGCTCGGGCAACTGGGTGCCGGACGGCGCGGCCCGGCTCGTGGGGTTCCTCGATCAGGCGGCGAGCTTCGGCATCGCGGTCGATCTCACCATCGCCGAGCAGTTCCTGATCCGGAACGACAGCCACGACGAGACCGCGGAAAAGAAGCTGCTCACGAATCTCTTGCCGGCCATCGCGAGCCACCCGGCGGTGGCGGTGGTCGATCTCGCGAACGAAGGCGAGTCGCGCGGCAAAGGCTCCACGGCCGGCGCCGGCTCCGAGGGCTGGCAGCACCTGAGCTCGGGCGACTGCGCGATCCTGTCGGGGCTCGCACGCGCGCTCGCACCGGATGTGCGGCTCACCGCGTCGGTCGACGGCCCCGCCGACGGCCCGCTCGACGACACCCACCCCGTGCCGGTGGCGCCCTGGTACGGCGAGTTCAGCGCCAAGGGCGCGGTGCTCGCCGTGTGCGCGCCCCACGAAGCGCCGCGCCAGAAAGGCTGGGGCGCGCGCACCGAACCCTACGTGCGCGATCTACGCGCCGGCCTCACCAAGGCCGGCTACCCCGCGGATTTTCCGATCTACATGCAAGAGCCCGCCCGGAACGGCAGCCCCGACGGCGCCAGCTACTCGCTCGACGAGTTTCAGTCCGGCGTCGCCGGCGCCAAGGCCGCCGGCGCCGTTGCGTGGGTTTTCCACCACGGCCACTTCGACCGCGTCGACGTCCCGGTCACGTCGCTCCTCGACGCGACCGAGAAGCAATTCTTCGACTGGCTCGGCGCCAACGCCGGCGCTCCGAGCCAACGCGCGCGGGGGACCGCGCGCGCTCCAAAGAGCATCCCCGCGATTCCGGCCGGAGCGCCGCCTGCGAAGAGGACCGGCCGTGGAGCGGCCTCGGGGAGATCGGAGAAGAAGCGCCCCGCTCCACGCAGCCGGCGCGCCAAGGGCGAGTAGACGAGAGGGTGGGTGGTGCATCCGTTTGCGATCGATCGGGAGGCGGCGCGGTGGCGGGCGCCCGCCCCGGGGTGCTCGAGGCCGAGCATCGCGACCGCGTGGTCGTCGCGGTGACGTAGGCGCGAGGCCGATTGCAGGCCGGCCC
>CAZYWA010000663.1:0-4043 GCA_964650975.1 uncultured bacterium
CCGGTTCGGGTCGGCGGCTACCAGCGGCAGCGCAGTCACCTGCGCGTCCGCCAGCAGCTCGAGCTGTCCCCGCAGCGTGGCTGCGAGAGCCGCGAGCTCCGCGCGAGGATCGATCGCCTCATCCATCGACGATGGTCAGCTCGATGTGATCGAAAGACTCAAGGGTGCCCCCGAGACGACTCGAACGTCCGGCCTAGGGATTAGGAATCCCTCGCTCTATCCACCTGAGCTACGGGGGCGTGACTGCACGCTGCTCCGTTCGAGCGAGCCGTACACGCTGCGTGTGTGGGTGACGAAAGTCGGTTTAGTGGCGCGGTTCGCGCGCCGTCAACCGGGACCGAGCCGCGTTACTGGGCAGCCGGTGGCGCCACCACCGGCATGGTCTTGACTTCGCGCTCGACCGGCTGATTCCAGCTGGCCTTGAACGCGAATTGCTCGATCGAGGGATGGTTCAGGATCCGCAACCTGAACTTGCCGCTCTCGCCTGGATCGAGCCGGGCCGGAGCGAGCAGCATCCAGTCGGACTGTATCTCGGTGCCGGTCGCGTCGTATCCACTGACGCTGATCCGCGTCGAATCGATCGCCACGTTCGCGGTATTGCGCAGCGTGCCCTCGAACGACACGCGATTCGAGTCGTCGACGCTCTTGGTGAGTCCGTCGAGCACCACGGCGTCGAGGCCTTCGCCCGTCTTGGGAGGCGCCGCAGGCGTCTGATCGGTCGAGTTCGCCGGAACGTCCGAGCGCGCGACGTGCCAGACGACGTAGGGCATCGGAACCTTGAGCACCGCTACCGGAGCTTCGTTCCACGCAAGACCCGCGGACACGTTCACGCCGATCATGAAAGACGCGCCACCGGCGAGGAACGCGACGACCAGCGGCAACGCACCGCTCAAGAAGTCCTGTAATGCCGCGGAGCGCTGAGCGGCCTGGCGTTCTTCGGCGCGCACTGGCGCGCCGGGCAGGATGTCCGAGGCCTTGCGTCGCAAATGGCGACAGCGGGGGCATTCGGGATACGTGATCTTGTTGAATACGAGGCCACAGTCCTCGCATCGGATCATCAATTCCTCGGGCATCGAGGCTCCTCCGGTCGCACGGCCCTGCCATCAGCGGGCTCGGTATGGCGCGCGGCACGACTGCGGCACGACGGTATAACACGGTGCGTGATCGGGCGCGATTCCAATCCTCGTCCGGGTAAATCGGAAAAACGTCAATTGAATCTTGACTTTACCCCCGGCCGTCGGTAGCATCGGCGCGCGTTACCCGGGAGCGTCCTCAGGCGCTCGCGTGGTCACGGGAGCTGGGAGTCCGAGCCATGAACAAATCGGACCTGATCGAGGCGCTGGCCGAGCGCCGCAAAATGACGCAGAAAGAGGCCGACCTCGTCGTCAACCTGGTTCTCGACGGGATGACGGAGGCTCTGCGCCGTGGCGAGCGGATCGAGATCCGCGGCTTCGGCAGCCTCATCGTCAAGACGTACGAACCGTACATCGGCCGGAACCCCAAGACCGGGGAGCAGGTGCAAGTGCCGGCCAAGCGGCTGCCGTTCTTCAAGGTAGGGAAAGAATTGAAGGAGCGCGTCGACGGGCGGTCGGGTGATTTCGACCTCGGCCAGGCCCTCGACGACGACGGCGCGGACGACGGCGACGAGCACGAAGACATGGTCGCCGACTCGGACGCGGACGACTGAGCCGCAAGCACCGGATCTGAAACGACGAAGGCGCAGCCGCTCGGGAGCGGCTGCGCCTCGTTCGCGCGCCCGCGCGGTCGGCGGAGCGCGGATGAGCTTGTGGTGAGACTCCTCAGCCTGCGTCTCCGACCTGCGCCCCGGTGAGCGCATCGTTCACGGTCCCGAAGACGTTGACGATGCTCCCGCGGAGCGTCGACAGGATCGTGATCGCGGCGACCGCGATGATCCCCGCCAACAACGCGTACTCGATCATCGTTTGGCCGTCCTCTTCGGTCACCAACCGGCGCAGGATCCGTCGCATTCTCGAGTTCCTCCGGAAAGCGCGTGTGTACGCCGTCAATCTACGGCAGGGAAACCCCCTTGTCCAGCCATTTCGCCGACCTACGCCAGTCCCCACTCACGCCAGGGCGGAAACCGGCGGGGTCGGTGGCGCCGGCGGATCGATTCGAGGCAGTATCGACGACGGCGCTGCTGCGGCCGGTGACGCGGCCTCCTTGAGAATCGCCAAGTCGAGGACTTGCTCCATTCGCTCGACGAAGTAGAAGCGCAGCTCCTTCTTGAGCTCCTCGGGAACGTCCTCGAGATCCTTCTCGTTCTTGTCGGGAATGATCACCCGCCGGATGCCGGCTCGATGCGCGGCCAGCACCTTTTCCTTGATGCCGCCAACGGGCAGCACCGCGCCGCGCAGCGTGATCTCGCCGGTCATCGCGGTCTCGTGGTCGATCGCGCGGTCGGTGAGCAACGAGGTGAGCGCCGTCAGTATCGTGACGCCTGCCGATGGACCATCCTTGGGGATCGAGCCGGCCGGAACGTGGATGTGGAAGTCGGATCGCTCGAAGAAGTCGTCGTCGACTCCGAGGCGGGTGGCATTGGAGCGAATGAAGCTCAGCGCGGCGTAGGCCGACTCCTTCATCACGTCGCCCAGCTGGCCGGTCAGGTGGACTTTCCCCTTGCCCTTCATCCGCGTTGCCTCGATGAACAGCAAATCGCCGCCCACCGGTGTCCACGCGAGCCCGGTCGCGACGCCGGGGACGGCGGTGCGCTCGGCGACGTCCTGGAAGAACTTCACGGCACCCAGGATCTTGGTGACCTCGTTCTCGTCGATGGTGCGGTGCTCGACGCGGCCGATCGCGACGTCCTTCGCCACCGAGCGGCAGACGCTGGCGATCTCGCGCTTGAGGTTCCGTACTCCCGCTTCCTTGGTGTAGCTGCGGATCACCTTGCGGATGGCGGGCTCGGTGATCTCGATCTGCGCCGCGCCCAGGCCGTGCTCCTCGATCTGCTCGGGCACCAGGTACTTGGTGCCGATGAAGAGCTTCTCGTACTCCGTGTAACCGGGGATCGAGAGCACCTCCATCCGGTCGCGAAGCGGCGGTGGAATGGTGTCGAGGATGTTGGCGGTGGTGATGAACATGACCTTGGAGAGGTCGAAGGGCACGTCGAGGTAGTGATCCGAGAAGCTGTCGTTCTGCTCCGGATCGAGGACCTCGAGCAGCGCGGACGACGGATCGCCTCGGAAGTCGGTGCCGACCTTGTCGATCTCGTCGAGCATGAACACCGGGTTGTGGGTCCCGGCCTTCTTCATGCCCTGGATGATGCGGCCGGGCAGGGCACCCACGTAGGTGCGACGGTGTCCGCGGATTTCGGCTTCGTCGCGGATGCCGCCCAGGCTGATGCGCACGAACTCACGCCCGAGCGCGCGCGCGATGGACTTCCCGAGGGATGTCTTGCCGACTCCCGGCGGTCCCGCGAAGCACAGGATCGGGCCCTTCATGTCCTTCTTCAGCTTGCGCACCGCGAGGTACTCGAGGATGCGCTTCTTCACCTTCTCCAGATCGTAGTGATCCTCGTTCAGGATCTTCTCGGCCTGCTCGAGGTCCAGACGATCGGGCGTCTCTTGCGCCCAAGGCAGCTCGATCAGCCAGTCGAGATAGGTCCGCGCCACCGAGTACTCGGGTGACGAGTTGTTCATCCGCTCCAGCCGGTCGAGCTCCTTGAGCGCCACCTTCTCGACGGCCTCGGGCATCTTCGCCTTGGAGATCGAGTCGCGCAGCTCGTCGACCTCGCTGCCCGGCTCGCGCTCGCCGAGCTCCTTCTGGATCGCCTTGAGCTGCTCGCGCAGGTAGTACTCGCGCTGCGACTTGTCGATGTTTCCCTTCACCTCCGACTGGATCTTGTGCGACAGCTCCAGGATCTCGAGCTCCTTGGTCAGGTGCCGCGAGATCTCCTGCAACCGGTCGCGCACGTCGATGGTCTCGAGCACGTCCTGCTTCCGCTCGACCGGGATGTTGAGGTAGGCGGCGACGATGTCGGCCAGGTTGCCGGGGTTCTCGAGGTTGCCCAGGAATAGGCTCGC
>CAZYWA010000664.1:0-4033 GCA_964650975.1 uncultured bacterium
CCCGCGGGGGGCCGGCGTCCCCCCGCGGGGGGGCCCCCCCGGCTTGGGGGGCGGCCCCGCCCCCGGGGCGGGGCGGCGCGCCCCGCCCCCCGACTTGGGGGTGAGGCCCCAAGAAAATCGCACTTTTCTTGCGGCGGGGGGCTGGAACAGCCCCCCGGGAGAACATTGATGCGCGACGTGGCTGCGATCGGCTTCGGCCTCCATCCGTGGGGCAAGTTCCCCGCGAAGTCCGTGACCGAGCTGTGCCGGTTCGCGGTCGAGCGCGCGCTCGCCGACGCGGGCATCGGCTGGCGCGACGTGCAGGCCGTGGCGGCCGCGAGCTCGCGCTTCTCCGGCGGCAAGGGCTGGGGGCTCAACGGCAACGACGTCGTCGAGGACATGGGCTCCTCGGGAATCCCGGTCTACAACCTCTCCGCCGGATGCGCCGCCGGCGCCAACGCCTTCAACATCGGCTGGATGCTGGTGGCGAGCGGCGCCCACGACGCGGTGCTGGTGGTGGGTGGCGAGAAGCTGCCGAAGGGCTTCATCCAGACCTCCGGCAACGAGGAGCTGACCGACCCCGAGTTCCTGCGCCAGCGCTGCGTCGGCATGCCCGGACCGGCCTTCTGGGCGCTGCTCTGCCGCCACCGCATGGCCGAGTTCGGCACCACCGAGGAGCAGCTGGCTCAGATCGCCGTCAAGGCGCACAAGCTCTCCGTGCACAACGAAAACGCGCGCTTCCGCGACGAGTTCACCCTCGAGAAGGTGATGTCGAGCGCCATGGTGAGCTATCCGCTCCGGCTCTTCGAGATCTGCCCCGTGAGCGACGGTGCCGCTGCGGTGCTGCTGTGCTCGGCCGAGTTCGCACGCAAGCACACCGCGAAGCCGGTGTGGGTGGCCGCAAGTGCCGTCGCGACCGCTCGGTTCGACGACGGAATCCCTCGCGGTCTCGCCTGCCCCGCTCCCCCGTCGGGTCGCGCCTATCACAGCGAGGCCGCGATGGCGGTCGAGAATGCCCTCGCCACCGCTGGGATCGGCCCCAAAGAGGTGGACTTCGTCGAGCTACAGGACAACACCGTCTACTACGAGCTCGCCTTTCCCGAGGACTGGGGCCTCTGCGAGCCGGGCGAAGCCGAGCATCTGATGATGCACGGCGAAACGATGCCCACTGGCAGGCTGCCGATCAATCCGAGCGGCGGCTTCCTCTCGTTCGGCGAGGCCACCACGGCGCAAGGAATCTTCCAGATCTGCGAGCTGGGCTGGCAGTTGCGCGGCCAGGCCGGCCAGCGCCAGGTGCCCGACGCGAAGATCGGCCTGGCGCAGACGCTGGGCCTCGGCGGCAACGGCACCGCGACGATCCTCAAGCGCTGATCCGCGATCGAGAGGCCCATCGATGACCATGCCCAGCCACTACCTCTACGAGCTTCGAGACGGCGTCGGGATCGTCACGCTCAACCGCCCCGATCGCTTCAACGCGGTCAACTGGGACCTCGCCGCCGACCTGGTGAAGCTCTTCGCCGAGCTGCGCGACGACGAGGCCGTCCGCACCATCCTGCTCACCGGTGCCGGCAAGGCCTTCTGCGCCGGTGGCGACGCCGACTTCATCAGCGGCAACGCGGAGCGACCGCTGCCCGGCCTTTCGGACCCGAGCATTCCGATGAAGCGCTCGCAGCGAAAGACTCCGGGCGGTCCGTTCGGAGCGCTCACCAAGGCCCTGATCGACGTGGAAAAGCCCGTGATCGCCGCGATTCACGGCGTGTGCGTCGGCGCCGGTCTGGCCTACGCGCTGGCCTGCGACCGGCGTTTCGCCGACTCGACCGCGAAGCTCGCGGCAATCTTCGTGAAGCGCGGCTTCAGCCCCGACTGCGGCATCACCTGGTTCCTGCCCAGGATCGTGAGCCTGCCGGTGGCGCTCATGATGGTCGAGACCGGCAAGATGCTCTCCGCCGAAGAGGCCAAGGCGGTGGGCCTCGTCGACGAGCTGGTTCCGGAAGGAAAGGATTTCGAGGCGGCATTCGCGTACGCGAAGGAGCTCGCCACCGGACCGAGCGTCGCGATCGATCTGGGCCGCCGCTTCGTCTACAAATCGCTCACCTCGACCCTCGACGAGATGATCGACTACGAGTGCGTCGCCTCGACCATGACGTCGTCCACTCGCGACGCCAAGGAAGGCGTGACCTCGTTCCTCGAGAAGCGAAAGCCCGACTTCAAGGGGTTCTGAAGCGGCGCGGCCTCCGGTGACCGCATGGAGCGCGCCGACCCGTACCAGGATCTGCTCGCCGCGCACTACGACGCCGTATACGCGGCGATCCGCGATCCCTCGGGGGACGTCGGCTTCTACCTCGATCTCGCGCGCCGAACCGGCGGGCCGGTGCTCGAGCTGGGCTGCGGCACCGGACGCGTGCTGCTGCCGATCGCACGCGAGGGGATCGCGTGCGTGGGTGTCGACGCCTCGCCCGCCATGCTCGCGGTGCTGCGCGGAAAGAAGCCGCCACGAAACCTGAATGTCGTCGAGGCGCGCATCGAGGACCTCGATCTCGGCAGGCGTCGTTTCCGGCTGATCACTTCGCCCTTCCGGGCGCTCTCGCATCTGCTCGACGTGGAGACGCAGCTCGCGGCGCTGGCCAGAGTGCGGCGCCATCTCGCTCGCGGCGGGCTCTTCGCGTTCGATCTCTTCGACCCCAAGCTCGAGCGCATCGCCCTCGCCCACGAGCCCGAGCATCTCGCCGCGCGGTTCCTTCGCGACGGCCACGACGTGCGCCGTTTCGACACCGTCGAGCGCGACCACACGCGGCAGCTCATGACCGTGAGCATGCGCTTCGAAGGCGCACGCCCCGAGGACTCGGGCGCCTCCCAGGTGACGCTGCGCTGGTACTACCGCTTCGAGGTCGAGCACCTGCTGGCGCGCGTGGGCTTCGAGATCGCCGAGATTTTCGGCGGCTTCGATCGCCGCCCGTGGACGGCCGGACAGGAGACGGTGGTGTTGGCGCGCGCCGCCGGTCGAAAGCCGCTCAGGGCCCGTCCCACGAGCTGACGTCGCCGCTCTCGAAACCGTCCGCGAACAGGATGCTGAGCGCGCCGACGGCGTCCACGATTCCATAGCCGCCAGCCGGATCGACGCCGGCCGCTTCGTTGTCGAGGGCCGTGAAGCGAAGCGCGCGAGCCACTTGCGTGGGCGTGTCGTTCGGGTGCGCCTGCCGGTAGATCGCGGCGATCCCGGCCACGTGCGCGGCCGCGGCGGACGTGCCGGAAAACGGGCTCTGGCTGGGCGTCGCGACCGAGACGCCATCGGCGCCCAGGACGTCAGGCTTGATCAACAACACACCGCCCGTGGAGCTCACGTCGCCGGGAGTGAGCGGCGTGCCGGTCGCGTCGTAGAAGACCCGCCTCGGTCCATCGGAGCTCGTGCTCTCGACCGGGTTCGCCGAGCCGCCCGTGAAGGGCGCGCAGCCCAGGCCCGGGCAGCCCGCGGTCGCGACGTCCACCGCACCGACGGTGATCGCGTCTCTGGCAGCCAGGTGCCCCGAGCTCTGCCCGACGGTCGAGGGCGAAAGCGCGCCGCTCCACACCTGCAGCCGCAGAAACCGATCGGCCGTGCCGGCCGAGGTCTTCACGATCACCAAACGCCGGCCGACGTCCACGAACCCGTGCGAGCCGATCGTCTCGTACGGATTCCCGGTTCCGTCTTGGACGTCGTCGCTGACGCTCGAGATGACGGTTCCCGAAGAATCGAGCAGATAGAGGTCGTAGTCGTTCCCCGAGGCGCCCCAGGGATCGGACCACTGCAGCGTCATGGACGTGGGCTCCGCGGTGATGACCGCGAAGGTCTGGGCACCGAACTTGTTGGCCGACACACCGGTGCCCGAGAGCGCCGAGGGAAGCGCTCCGGGCGAGAAGTCGCCCTCCCAGACGCTGCTCGTGCCGTGCTGCGCATTGCCCTCGTTGCCGGCGGCCGTCACGTACACCACTCCCTGGGCGACCACCTGGGAAACCGCCTGTGCCACCGGACCGTCTTGAAACACGGGCTCGGTGGTGTAGCTCGTGTCGTCGGCGA
>CAZYWA010000665.1:0-4015 GCA_964650975.1 uncultured bacterium
TCACGCTCGCTGGTGCCGCCCAGCATCGTGAAGAGCTCGCTGTGGCGAGTGCCGGACACCGTGAGCGTCTGCAGATTTTCCGAGCTCGATGGATCGACCAGCGTCGCTTCGAGGTGCAGGTCGAACCACGAGGTGTCGGATGGGTAGTCCATCGCGATGAGCCCGCCCAGCCATTCCACGGTGCCCGCGCCGTGCCGGATGGTTCCGTCGTACGCGAGCTTGAGAACCCGGTCGACGTCGTACGCGCGCGCCATCCCCGCGTAGCTCAGCCGGTCCTCGAGATCCTCCGACTCGGTGGCGGCGCGGCTCAGGTCGTCGGGCCGGATCACCACGGCGCGCAATCCGCGCGCGATCAGCCGGTCGTGCACCTCGTTCGGGAGCACCGTCTCGACGACGTCGACGATTTGCTGGCGGTCCGCCTCGCGCAACCCGGGATGCCCTTCGGGGACGAGTGGATCGAGACGTGCCGAGACCGGGGGCAAGATCACCAGCGAGCGCGGTGCAAGTGCCGCGGACTCCGGCTGGGTGCAGGCACTCGATGCGCAAAGGATCGCGCAGCACACCAGCGTGGCGAGAACGAGGCGCCCTCGGGACATAGCCGGGCCGATATAGCAGACGCGTCCCCGCGCGGCTCGAACGCGACTCCCTTACGCGGCACGGATCCGCCGCGGCTATACTCGGCGCGCCGCGCGCCGGCTTCGTAGGGGGGATTCGTGAGCAGCGAGCTCGAAGAGCCGATCGGTTGGCTGTGCCCGGGGCAGGGTTCCCTGCGTTGGGGGTGGGGGGCGACGCTGGTCGCGCCGCTTCGGTGGGCGCTTGTGTGGTTCGTGCGCGCCGACGACGCCCTGGGATTCGGCCTCAGCAGGATCTGCTTCGAAGGTCCCGACGAAGAGCTGCGGCTCACGCACAACGCCCAGCCCGCGCTGCTGCTGGTGGGCGTGGCCACGGCGCGGGTGCTCGAATCGGCCGGTGTTCGCGCCGTGATGGCGGCCGGTCACAGCCTCGGCGAGATCACGGCCCACACGATCGCGCGCGCCATCGACTTCGAGGACGCGATTCGCCTGGTGAGGTTGCGAGGTGAGCTGATGCAGCAGGCGGTGCCTGCCGGTGAAGGCACCATGGCGGCGCTCAAGACCGGGGACCCGGATACGCTGAGGGCGATCCTCGATCGGGTCGATCCCGCGCTCGGATTGGTGGTGCCGGCCAACTGGAACGGCCCGGAGCAGGTGGTGCTGAGCGGTCACGTCGCTGCGGTCCGTCGCGCGCTGGAGGTGGCCCGCGAGCAGGGCGTGGTCGGGCGCGAGATCGCGGTGAGTGCTCCCTTTCATTGTGAGCTCATGCGTCCCGCCGCGGAGCGCTTCAGCGACGCGCTGGGCCTGCAAGCGTTCGCCGAGACCCTCGACTTCCCGGTGATCACCAACGTCACGGCCGAACCGGTGCAGAGCGGGGCGTCGGCTCGCGAGTTCCTGGCACTGCAGGTGACCCATCCGGTGCGCTGGAGCGACTGCGTCATGCGCATGAGATCCGCCGGAGTCCGGCGGTTCATCGAGGTCGGACCGGGCGATGTGCTGACCAAGCTGGGCAAGCGGATCGTGAAGGACGCGACGTTCGTGGCCGCGGACGGCGCCCAGGGAATCGAAGGCGTGGTTCGAGCGCTCGAAGCAGCGTGAGCCCAGCGAAGAAGTAGCCTGGTGCAGCGATGAAGATGCCGCTCCTCTTCGTGTGCCCCTCGTGTGAGAAGAAGCATTACGTCGCGTACTGCGCCGCGAACGATGGTGGAGCGGCATGCGGCCAGCCGTTCGTCTCCACGTTCTTTCCCTCCGGCCGCGACGCGCAGTGCGCCAAGCACCGTGCGCCGGCCAAGGCGTCGGCCACGGCCGTGCCGGAGGCCGCCGGCGACCGTTGTCCGAGCACGCAGCAGCGGCTCGACCTCGAGGCGTTGCAGCGAGATCCGCCGGTCGACTCGGCTCCGCCTGCGGCTAACCGCGGGTCGTCTCCGCGGCGCGGCTCGGCGCCTTCCCGCGTCATGCCGGCGCCCCCCTCGCGGCGCCCGGCCGCGCCCATCGCCGCGAGGCCGCAGGCGCCGCCGCAGCCGCTCGACGAGATGTTCCCGCCCTCCGAGGAGCCCGCCGCCAGCACCGAGCCCCAGAACGTCAAGTGTCCGGCCTGTTTCGTGATGTTCGACCGCAGTCGAAGCGCCCAGTGTCCGCGCTGCGGTACCTCCGCCGATCGGGCACCGAAGAACGTCAGGGCCGCTCCCTCGAAGGCGCTCGAATCGCTGGGCGAGCAGCTCACGTTTCTGATCGTCGAGCGCTGGAAATCCCTGGCCGTCGTTCTCGCCGTGGTGCTGCTCGGGTTGGGGGCGCTGGCCGCGACGGCGAGCGCGGGTTGGGTCACGGCCGTATCCCTGATCGGGTTCTTCGCCTTTCTGTTCACCGGCATGGGTGCGACCGTGGTCTATCTGCGGGCCCTCGACACCCCGTACTATCGAAATCAGCTGCAGGCGCGGGCGCAGCGGGAGCGGTCGTCGGGGTCGTTCGCCGAGCTCAAGGCGTCGGTGCAGTCGGCGTTCGCGCGAAAGCCTTCCCCGGCCGCAGCTCCGGCCGGCCCGACGATTCCAGAAGAGCGGTCCACGGACCTCGCCGCCGCTCTGGAGAATGGGTCCGATTCGAGCCGCGCGCCGGGCGTCACCGCGCCCGGGAAGGACGAGGACACTCACCTCGATCTGGCGCTGCCCGCCGCCGTGGCGGCTGCGACGCTCCTGGACCAGTCCGCCAGCGTGCCCGCGCTCTACCTGGGCGGGCATCCCGAGATGAGGGGATCTCAGCGCGGCCGGTTGATGGTGGGGATCGACGGAGTGCGGTTCCAGGCGAAGCGCGCATCGATCTCCCTCGCGTCGAGCCACGTCGACTCGATCCGGGTGCGTCGCGCCGGTCACGCGATCGCCGCGGTCCTGGCCGTGGCGGTGGCGGTGGTGCTGCTGCGCCTGCTTCCGCCGTCGGTGGGGACGTATCGGTTACCGGCGTGGGCACCGTGGGCGGAGCGGATGCTGGTGGGCGTCGGGATCGCGGCCAAGGTGTCGTGGGTCGCCGCGGGAGTGCTGGTCTCATTGCTGGTTCTCGGCTTGGTTCTCGGCCGCCACGGCTCGGTGGAGGTGAGCTGGCGGGACTCGGAGGGCGCGCACCGTGCACGTTTCCGGGTCCGAGCCCTCGCGGCGCACCGGCTCGCGCGGTCGGTGGGCTGAGCGATGCTCGACGGTTACAAGGTGCTGGTGGTCGACGATCGGGACGACCACGGCTACGCCTGCTCGCTGATGGTGCGCTCGCTCGGAGCCGAGGTCGAGGTGGTGAGCTCGGCCCAGCACGCGCTCGAGCTTTGCGAGAAGTCGCCGCCCGACATCGCGTTGGTCGACTACATGATGCCGGAGATGGACGGCCTCGAGCTCTTGAAGGAGCTCAAGCGCCACGACCGCAACCTGGAGGTGGTGATCATGACCGCCTTCGGCACCATCCCCTCGGCCATCGAGGCGGTGCGCAGCGGTGCCTTCGACTACCTGGCGAAGCCCTTCGGTCCGTCCGATCTGGAGCGCGTGCTGCGCAGCTTGCTCGAGCAGCGTGGCGCCTCGCTCGAGAGCCACCGGCTCATGCGCTCGACGCGTGCAACCGGCGCCTTCGGGCCGATCGTGGGCTCGTCACAGGCCATGCTCGAGATCCTGGACGTGATCCGGCGCGCCGGGCCGAGCGAGTCCACGATCCTCATCCAGGGTGAGAGCGGCACCGGGAAGGAGCTCATCGCGCGCGCCATCCACGACGTGAGCAGGCGGCACGGGAAGCGGTTCGTCACCGTCGACTGCGGCTCGATCCACCCCAACCTGATCCAGAGCGAGCTCTTCGGCCACACCCGCGGCGCCTTCACCGGCGCGACCCAGGCCACCGAGGGGCTGATTCGCTGGGCCAACGGCGGAACCCTGTTTCTCGACGAGGTCGGCGAGCTGCGCCCCCAGCTGCAGGCCAAG
>CAZYWA010000666.1:0-3993 GCA_964650975.1 uncultured bacterium
AAATCACGTCACTTTCGCGAATCGTCGGATCGGAACGCACGAAATCGATAGCCCCTCAGGCCAAATCCCCTCGAAAACCAACTCCGCGTGACTTTTCATGCGTGCGATCATCGCCACAGCCCCGAAGACCACATCTCACGAATAGATCGGGTTAACGGGGCAGCGTTGATCCTGCTGAGGCGGTCGACGTGACGATCGCCTTCGTTCGCCCCAAGGGATCGCAGCTGTGGCACCAGGTTGTCGGCGGCATCGATCTCAAGATCGACAGAAGGCTCGAGGCGAAGACCGAGTATCTCGATTCGGGCTTCGCGATGGTATCCTCGGCCGTGCGAAGCATGCACCCGAGCGCGACCTATCAGGAGTCGCTTTCGGTACCCGGACAACCCGGACTCACGCACAAGTTTCTGACCGCCGATCGGCGCGTGATCTACGCGTGCGTAACGATCTCTGTCGAGGGAAAGGAGTTCATCACCCTTTCCACCGCGCTTCGTCCCGATCCACACCAGGCGATCCGCGCGGTGGCGTGTGCTGTGCTGGGGAACATGGGGGCGCTCGCTCCATCGGATGCGGACTCGCTCCTGCTACCGCTACAGCAAGCGGGCGAGCCGTCCGACCTGGTTCGTTTCGAGGCCGGGAAGGCTCTGAAGCTCATCCAGGCGGCTCGGCAGCGAACGGAGAAGCTTCGACAGCTCCTCGAAGAGGGCGACCACGGCCCCGGCCGGGGAGGCCGCATGACAGGCGGCGTGGTGTCTCGCGGTCGATTCATCCGGCCCGGTCAGCAGTGAGCGTTCGTCCCGGTGCTGACCTGATGCGCGCTACATCCGGGTCGAGGCGGCTCGCGGGGGAAATCATGAATGACCCACTGTACGCATTCTCAGCGGCCGATTTGCCCCCGCTCTTGAAGCAGCACGTGCGTGAAAAGATCAGCCTCTATTCGATCGTTCTGAGCGCTCGGCACGAGGATCAAAGCGGCCCCCCGGTACTTGGCAGCGGGACACTTGTAACCTTCCGTGGAAAGCATTGTATTCTGACCGCTGCCCATGTTTGGGACGAAATAGGAAAGTTCGCCTTTCCCAAGTTGAGTGTGCCCGGGTTTCCGCATCCGAGATTGATACGCCTGGATGCGCTGTCGCTTCAGCGAGTTGCGCGTCCGCCAGAGCGGAAGTACGGACTCTGGGGGCCAGATCTCGCCCTCATCGTTATCCCAGATCAACTCGCACCGGAGATCGAGCGACACGCTGTCTTCTATGCACTGGACAAGCGGATCAATGATGCGACGCGGTCTAGTCTGATGGTGGATCGCGGGCATTGGGTCATTTTCGGAGCGCCAGCTATACACGCGGTCGCCGCCGATACGGGTACAAACATTACGTTGGAGGCATATTTCGGCGCATGCCCGGTGCGGAACCTGCGCGACGGCTTCGATTACCTCGACCTCGGCCTCGATCGAAGAGTCGGCGTGTCCCTACCATTAGAGTTTGGTGGGGTGAGTGGGGCCGGCTGCTGGCATTTCGAGGTAATGTTCGACGCGGCTAGGGGTCGGCTGGGCTGGGATAAATCCCTCATGCTCGAAGGCGTTGCATTCTGGCAGCAAGAAGAGTCGGGCCGGGGATTCATTCGATGTCATGGCCGCGAGAGCCTCTATGGGCGCCTCCTCTCGGATGCCATCTGATTCCCAACTTCCCTCGAGGTCACCGAGGCCGAGTGTTCCGCCGCAGCGAGCTGGTGGCGCTCGACGTCGAGGACGTGGCCGAGCAGAGCCAGGGACTGGTGGTCACTGTGCGCCGGTCGAAGGTCGACCAGGAGGGGGCTGGGCTCGTGAGGGCGGTCCCGTTCGGCGCGATACCGGAGACCTGCCCGGTGCGGGCGCTCCGTGCGTGGCTCGAGGCACGGATCACGAGCGGGCCGCTGTTCAGGAGCGTGGATCGGCACGGGAACGTGAGCGCCGAGCGGACTGACGGGCTCACCGTGGCGCGGGTCGTGAAGCGGGCCGCCCTCGCTGCCGGACTCGACCCCGAGCGGTTCTCCGGGCACTCGCTCAGGCTGGGGTTCGTGACGACCGCGGCACGGCGTGGGTGCTCCGAGCGCGCCATCGCGAATCAGACCGGGCACAGGAGCATGCTCGTCTTGCGGCGGTACATCAGGCGCGCCAACGCCTTCGAGGAGAATGCGGCGGTGGCGATCCTCGGCTCGCGCGCGTCCGAGACCTCGGCAGCGGCGCCCGAAGTCTGAGACGCCGTAAATCCATCCCCGCTGTGGCCAGAAATCGTGCTCGTAGCGGGCCGATTTTGGGTTCGGGCGAAGCACTCGCATGGGGGGTAGCGGGTCGGTCGTCGTGCACGGCGGAGACGGTCTCCTCTCGCGGGCGGGGCGCACGGCTCGGCCTCGTGAACGAGGCGGCGCAGGGCTGCTCCTCCGAGCGCTACAGCCGTCAGGACTCCGGGTCGAACATGATCTCGCGGACCTCCTGCGCGCACCGACACCCTGCTGCTATTCCGGCCGCCCACGCGAGCGCTTCCTCGCGGGAGGACACCTCGATGATCGAGAAACCACCGACGACGGCCTTTGTCTCCGGTACGGGTCCGTCGGTGATGCTCCCATCGATCGCCACGATGCTCGACTGCTGCCGTTGGATCCCGCCGCCGAAGATCCACACTCCAGCGGCTTTGGCCTCTCGGACCACCGCGTGTGCCGACTCGCCCACCGCCGGCCAGTCTTCCTCGGGAATGTGGTCCATCGAGCCGTCGTCGAACGAGATCAGGTACCGGGGCATGGTGTTGCTCCTTCTTTGATGCGGCCGCGACTGGCCGCTGCACGATCCAGGTACAACGATGCCACGCCAAGTCGAGGTTTGCAGGGAGCTGGCCCGGGTCTCGCCGACCAGCGAAACGCCGAATGCTCCGCCGTTCGATCGCGAACCAGGGTGGGCACCGGTCGATGCGGGTGCTGCGCAGCTACATCCGCCGGGCGAACGTCTTCGAGGAGAATGCGGCGGTGGCGGTGAGCGGCTGAGGCTTCCAGAAACGATTCGACGACGGTCGCAGCATACGCGGAGGTCCAGCACACGGTGTAGTTCAACAACAACGGCCCGGACGGGGAGCCGACGAGGCCGAAGAGGGAACCCGAACCCGGTCAGTAGCGCGATCGTCGCCTCCTTCTACGCGGTCGCCTTGGAATCGACGCCTGGCGCCGCAGCCGTAGTAAGACATCCGAGATCTGCCCAGGGCCTGCGACATCAGCGCCACATTGGCACTTCGCTGTGCGCGTCGAGTCCGCTGAATTGAACCGGATGGTGGTGAGACAAGAAGAGCAGGTCTGAAAAAAGAAATCGTCGCCTGCCTCCGGCGAGAAGGACCTCGCCAGCCTCCGAACCAGCTCCTCACCGTCGATCAGCACGAGCTTCTGATCCCGGCCGTAAGCCTCAGCCGCGGGAGAGAATCGGCTCGTCGTGACAAATATTCCTCGTTCGACCCGCTGGCTCGCCATCGCACCAATCAGCTTTTGGAGGTCCGGTCGTCCCACCGAATTGGCTATGCCGTAGCGCTTGCACTCGACTAGATACGTCACACCCTGAATCACAACGACGGCGTCATATCCGCCGTCGTTTGAACGTGGAGTTTGGGTTACGTCGTAGCCCTCACGCCGGAAGTAGGCAGCGACGCGGTCCTCGAATTGGTCGGGACTGAGTGCACGAAGTCCCTCTAGATTAAGCCCGGCGTATTGGATCCACCGCCGCTGCTCGTCCCCATTAAAGCGCTTCGCATCTTCCAACCGCCTTTGGGCCAAAAGATGCGCGGAAGCCGCCTGCCGTCGGTGCTCTGTTTCTCCCTCCGCGATTCGACGCGACGCTGCGTCCAACTCCTGGCTTAGAATTTGAGCCCGCGTTCGGTTACGCAGTTTATCCAGCCGGTCAAGGGGGAGGGTTCCCTCGGCAGTGACAAGACCCAGCGCAGCCCGGACGGCGACGGCTGCATCCGCGGCTGCAATGGAGTG
>CAZYWA010000667.1:0-3975 GCA_964650975.1 uncultured bacterium
CACCATCACCACGAACGCGATCGTGTAGAGCGGGTGCGCCATGTGCGGTCCGGCGAAGATCGCGGCGACCGTCCACACCAGGAATCCCACGATCGACGCGCGCACCACCGCGCCGAGCAGCATCGCGGCGACGATCTCGGCGGCCGAGAGCGGCGTGACCAGGATGTCCACGATCGTGCCCATGATCTTGGCGCCGAAGAGACTGCTCGACGTGTTGAGGAACGAGTTGCTGATCACGCTCAGCATCACCAGCCCCGGCACGATGTACTGGATATAAGGCAGCCCGCCCATCTGCTTGAGCCGCGAGCCGAGCGAGTAGCCGAACACCAGGAAGTAGAGGCTGGTGGTGATGACCGGCGCCGCCACGGTCTGACCGGGCACCGCGAGGAAGCGCGCGATCTCTTTCTTGAAGAGCGTCCCGAGGCCGATCCAGTTGACCGGCATCGGTGGCAGCGCCAGCGCGGGATCGGCGCGTTCCGGCTCCGCGGCCGCACGACTCGTGGCGGGCGCGAGGCCGGTCATGCCGCGACCTCCTTCGCGTCCCTGCGGCTCGAGCGGCCGATCACTTCCAGGAACACGTCCTCGAGGCGCACCGGCTGGCGCTCGATCCCTTCCACGCGGACGCCCGCGCGCACCAGCGCCTCGACCGCTTCGGGAATGTGCTCGGCGCCGCGCAGCACCAGCTCGCGATCCTGGAGGTCGGCGCGCCACGGTTCGGGCACGCGGCTCAGGTCGCCGGAAACCGTGATCGCCACGCGCTCGCCGCCGTGCGAGGCCATGAGGCTCGTCTTGGGCTCGACCAGCTTGAGCTCTCCCTTGTCGATGATGCCGATGCGATCGGCCAGCTCCTCGGCTTCTTCGAGGTAGTGGGTGGTGAGCACGATCGTGACGCCCTCGTCGCGCAACCGCCGCACGTAGCGCCACAGATCCTGGCGCAGGGACACGTCGACGCCCGCGGTCGGCTCGTCGAGGAACAGCACCCGCGGCTGGTGCACGAGCGCCTTGGCGATCAGCAGCCGTCGCTTCATGCCACCCGAGAGCGTGCGCGTGTAGGCATCGCGCTTCTCCCAGAGATCGAGGTTCTGCAGGATCTCGCGGTAGAGCTCGGGCGCGTCGGCGAGGCCGTAGAAGCCGCGCTGGAAGCGCAGCGCCTTGAGCGGGCTGAAGAACGGGTCGAAGTTCACCTCTTGCGGCACCAGCCCGAGGAGGCGGCGGGTGGTGCGGAAGTCGCGCACCACGTCGTGGCCGAAGATGCTGGCGGTGCCGGACGTGGCACGGGTGAGCCCGGCGACGATGCTGATGAGCGTGGTCTTGCCCGCGCCGTTGGGACCGAGCAGCGCGAAGATCTCGCCGCGCCTCACCTCGAGCGACACCTCGTGGAGCGCCACGAGCTTCGGGTAGCGCTTGGTGAGGCGATCGACGCGGATGACCGGATCGGACATGGAAGGGCGGCGTTGCTCGAGGCGGCGGCCTCACGCGAGCCGCTCAGTGTGGCACGAAGCGCCGCGAGCCGCGCGTGGTGAGGACCACGGAAACCGGACGAGGGCGCCGTCGCTGCCGCGGTCACGTCGCGCGTGGTAAAAGGTGGGCTCCAATCCACTTCGATCCGCGTCCTCGGCTCGTGGCCTTGGACCCGTTTGCTCCCGGTGGGCTCTCCCCCATGCCCCTCTCCGAGCTGACCGAGAAAGTCGTGGCCGCGTACGGCGGCAAGGACTACTGGACCAACGCCAAAGCCGTCGAGGTCACGGTGTCCGCGAGCGGATTCGCGTTCGCCAGCAAGTGGCAGCCCGCCTTCCACCGCATGAAGGTCCACGCGCGCGTGGCCGAGCCTCGGGTGCGTATGAAGCCCGGCGAGTGGAACGGGCAAACCGGAATCCTCGAAGGGCAGGCCGTGCGGCTCGAGGACGGCGGCGGGCGCGTGGCGGGAATGCGCGCCGACGCGCGCAAGCTCTTTCCCGGCGGACGCAGGCGCCTCTTCTGGGACCGGCTCGACCAGACGTATTTCTCGGGCTACGCGCTCTGGAACTACCTGACGCTGCCGTCGCTCTTGCTGCGCGACGACATCGCGTGGAAACAAGTGGGCGTGGCCACGCTCGAAGCGCGGTTTCCCGCGTCGCTGCCCACCCACTGCGCCGTGCAGCGCTTCCAGTTCGATCCCAGGACCGCGCTCCTGGTGCAGCACGACTACACGGCGGAAGTGTTCGGCGGATGGGCGCGCGCCGCGAACGTGGTGCTCGAGCACGGGAAGTGGATGGACATCCAGTATCCGTCGCGGCGGCGGGTCACGCTGCGCAAGCAGGACGGCACCCCGCGCCAGTCGCCGGTGCTCGTGGCCATAACGTTCGACGACTGGAGGCTGGTCTAGCCTCCGGGACGAGTCCGGCGCCGCAGTTCCCGCGAGAGCCGTTCGATTCGTGGGAAATGGTTGGGCACGGGTAGGCTCCGAAGGTGCCCGCGTGCGAAGGGTGCGTCGTTCGGGAATCCAATGCGGAGCGCTGCGTGAAGCCGATTCTGGTGGCGCTTGCGCTGCTCGGGATCCTCGGGTGCGATGGAGGGCACTCGTTCGACATCGAGAGGGACCTGGGCGGTCAGACCAGCACGTACCACTTCGTGAAAGGCACTGGCACTGGCGCGGCTGGAACCGGGTCGCCAGCCGACGCGTACGTCGCGGTGACCTACGAGCCGGCGACGAGGCGAGTCGTCGCGACGTTGAGCCGCGGGATCCGGATCGAGATCCTGGGCTCGGTCGTTTCGAGTCGTGAATTCATGCCGACCGAGGCCGTCGGAGACGCTCGGAGCAACGGGTTCGCGGACGATCCGACCTCGGATGTGACGGTGACGACGCCAGGCACCTTCGCCGAGGACGGGAGCACGCTCACCATCGACGTCGTCCTGCATCTCCAGGGCGGTCCGCCTTCGGCCGCGCCGCTCGACATCCGGCTGCACGGTACCGGCACGCTCGTGCCGCCGGCCTCCGGCATGGTGTTCGTCCGAGCGGGAGAGTTCACGATGGGCTCGAACGACACGGATCCGACCTGTTCGGGATGCTTCGCCGACGAGCAGCCGATCCACACCGTGACGTTGAGCTCCTACTCGATCGACCAGAACGACGTGACGGTGGACGACTACGCGGCCTGCGTGAGCGCGTCGAGCTGCTCGCCCGCGGACGGCCCGCATGCCGAGTTCCCGGCCTGCAACGCCGGCGCGCCGGACCGCGGGGATCACCCGATCAACTGCGTCGACTGGAACCAGGCCGAGGTCTATTGCACCTGGGTGGGGAAGCGGCTGCCGACCGAGGCCGAATGGGAGAAGGCGGCGCGCGGATCCGACGCGCGGACCTACCCGTGGGGCGAAGCGACGCCGACCTGCGACTACGCGGTGATGGACGATCCGAAGGGCGGCGGCCTGGGCTGCGGCCGGGGCACGACCGGTCCGGCGGGCTCGAAGCCGGCGGGGAAGTCGCCCTACGGCGCGCTCGACATGGCCGGGAACGTTTACGACTGGGTGAACGACTGGTACGACCCGAAGTACTACTCGGTGAGCCCGTCCACGAATCCCCCTGGTCCTGCGAGCGGAACGAAGAAGGTCCAGCGCGGCGGCTCGTGGCTCAACTACTACCACGTTCGATCCGCCTACCGCGGAGTCATCGTCGGCCGGCTGCCGTGGGACGACGGCGTCGGTTTCCGTTGCGCGCGAGACGAGTGACCGCGGCGGAGTTTCCTCGGGGGGCTTTTCAAGTCTCCCGCCCCCACCCCAAAGTCGGCTCGCTTCCCGTTCGCCGGCGCGCCTACCGGCGCGCTGGGCAAACTCGGCGCACCACGCCGGGGTATACCCGTGCGCGTGTAGCGCGGGGGCTTGTCCCCCGCAGGCCCCATCGAGCGATTCCCTCACACGCTCTGAGAGGGGTGTAGACGAAAGAAATTCAGCCGCTTGGATCAGCGGCATGCGTGGCGGAAAACTGCTCGAGCGTCTGCG
>CAZYWA010000668.1:0-3973 GCA_964650975.1 uncultured bacterium
GCGGCATCGCGACGACAACGCCATCGCGCTGCTCGGCCTCGAGCACCCCGGGGCGAGCGCCCGCCGCCACGCCGCCTCGCGAGTGATCGCAAACGCATGCACTCCCTGCGGGCGCGAAGAACCGCGCTCTTCCGGGGAGTGGTAAGACAAGGCGCGTGAGCTCCGATCGACGGATCGTGTTCGCGGCGGCGTTCCTGCGCGCCGTCTCGACCGGGATGATCGGTGTCTTGCTCGGGTTGCACCTCACGACGCTCGGGTTCTCGAAGCAGCTCACCGGGTGGATCGTCTCGGCGGGGCTTGCCGGGATGGCCGTGGCCGCCGCGATCGTCACGCTCGCGGGAGATCGTCTGGGGCGGCGGCGCACGCTGATCGGGCTCTCGCTCCTGGGTGGCGCCGGATGCCTGGCGGCCGCGTGCGTCTCGCATCCTCTCGCGATGGGCGCCGCCGCCTTTCTCGGCATGCTGAACGGCATGGGCCGCGACCGCGGCGCGGCGCTCATCCTCGAGCAAGCCGTGCTGCCCGCGACGACCTCCGACCGCGGCCGAACCCGCGTCTTCGCCTGGTACAACGTGCTGCAAGACTCCGGTCACGCGCTCGGGGGATTGCTCGCCGGTTTGCCGGCGCTGCTCGAGCGCTTCGCTCACCAGTCGCCGGCCGATGCGTTCCGCGCCTCGGTCGCGGCGGCGGGAGTGCTGACGCTCGCGTCGGCGCTGCTCTACCTCGGGCTCTCGGCGGACGTGGAGCAGCGCGCGGCGACGAGGATCCAGGTCTCGCCCGAGAGCCGGCGGGTGCTGGTCAAGATCTCCTCGCTCTTCGCGCTCGATAGCCTGGGCGGCGGGTTCCTGACCGCGTCGCTGGTGGCGGTGTTTTTCCACGAGCGCTTCGGCGTCGAGGTGGCGGCGCTGGCGCCGCTCTTCTTCGGCGCGCGGGTGCTGAACGGACTCTCGCACTTCGGCGCCGCGTGGCTGGCGCGCCGCATCGGTCTCGTGAACACGATGGTGTTCACGCACATCCCGTCGAGCCTGCTGCTCGCGACGGTGGCCTTTGCGCCCAGCTTTCCCGTGGCGGCGGCGCTCTTCCTGCTTCGCGAAGGGCTGGTCGAGATGGACGTGCCCACGCGCCAGTCGTACGTCATGGCAGTGGTGCGACCCGAGGAGCGCACCGTGGCGTCGGGCGTCACGCACCTGGTGCGCGTCGCGTGCTGGGCGGTGGCGCCGAGCTTCGCCGGCACGCTCATGACCGGGTCCGCGCTCGGGATGCCACTCGTCGTCGCCGCCGCCACCAAGATCGTGTACGACGTGCTGCTCTGGATCTCGTTCCGCCGCGTGCGGCCGCCAGAAGAGATCGCGGAGTAAGGAGCGAACGATGTCGAAGGTGCTCACCGAGCGCGATGGCCACGTGCTGGTCATCACCATCAACCGTCCGGAAGTGCGGAACTGCATCGACGGCGAGACCGCGGCGCTGCTCGAGACCGCGTGGAAGGAGTTCCGCGACGACGACGAGCTGTGGGTGGCGATCCTGACCGGCGCCGGCGACACCTCGTTCTGCGCGGGCGCCGATCTCAAGAGTCTCCACACCCTCGGCCCCGGCCCGGGGGCCCCGCGCCAGGTGCTGCGGCGCTTCATCACGAACGGCCCCGGCTACATCGGCTACACCCGCCAGACCGACATCTTCAAGCCGATCGTCGCCGCGGTGAACGGCTTCGCGCTGGCGGGCGGGCTCGAGCTCGCGTGCCTCGCCGACATCCGCATCGCCGCCGAGAACGCCGAGTTCGGCGTCACCTGCCGCAAGTGGAACGTGCCGCTGGTCGACGGCGGCACCCAGCGCTTGCCACGCATCGTGGGCATGGGCTTCGCGATGGAGCTCATCGTCACCGGTCGGGTGATCGGCGCCGACGAGGCGCGCCGCATCGGTCTCGCCAACGAGATCGTGCCGCGCGGGCAAGCGCTCACGCGCGCTCGCGAGCTGGCGGCGCTGATCTGCGAGCTGCCGCAGGGGGCGATGCGCACCGACAAGCAAGCCGCGATCATGGGCTGGGGAAGGCCGCTCGAAGAGGGGCTGCGGATCGAGGCGGAGGTGGGCGTCGACGCGATCCTGAGCGCCGAGATGGTCGAGGGCGCCTCCGCGTTCGCGGAGAAGCGCAAGCCTCGCTACGGGCGGGACCGATGAGCGGCGCCGCGTTCAAGGATCACTTCTCCGCCAAGTCGGACGCGTACGCGAAGTACCGTCCCAGCTACCCGGCGGAGCTCTTCGCGTGGCTCGCGACGCTCGCGCCGGAGCGCGCTCGTGCGTGGGATTGCGCCACCGGCAACGGCCAGGCGGCGCTCGGTCTGGCGCAGCACTTCGCGCACGTGATCGCGACCGACGCGAGCGACCGCCAGCTCGCGCACGCGACTCCCCACGAGCGAATCGAGTACCGCGTGGCCGCCGCCGAGAGCTCCGGGCTCGACGCGGGCTCGGTCGATCTGGTCACGGTCGCGCAGGCCGCGCACTGGTTCGATCTCGACCGCTTCTACGCCGAGGCGCGGCGCGTGTTGCGGCCGGACGGCGCGATCGTGGTGTGGGCGTACAGCGTGTGCGCCATCGAGCCCGCCGTCGATCGCGTCGTCGGTCGTTTCTATCGCGACGTGGTGGGACCCTACTGGCCGCCCGAGCGCGGCGCGGTCGACGATCACTACCGCTCGTTTCCGTTCCCGTTTCCCGAGGTCGATCGGGTGCCCGAATTCGCGATGGAGAACGAGTGGAGCCTCGACGATTTCCTGGGCTACCTCGGCACCTGGTCGGCCACCCAGGGCTTCGTCCGCGCGAAAGGGTTCGATCCGCTTCCCGCGCTGCGCGCCGAGCTGGCAGAACCGTGGGGCGAATCGAGCACCACGCGCCGAGTGCGCTGGCCGCTTCACATCCGCGCCGGGCACGGTCCCCGTTAGCTTCGCCTTCGCCGCTCGCCCTCCAGTCCCACCGACGGCGGTTTGGAGCGCGCGCGGTCCCTCGCGCGCGAGCGCTGGAACGGGCACCATTCGATCGCTCGCCCGCCGAGGGACCGGCGGGCCTCCAGTGGACCGATCAGCCCCATTGAAGAGCGGCGGTCTCTCGCCGCCGCAGCGTCAGATCACGATTCGATCGCGAAAGCTCCACCGCGCTCAGGGCTTGGTGGGAATGCGCGACGCGGCGTCGTCGGCGCCCCAGCGCAACAGCTCCTCGGCGGTGAGCCAGCGGGTGCCGTGCCCGGGATAGCGGCCGAGGTTGAGCAGGTTCTCGGAGACCGGCTCCTGGGTTTCGTCGAATGCCGCTTTCCAGAGCGGTGCGGTGTCGTTGGCCCGCCACAGCTCGATCTTGAACGACACGCTGGCCGGCCGCTCGACTCCGAGGTCGCTGCCGCGGCGCTCGCTGAAACGCTCGATGCCTCCGGTCACGATGCCGTCGGCGACGCGGTGCTCTTGAGCCAGCGCCAGCGCCTTCTCCGTGTCGAGGCTCGCGAGCTGGTCGAGCGTCACGCCCGCCGCCGCCGCGACGTCCGCGGGCGACACCACCACCACCGAGCGGCGTCCCAGGCCCACGCGCAGCGCGCGCTCGAGGAGCTCGGACGGCTGCTCGGGCGGATCGGAGTCGGGGCGGGTGGCGGGACGCGCCGCGTCGGGCGACTGCTGGATCGGCAGCACCGCGATCTTCTTGAGCGGTGTGTCGAGCGAGTCGAGCGCCGAGAGCCGGCTCTCCTGGATGGGCGGCGAGCAACCCGCGAGGAGGCCGAGTGCCACGCACGGAAGCGACAACGCGAGAATCCGCCGAACGCTCATCGGGCACCCCCGAACCTCGAGCAGGAACCACGTTGGAGTGTACTCGACCGACTCGCGGCCGCGCGGAAGCGCTGCCCTCCCGCGCCCGTCGCGGCGGTGGGTCGCTGCAGAAGCATCGCGCCGCAGGCGCGCGGCGAGCAAAGCGAGCCGACTTGGGGGTGGGGCCCCGCAAAGACCGC
>CAZYWA010000669.1:0-3965 GCA_964650975.1 uncultured bacterium
GCCCGGCGAACGCAGTGAGCCGACTCGGGGGTGGGGCCTGCCCCCCGGGAGATTTCGTGATCCCTCGCGATGTGTTCCGTCGTTTGAACAGGTAACGGAACATTCAACGGCCCTCCCGCCGGCCCAGCGCCCCGGGAGTGGCGAGGGAGTCAGATGCGAACCATGAGATGGAAAGCAGTGGCGGGCGGCATCGTGGCAGCGAGCTTGGCGGCGTTGGCGCCGGGGGCGGTCCCGTCGGCGCTGGCCGCCGGATCGATCTCCGGCGTGGCGACCAACAACCGGCATGAGCCGCTCGCGGGCATCTGCGCGACGATCATCGATGCCGCGACCAACACCACGATCGGAGGCGCCGGACCGACGGGAGCCGACGGCACGTGGCTGGCCAACGACATCCCGGCTGGAAACGCGATCACCGCATACATCAACAACGCCTGCACCCAGGGCCAGTACGTGGGCGAGTGGTATCCGGGCACGCCGTCGCAGGCGAACGCCACCCCGTTCGCGGTGGTCGACGGGCAAACCACGAGCGGCATCAACGTCATGTTGCCGCTCGGCGGCTCGGTGACCGGCAAGGTCACCGACATGGCGAGCCGAGCGCCGCTCCAGGACATCGCCGTGTTCGCGTTCCGCACCGACTCCTTCGAGTCGGCCACCTACGGGGCGTGCACCGACGCGGACGGCAAGTACCAGCTGAACGGCGTGCCCACGAAGGGCGTCAAGGTCGAGTTCATCCCCGGCATCTGCGCCGACGACAGCGTCCACGCGGCTCAGTGGTTCAAGAACCAGCCCGACTACGATCACGCGACCGTGATCCGCGTGCTGCCGGGCGGCAACCGCCCGCTGGTGAACGCGGCGCTCGTGCCCTGACCACCCGGTCCGAACCAGCACGGCATCGCCTCGTGCCTCTCGCCCGCGCTCCACGGGCGAGAGGCACGGTCTTGTGCGGGTGGGCGACGCACGTCCCTGCGCAAATCAGCCTGAAACCCGGCCTCGGTCCCCGCGCATCATCGGCGATTCGCCGAGCAACGCGAGCAATCCGGCGCTCACGACCATGAGGCCGACCAGCGCCAGGAGCGACGGCGTGAACGAACCCAGCACCTCGTTCGACCAACCCATGCCGAAGATGAACACCACCGCGATCTGACCCACCAAGGCGAAGAGCCCGTTCGACGTCCCCTCGGGCGCCGGATAGGTGATCTCGGCTCCGTACTGGTACGCGACCGGCGCGACCCCCGTGGTGAAGAGCCCGAGCACGAAGAAGGATCCGGCCAGGAACGGGTAGCCCACGCCGTACACGATCCCGAGCAGCCCCGGGATCGCGAGCAGGAAACCGAGCACCAGGAACGGCTTCCGCCTGCGCGATCGATCGGAGAGCGCGGGCATGACCACGGCTCCGACGATCCCGCCCACCAGCATCAGCGCCCCCAGGTCCCCGGCCTCGCTCGCCGACAGGCCCTTGGGACGGACGATGCTCTCGACCCAGGTCGAGATCCCGTTGAAGATCCCGTTGCCGACGAAGAGCGCCAGCGCCAGGTAGTAAAAGGCGCGCTGCTCGAGAATTTGTTTCAGCCCGTCGAGCACCAGCGCACGTTCCTCGAGCCCGTGCGGGCTCGCCGGAGTCGGCGGCTTCTCGCGAACCACCGCCAGGAACAGCACCGCCGACGCCGCCGCTCGCTGCCGTAGATCCGCTGCATCTCCGCCAGGCCGAAGCGCATCACCAGGGGTGGCGTCGCGGCCTCGCCGATGGCGATGCCCAGGAACGTGGCCAGGAACAGCAAACCGACGATCGTCGCGCGCTGCTCGAGCGGGAACCACAGTGCCGCCAGCTTGGTGAACGCGTTGAGGATCAGCGGCTGCGCCACCGCCAGCCCGATCGTGCACAGGACCGTCCACCGGAAGTCGGACGTATGGAGACCGCGGAGCAAGCCAAAGACGCCCAGCAAAACCGCCCCCAGGCTGACGGCCTTGCGGAACCCGTAGGTGTCGATGGCCCAAGCCGCGGGAATCGCGAGCGGGATGTAGACGACCATGAACAGCATCGCGAGCCAGCCGATGCTGAGCTCGCTCACCCGGTAGAACTGCATGGCCTCGTGGGTGACCGGCGCGAAGCAGATCCACAGGATCTGGATCGTGACGTTGACGAACATGAACGCGGCCAGCATCACCCAGCGATAGCCGTACACCCGGACGTCCGCCGTGTCGCTCATCGCGCCTCATTCGCGCGGCCGCGTCAGAGGTGCCGCGCAGCGGGATCGTACTGCGCGGTCGCATGAGGGTCGATTGCGGGCGACCCGGCGTCGCTCCACTGGAAGCCAGGGCCACCTCGCGCGTCGGGCGGCGCGAGGGGTAACGGAACACACCATGGCAGCCGTGGGCCTGTCTCGGTTTGCCCTCGAGCGCCTGCGGAGGGACGCGCTCCGTCGCGTCCGCAGCGTTGGAGCCCGGTGGGACGTTGCGGCTGCGAGGGACCGCAGCCCTCCGGGCAGCGGTCGATCGAGATGTCGTCAGGCGCGCGCAGACACGGCGGGCACGACGGGGTAACCTCGGCGGGATCGTGCATTCGGGCGGCCCATGAAGCGCAAGAAATCCTCTCCCGCATCACGCGTAGCACTGCGAATCGGCTATTTCGGTGCCGAAGGGAGTTACTCGAGCTTCGCGGCGGAGAAGCGCTTCGCGGCCGAGGGTGCCGCCACATCGCCCTACCCGTTCATGGCGGATCTGATCCGGGATCTCACCGCGGGCGATCTCGACGCCGCGGTGCTGCCGATCGAGAACTCGATCGGCGGCTGGGTCGTGGACATCCTCGACCTCATCCACAGCGACGGCTATCGCCGCGGCGGCTTCCGCGTGGTCGAGGAAGTCACGATCCCGATCGTGATCTCGCTGGTGGGGTTCGCGACGCTCGGGCGCGCCACCAAGCTCTACACCCATCGCTACTCGCTGCGCTGCGCGCGCTCCTGGCTCCGGTCGCAGCGGCCCGACATCGAGGTGATCGAGGTGCACAACACCGCCGAGGCGGCGGCGCAAGCGGCACGCGATCGCGATGCGGTGGCGTTCGCCCACAAGAACGCGGCGCTCCAGCGCGGACTGCCGATCCTGATCGACGAGGTCCCGGTCGAGGAAGGGAACTCGACGCGCTTCATCGTGGTGGCGCGGAAGACGCTCACCAAGCGCCGTCCCACCAAGACCGCCCTGCTCTTCACGCTGCGCAACAAACCCGGCGCCCTCCACCGGATGCTGGGTGTGCTGGCGCGCGAGAAGCTCAACCTGACGCGCCTTCACTCGCACGCGCTCGACGCCGAGCTCGAGGCCTACTCGTTCTTCGTCGAGATCGAGGCCCCCGCCTCGAGCGCTGCGATGAAGCGCGCGCTGGCGCGCATGCCGCGCCACGCCGAGCAGCTCGAGATCGTCGGGTCGTTTCCCGTCATCGCCGTCTGACGCCAGGCGGCTCGTTGCCGCCCGCACAAGACGGTTGATCGGCCGTCAACGACCGGCCTGCACGTGAGCCGTCGAGAAGGTCCATCGGACCCAGAGATCCTCGCCCGATTCCGCACGCAGGCAGGCGGGGCCGATGCGATCGGTCGCCCTGAAGCGCTGCGGGTGCGAGGGACCGCAGCCCTCCGAAGGCAGCACCGCGCGCCGGTCAGGCGTCGTACCAGGCGGGCTTCTGCAGCACGGTGTAGGCGTCGTGACGCCAGCGGAAGAGCGACTGCTTGAGGGAGCCGACCGCGACGCGTGCGGCCACGATCACCCACCACACGTACATGTGGCGCTTGTACTTCTTGCGCGAGAGCAGGCCGCGCATCAGCCAGCGCAGGTTCACGTACTTCTTGTTCATCTTGTAGAGCAGGTACGAGATCTCGTCGCGGCTCAGGTACTTCGACGGCATGACCGGGGTCATCCAGTCGAACTTGTTGAAGTCGGCTTCCTCGATCCAGCCTTCGGAGATCGCCTGGTCCCAGATC
>CAZYWA010000670.1:0-3947 GCA_964650975.1 uncultured bacterium
TGCCGGAAGATCGCGATGCACACGCCGATGAACGCGAGCAGGATCGCGGATGCAGTGTACCGGCTGAACTCGAGCCCGCCTTTGGCCACCGGCTTGTCCAGGAAGTCGCCCACCACCGCCCCAAGCGGACGCGTGAGCACGAACGCCGCCCAGAAGAGCGTGGTGCGCGAGATGGAGGTCCACAGGTAAGCGGCCACGACTGCGGCCAGCAGCGATCCGAACAGCATCGCGCTGCCCACGTAGCCGAGCTCCGCGGTATCGGCGGTCCAGTCGCCAAGTGCCGTTCCCAAGGTTTGCGAAAACATGATCGTCACCCAGTAAAAGATTTCCGACTTGGGGCTGCTCACGGTGTCGATCGAGATCGAGCCGAGCGAGCGGTGCCAGGCAAAGAGCGAGATCGCGAGCGCCGCGAGCAGGAGCGAAGACCCGCCCGCGTAGCCGATGCCCAGCGAGCGATCGGCGTAGTCCGCCATCGTGGTTCCGACGGTCGTCGAGGCGATGATGGTCGCCCAGTAGAGGACGGGATGGAATTTCTTGGCCGAGATCTGCAGGGCGATGGCGCCCATGAAAAACGCGGCGAAGATCGCGGTGCCGACCAGATACCCGAGCTTCATCGACATCGAGACGGCATCGCCGCCGGTTTCGCCGAGCGTCGTGGCGGCGATCTTGATGATCCAGAACACCAAAGTGGCGTGCGGCACCTTGCTCGCGGCTGCTCCGCCGGTCGAGCTTTCTCCCGTGGAGCTCATGTCCGGCGCCTCACGCGGAGGTGCCGAGACGCTCGAGCTCGAGCTGGGCTTTCTCCCAGGATGCGGTGAGCTCGTCGAGTCGTGCGCGCGTTCCCTCGAAGTCGGCGAGCATCTGCTGGAAGCGGGGTTGGTCCTGGTAGAGGTTGGGATCGGCGAGCTGGCGCTCGATTTCCTTCTTCTTCGCTTCCTGCGTGGCGATCGAGGACTCGATCTCGGCGACCTTGCGTTTCAGAGGGCCCAAACGTTTCGAGTCGGCCTGTCGTCTTTCTGCTTCGGCGCGCCGGTCGTCCTTCACTTTGTGCGGCTTGGGATCGGCCGCGGGCTGGGGAGGACGCGTCCCCGCTTCCCGAGAAGTCTTCGGAGGTGGGGGCGCCGGGGACGGCTTGGCACTGGGTGCTGCGGGCTTCGGCGCCGGCTTGGCCGGCTCCGGCGCGGAGCGCGCTTTGGTGCCTCCCGCGGCCGACGCGCCGCGGGCGCTCGCTTGCGCTTCCTTGTGCTTGAGCCGCTCCAGGAACTCCTCGAGCGAGCCCGGGTAGACCTCGAGCACGCCGTTTTCCAGGTACCAGACCTGCGTGGCGAGCTTTCGCGCGAACGACAGGTTGTGCGACACGAACACGATCGTGCCGTCGTACTCGGACAGCGACTCGGCGAGGATTTCCGACGACTCGGTGTCGAGGTGGTTGGTGGGCTCGTCGAGCAGCAGCAGGTTGCCGGGCGCCACCAGGATCTTGGCGAGCGCCACGCGCGCCTTCTCGCCGCCCGAGAGGACACCGATCGATTTGTCGACGTCGTCACCGCGGAACAGGAAGGCGCCCAGGATGCCGCGCACCTGCGCCGGGCTCATCGACGGCGCGGCGGTTTGTACCTCGCTCAAGATGTCGCGGTTCCGCGCCAAGGCACTGCTCAGGTGCTGCGCGTAGTAGCTCACCTTGACGTTGGCGCCGAAGGTGACGGTGCCCGAGTCGGGCGGAATCTCGCCGGCGAGGATCCTGAGCAGCGTGGTCTTGCCGACGCCGTTCACACCCGCGAGCACCACCCGCTCGCCGCGCGGTACCAGCAAGTTCACGTTCTCGTAGAGCTTGAGGGCGCCGAACGACTTGCAGAGCGCCTCGGTCTTGACCACCGCGCGGCCGGTCTGCGGCGTGGGCGGAAAACGCACTCGCATCCGCGAGTGGCTGCCGCGTAGCTCGATCTTTTCCTCTTCCATCCGGTCGAGCTTCTTGACCCGGCTCTGCACCAGCTTGGCGGTGTTGGTGCGCGCGCGGTTCTTGTCGATGAACCGCTCCAGCCGCTTGCGCTCGCGCTCCTGGTTGAGCGCGCGCGCTTCGAGGATCGTCTCCTCTTCCTCGCGCTGCACCTTGTACGCGGCGTAGTTGCCCCGATACGCGCGCAGTCCTTCCGGCTCGAAGGACAGCACCCGGTCGACCTGGCGGTCGAGGAACTCACGATCGTGGCAGACCAGCACCAGCGCGTGCGACGCCGAGCGCAGGAAGTCCGCGAGCCACGCCACCGACGGCAGGTCGAGATGGTTGGTGGGCTCGTCGAGCAGCAGCAGGTCGGGCTTCTGGAAGAGCAGGCTCGCGAGCGCCGCGCGCATCCGCCAGCCGCCCGAGAATTCCTCGACCTGCCGCTCGAAGTCGGCGGGGCGAAACGACAGACCCGCGAGGATCCGCTCCGCCTCGGCCTTGGAGAAGATCGTGTCGAAGTCGAGGATCGCGTGGTGTAGATCGGCCAGGCGGTGCGCGATCTCGGTTTGCACGTCGGGATCGTCGGTGGCGGTGAGATCGTTCTCGAGCCCGGCCAGCTCGTCGTCGAGCGCGGCGCGGCCCGGCACCGAGCGCAAGACACTCTCGAGCAGCGCGCCGCTGCCGACCTCGAGGATGTCCTGGGTCAAGTAGCCGATGCGCAGGTTCTTGGTGCGCGTCAGGGTGCCGCCGTCGAAGCCCTGCTTTCCCGCCAGGATCTTGAGCAGCGTCGACTTTCCGGTGCCGTTGGGACCGATGAGCCCGATGCGATCGTCGGAGCCGATGCGAAACGACGCGTCGGAGAGAACCGCGCGGTCGGCGAAGAAGAGATTCAATTTGTCGGCAACCAGGAGGCTCATAACCCCCTGAATCTATGACCGGGGCCGGCGCGTTCCAAACCTGACGGCACGAAGGGTGGCGGCCACCGATTACGTCAGGCTGACTCGACTCGTTACCTTGCTGTCATGGGTTCGGAGCGCGTCGGCGACCCACGACGTGGGTGGTCTCATCACCCGGGCGGACGCTGGCTCGCGTTCGCGGTATGCGCTTCGGCGCTACTGCCGTCGATCGCATCCGCGGCGGTCCACCACATGTTCGTGACTTCGGCCACGGGCACGGCGGATCTCTCCACATGGCTGGATGCAGGCGGAAAGACCGGACGAGCTGCGGGCGACGCGATCTGCCAGAAACTGGCTGGCGATGTCCCTCTTGCGAACTCCGGCGAGTACCGCGCCTGGCTCTCCACCTCGACGAACGACGCCTACTGCCACGTGGCCGGTTTCAACGGAACCGTCGCGAACAACTGCGGGCAGGCGTCGTTGCCCGACGCGGGTCCGTGGGTTCTCGTCAACGGGCTGCCGTTCTCGTACGACCTCGAGACGCTGATCTCGACTTGGGAGATCATCCACCCGCCGATCCGTGACCAGAACGGGCAGGAGAGAGACGCGCCGCTCGAGTTCGTCCACACCGGCACCACCGAGCTCGGCGTCGTGGCCAGGGACGGTGGCACCGCCGACACCTGCAGCGACTGGCAGGACGGCTCGCCGTCGTCGGTTGCCGACGTCTTGGGCCTCACCTACGCGGGTGCGGTCACCTGGACTGATTCGGGGGAGTACACCTGCAACACCGTCGGCCATCTCTACTGCTTCGAGCGCCAGAGCGGCGACGCCTTGCCACCTTTCTCCCACCCGTGGGTCAACGTGTTCGCGACCTCGGTGGCCGGAACCGGCGATCTGAGCAGCTGGGCCGACGCCGGCGGCAAGACCGGTATCGCGGCCGGCGACGCGATCTGCCAGGCGCGGGCCGCGGCCGGGGGACTGCCCCTGCCGTCGAAGTACGTCGCGTGGCTCTCGACCTCGGCCGTGAACGCCCTCGATCGCATCACGTACGCCGGCGCGTTCAGCCGGACCGGCGACGTGCGGATCGTGGCCAGCAGCGATCTTCTGGTGAACGG
>CAZYWA010000671.1:0-3925 GCA_964650975.1 uncultured bacterium
GCCCCACCCCCGAGTCGGCTCGCGTTGCTCGCCGCGCGCCTTGCGGCGCGGTGCTGTTGCGGCGCCCCACAGCCGCAACGGGCTTGGGGCGCCAGTTGATTCACAAACTTTGACAAGGTGTAGACCCAAAAAAAATCGCGCCGCCGGGATCACCGGCATGCGTCGCGGGAAGTCGCCCCCGCCCTACGAAAGGCGGTTTTTGTGGGGCCCCACCAAGTCCGGCGCGACTCCGCGCAGACGGGAATCACGGGTCGACTGCGCCTGCCGTCCGATTGCTTCACACCCGAGTCGGCGCGCTGGCGAAGTCGGGGCGACTACGCTGCGGACGCGAGGGACCGCGTCCCTCCGGTGCGTTGGTCGCGTCGAAATCGGTATTACTTCTTGCTGACAGACCTGCTCGCTTTCAGCCTTCTAATTTGGCAACTTCCAGCAAAGCAATTCGGTCACATACGAGTGACCGAATTGCGTGTTTCTGCCCTGAAACAGGCTTCTTTGTCTCGCTGCGAGCCCGCGAAATCGCGTCCCCCGCCGGGCGAAGCCGGCTCTGGATGGCTGCGGTCCCTCGCAGCCGCGCCGCCCGCTCCCTCAGTGAATGTCGGAGCCCTGCGGAGGCGGCGGGTAGCTGGGCAGCGGCGCGGGCGCCGGATGGAACCGAGCAGGCGGCGGACCCGACGTGGGTGGCGAGAGCGTCGCGCCGTCGCTCGGCGTGGCGGCGACGGGGTGCGCGTCGATCGCGCCGAAGTAGTAATGGATCGCGATGCCGCCGAAGAGATCGCCCGACGTCCCCACCGACACGAAGTTGGGGTCCGAGCCGACGTTCACCGCGAGCCCGATCTCGGTCGAGAGGCTCAGGTTGGGCAGGCCCTGCAGGAAGAACTCGGCGCCCGCGAGGCCACCGAAGCTCCCCACCACCTGATCGGTCGAGGTGCCACCCGCCTTCAGGTTTGCGTACGAGACCCCGAACTCCCCGCCCGCGTAGATGTGCATGTTGGTCTCGTCGACCAGCTTCCCCAGCACGCGGCCGTCGAACGACAGCGCGAAGGTCTCGAGCTTGCTCGACACGGTGGTGTCGCCGAGCTGGAACGCGTCGATCGAGCTCACGCCGAAGCCCACGATGCCCTGGATCCCCCAGGTCTGGTCGATCCAGTAGCGGCCGGAAAATCCCGCGCCCACGCCCTGCTCGCCGCTCACCGGTGACTGGCTGTTCGCGGTGACGTCGAAGCCCAGACCGAGCCGCTGGGAGAGGTCCTTGGCCTCGGCAACCAGCCCCGGAGCCAGCGCGGCGAGCAACAAAAGCGCGCCCATCCGGGTGAGTCGCGGTGCGGTCTTCATGGGGATTCCTCCGAACGAGCGAGACGGAAGCACGTCGAGCGGGGCGAACCTAGCCGCGTCCCGACGGTGCCTCAAGGGTGCGCGGCCGCGGCGCCGATCGAACGCTCGCCACCGAAGGACCGGTGGCGCTCCAAGGCAGTGCGCGCGATTCCCTTCCCCCGGCCAGAGCGCCGAGGTGCCAGGCCCGTCACGCCAGACCGTGGCGGTCGAGCAGCGCGTGGTCGGCGAGGATCGCGGCGGGCGAGCCGTCGGCCACGACGCGGCCGCGTGCCAGCACCACCACGCGGTCGCAGAGCTGCGCCACGAAGTCGAGGTCGTGAGTCGCGACGATCTGCGTGCGTCCCAGCCTGCGCAAGAGCTCGAGCAGCTCGCGGCGGCCGCGCGGATCGAGATTGCTGGTGGGCTCGTCGAGGACCAAGAGCTCGCAGCGCATCGCCAGCACCGCCGCGAGCGCCACGCGCTTCTTCTGCCCGACGCTCAGATGAAACGAGCTGCGCTCGCCGGTGCCCGTGAGGCCCACCACGGCCAGCGCTTCGGCCACACGCTCGGTCACTTCGTCCTCGCCAAGGCCTAGATTTCGCGGCCCGAACGCCACGTCGTCGTGCACGGTCGGGCAGAAGAGCTGGTCGTCGGGATTCTGGAACACCAGGCCCACGCGGCGGCGGATCTCGCGCAGACTCTTCTTCTCGACGGGAAGGCCGAGGATCGAGACCTGCGGAGAGGACGCGAGGATACCGTTGAGATGGAGCAGCAGCGTCGATTTGCCCGCGCCGTTCGCGCCGAGCAGCCCGACTCGCTCGCCCTCGCGCACCTCGAGATCGAGACCGTCCAGTGCCCGGGTGCCGTCGGGGTAGGTGAACGAGAGCGAGCGGATCGCGACGGCGGCGGTCATCGCAACCCGAGCCGGGCCGCGGCGAATCCGGCCAGCAACAGCACACCGAGCGTCACCTCGCCCGCCGCGAGCGGCGACGCGCCGAGCGTCGTCGGCCGTCCCTCGAAGCCGCGCGCCAGCATCGCCAGATGAATGCGCTCGGCACGCTCGTAGCTGCGCAGGAAGAAGACCCCGATCATCTGTCCGACGGTGCGTGCCTGGGTGATCCAGCGTCCTTGCCAGCCGCGGGCGTCGCGCGCGCGCCGCATGCGCTGCACCTCGTCGGCGAGCACGAACGCGTAGCGATAGGTGAAGCTCGCGAGCATCACCAGCACCGCCGGAGCGCGCAGCTCCTCGAGCGCCTGCAGGAGCTTGGCGAACGGCGTCGTCCAGGTGAGCAGCGTCACGCTGAGCGTGCCGAAGAGCGCTTTCCAGATGACGCCCCAGAAGACCAGCGCTCCGCCGCGCGAGATCGTGAGCGGACCGATCACGACGGTCCAGCCCGGCACGCCCTCGGTGGCGCGCGACGGCAGGAACGGCAGGAACATCGCGATCAGCGCCACGAACGGCAGCACGGCGCCCACGCGCGACGCGGCCAGCCGCGACGAGACCCGCGCCAGCCGCATGAGCACCAGCACCACCCCGAAGTAGCAGCCGGTGGCGAGGAACGCGGCGGGCGGAGTCGAGACCGCGATCACCACCATCGCGATCACGGCGATCAGCTTCACCCGCGCGTCCATGCGCCACGCGCGCGCCGCGAGCTCGGCCTGCCCGTGACTGTGCGGATGGGAATGCGAGTGCCCGTGCGGATGCGTGTGATCGTGCGGGTGCAGGCCGTCGTGGGCGTGGATGTGCGAGCCGCTCACGATCCTTCGCTGCGGCGCAGCGCCTCCTCGTCCCGCCGCTTGGTGCGCAGCATCACCCGCGCGATCGCGTAGCTGCCGCCGAACATGATCACCACGCCGATGAGCCCGGAGATGGCCATGGCCTTGCGATCGTCCGCGATGCCCGGCGTCTTGTAGTCGGGCGCGGGCGCCTTGTCCCAGACCGGTTTGGCCGGGAGATCCTTGGTCATACCCTGGTCCTGCGCCACGCGTTCGAGACCATCGGGCGCGCTCGACGCGAACGGCGACACGAAGACTGCCAGCGCCGCGGCCACGGCCAGCGCCACACCCACGAAGATCCAGGTCCGCCGGTCCACGCGCAGCTCGCTCGTCCGCGTCACGCCGGCACGGCCACCGGACTCGGCTCCGCCGCTACCGGCCGCCACGCCTGCACCAGGTCGGGGCGCACCGCCAGCACCACCGAGAGCACGGCGCTGGTGATGATCGCCTCGCCGATGCCGATCAGCGCATGCACTCCGGCCATCGCCGGCAACGCGATCGAGAGCGGCGACTTTCCGGAAGCCGCGAGCTCCACCGCGCACGCCACCGATCCCGCCACCACCGCGCACCACGACGCCACCGCCGCGGACGCCAGGAACGTGCTGCGATTCCGCGGCAAAACCGCGATCGACGCGCGAAACACGCCGTAGCCGCCGAGGGCGCCGACGATGCCCATGTTGAAGAGGTTGGTGCCGAGCGCCGTGATGCCGCCGTCACCGAAGCCCAGGCACTGCACCAGGAGCACCAGGAACAGGATCAGGCACGCGTTCGCCGGACCGAGCAGCACCGCGGCCAGCGTGGCGCCCAGGAAGTGCCCGCTGGTCCCGCCAGCGATCGG
>CAZYWA010000672.1:0-3900 GCA_964650975.1 uncultured bacterium
TGGGATTGCTCCAGCAAGAGACGTGCGGACCGCTATCGCTCCACGGGCAGACCGTCCCCGTCTCGAAATCGTTCGAGAAGATCGCCGCCGCCCTTGCGGGCCCGGCGAGCGCCAGCAAAGGAACCGATGCGATCAAGCCGAGGAGGAGCGGGCGCAGTCGCGTCGAGGTCATGGGACCCTTCCCGAGGAAATCGGAGCAAGTGAGCAGGGCCGTGTCCCACGACCGTCAGCCATCGCCCCGACCGGCGACCGACGGGGGATCCTACCGCACCTGGCTCAACACAACGCCCGCTGCGATTTCAGTGTCGCTGAATCGAGAGGCCAAACCGCCGGCTTCGGCGCCGTGCGGATACCGAGTGCCGCGGCGATCCGCTGCTGGCGGAGAGAGGTGGATCCGAATCCATCGGGGAACACGACGATGCGCATTCACCGGAATCGTTCGCGAATCGACGACGGACAGCCGATCCGGGCCTCGAGCGGATGACGACGCTTCACGTGCCGAATGGTAGGAGAACGCGCGGGGTTTTGCGCGTAATATCGTGTGCCTACAGCCGCCACCCGTCTGTTGACCCGGTCCCCCCGGCAAGTGAGACAGTGGTGCTCGTCTCCGGGAAACACCCAACGGGGGTGTCGCGCCAGCGCGGCCGATGAGATCAGAAGAAGGAAGGTGTGAGCGTGTCCGAGCGATTGCGATCGGTCATTCTGTCGTCGTCGTTGGCTCTGGGGTTCGTGGGCGCGACGGGTTGCGCGCGCTGGGCGGGCGACTACGCGGGCACATACACCAACGGCTCCACCTCGATCTCCACCGAGCTGAGTATCTCCGGGCCAGATACGGCGCTCCAGCTGGACGTGGCGGAGTACACCTTTCAAAACGAATTCCCTTCCGAATACACCCACGTGCTCATCGACGGGCCGTGTCCGCTCGTTAGCGACGGAACTACGATTTCCGTAACCTCCTGTGCGCTCGATCCGAGCAGCGTTTACGAAGAAACGCCACTCACCGAATTCGACATCACCACCACGGACATCAGTGCGGCCCAGCAGCTCCCCACCCCCCCAGACATTACGCAGATCACGCAGATCTACTGGGACCATTTGGACTTATACTTCTCGACGGAGCCATCGAACCTGGTGGCAGAACCGCCTCTTTATCTCGATCGTGTCGTTCCGCCCCCCGCCACGACGGGCTCGAACCCCAAAACCTGAGCGGCACGTCCCGCCCGCGACGGGGCAACGTCCTTCGGCGCGCGGCCCTTCCTGCGCCTGGGTGCTCCGCCCTTCGTGAGTGCCTGGAGTAGCGGGCGCGGCCTCGCGACCGCGCACTGCGAGCCAATCGCAGCTGCGCGACTGCGGCACCTTGGCGAAAGGAAGACGAACCGGTCCCTCCGGCCTCCACCGGTCGAGATCGAGCCCGGTGCAGGACTCACGGTGGGTAGAGGCTGGTGACCCGGAACGAGTTGAGCCCCAGGACCTGCGCATTGGGGTCCTGGATCTTCACTTCCCACACCTTGGTGGAGGCGGTGCCCGGCGTCGTGGGCCGCGTCACCTCGCTCAGACGAATCCAGTCCGGTCCGTTCTCGAGCGGTAGAGCCCCATCGGTGATCAGCACGTTGCCGTTCGGCTCGCCTTCCATGTTGCCCGCGAAGAAACTGACCAAGGGCGGGTTGTAGTCCGGGTCGATCCACTCCCACGGCTGTCCGAGAGCCATGTGCGGTGCGTCGATCCGGAACTCCAGCTCCCGCGTGACCCAGGGTGTCCGATCGTTGCCGTTGTCGTACACGAGCAAGTTGCCGTTCGGGAGCAGAAAGGGCCCGTGTTGGTGGTAGGGCAGCAAGATCCCCGATGAGGACGGTTGCAGGAACGGCCACGCATCGTCGCCGCTCGAGCCGGACCAGTCGGATCCGATGACCCACACGAGTTGCTTGGTGGCGCGGCTGATCTTCGCGATCACGTCCTGATGACGGCAGGAAACGATGATCGAGTCGTCGCTCGCGTCGTAGATGAGCGCGTTCGAGTGCGTCCAGTCGCGCGTGCCTCCGTTGTCCGAGCCGAACCACCAGTTCCAGGTGGCGTCGTTGAACGACGCACCGGGGGTGGGATGGATGTCGAGCAGCGTTCGGTGCGGGTCGAGAAGGTCGAAGAGCGACACGCGCCACACGATCGCTCTCGTGTCCGGGTTGAGCTCGACGATCTCGTCGCCCACGACCTGACACGTCGTGCAACCCGTTCCGGCATCGGCGGGATACCCGCTGACCACCCGCATCTCGGCGGCGAGGGCCAAGAGGTTCCCGCTGGGGAGCTCGATGGCGTCGTGATGAATGGGGCCGATCCCGAGGTCGGTGTTGGTGAAGCTCCTGACGTCCCGACCGAGCATGTCGATCTCGGCCAGCGCAGCGCCGATGTAGAGCAGGTTCCCGTTCGAGAGCCGCCGCACGCGCGAGACCGGGACCGCGGCGGCGGGAGGGGGTGGCTGGGTGGGAGCGTCGTACCAGACGATGTGACCCTGGGCGTCGATCGCGTAGATCACGCTGGTGGACGGAATTCCGACGCGGGTGGCGGGAAAGAACGTGAACCCGGGCTGCATCTGCGCCGGCGTGGCGACCGTGACGTTCATCGGCACGAGCCCACCCGGCGCGGCCCCGGGCGTGTAGCCGAGTGAGGGACCGCTGGCCGTGTGCCCCTGCCCGTCTCTCCCGCCGACCGTGAACGAGTAAGTCTGCTGGAACGTGAGCCCCAAGATCATGATCTGGTGATTGGTCGCGGGCTCCGGGCTCAGGATCCCGGAGGCCGGGACCACGAACGAGCCGCCGGCCCCGGTAACCACGACCGTCGAGGTCGTGGGCACGCTGGAGGTGAACGCGAGGGTTCCCGCCAAGATGCTCGTCGCGCTCGGGGTGAAGACCGGCGCGCTGATCGTGAACCAAGACACCGTATGGAAAAGCGACAGCGAAAGAGCGCCATTCACCTCGACGGCGACCGTGTACGTGCCGGCCGGCTTGTCGGCCGGCACGGTGGCCACGATCTGCGTGTCAGACCACCAGACCACGGGGATCGAGGCACCGTCGTAGAGAACGGCGCTGTTCGCGCCCTGGGTGGCTCCGAAGCCACTGCCGGCGAGCGTGATGCTGGCTCCGGCTTGCGAGGGGTTGGGCGAGACGGTCGAAAGCTGGATGCAGCCGCTACAGACGATTGCTCCCAGCGTCACGAAGAACCGCATCCAGCGCCTGGCCATGGCTGTTCCCTCCCGGCAGCTCGGCCACGGCGAGATCGTCGATGCGCGCTCGGCGTCGGGCGTAGCATCGTCCATCATGCGACCGAAGCGCCTTCGGGGTCCAGGTCCTCATCGATATCGTCACCGGGCGCCGCCGACGCGCTCGAGCTCTCCGGCGCGAGCGCCCGCAGAGGTCCTCGCGACGCCGCTCGCCTTCAGAGAAACCCGTACCCGGCTGGCTGCGGGTGTCACTACCGATCGCTCTGCCGCAGGACCTGACTACTTGGATTTCACTGGCGGAGAGAGGGGGATTCGAACCCCCGGTACAGCTTTAAGGCCGTACAACGGTTTAGCAAACCGCCGCCTTCAGCCACTCGGCCATCTCTCCAGGACCGCGGCGGCGGGCTCGAGCCGACACGGAATCCCTTGTTCTTACCGCTTCTTCGCGGTTCGGCAACTGCTGGAGCTCACTTTCGGGGCGGAGGGAGAGGGATTCGAACCCCCGGACGCTTTCGCGTCAACGGTTTTCAAGACCGCCGCCTTCAACCGCTCGGCCATCCCTCCAACGATGCTTCCTCGGGGGGTCTGTTCCAGACCCCCGCCCCGTCCGAAGTGAATCCGGACGGGGCCCCACCCCCAAGTCGGCTCGCACCAGTTCGCCGCCACGCCACTGGCGAGAGCCACTTGGT
>CAZYWA010000673.1:0-3164 GCA_964650975.1 uncultured bacterium
CCCAGAGAGGCCGGAGGACCGCCGCCCAGCACCAGGACACGCTGACCGATCCCGCCGGCGACGTAGCGGAACAGGGCGCGGGCCCGCGGCCTGCGATCGAGAGCGAGCCGGAGGCGGTCCCGGACACGAAACCGGGATTGCGGCGTGTTCCAGAGGAAGTACGCCTCCTCGGCAAAGCCGTGCCACGCGAACTCGCGCCCCGCGCAGCGGGCGATGGCCCGGCGAGAGAGGTAGCTCGTGTGCGCGTCGAGGTATGCGCGGTTCCGAGCCACCACCTCGCCGGCCGACATTCCTTGCTGAAACTCGTTCCGCACTCCAGCCAGGGCCCAGAAGTGGAGCCACCACCGGGACCGGAGCACCGAGGCGAGTGGAACGTCGATGTGCGATTCGATGACCTTCCAGCGCGCCGGAAACACGTGGAAGCTCCAGCCGCCCGGGGCCAGGACTCGAGCCATCTCGCTCATCAGCGCTTCGAGGTCCATCACGTGCTCGAGGACCTGACTGCTGAACACCACGCCCATCGAACGATCCTCGAAGGGAAGCCGATAGGGGTTCTGCTCGATGCCGCGGATGATGCCGGAGCGGCACAGCTCGGCAACGGTCTCGCTGGGCGCCGTGGGCAACGTGAGATCGCACCCGAACGAGTCGATTCCGGCCATGCGGAGCTCGTCGACGCACGCGCCGTCGCCACAGCCGACCTCGAGAACCTTCGCATCCCGGGAAACGCCGATCCGCAACCGGTCCAGCATCCCCTGAACCCATTCGGCTCGAGGTAACGACCGGGCCTCGTTCGACTCCACTCGCATCGACGGAGAGGCGGGCGCCGGCCGAGCGGTCATGCTGAGCCGAACCTTCGCCTGCAGCGACGCGGCCCTGCAAGGCTCCGCCGTGCCAAACGCTCAGGGCCCGGTCAGCGTGAACGTGCCGCCGGCGTGGCCCAGCAGCGTCGCGCTTTGGCTGCCGTCCGCGCTCCGGAACACCAGATCCCGAACGCCGTCGCCATCGGCGTCCGCGGCGGCGATCGATGCGGGCGCGAACGGAAGCGAAACGCGCTCGCCGGCGACGAACGTGCCGTCGCCGATGCCGAGCATCACGACGACGCCGCCGGCCGGACCCTGCGTGGCCACCGCGACGTCGAGAGCACCGTCCTGGTCCCAGTCTCCGATCGCCAGACCGATTGCCCGCTGGCCGAGGGCGTAGCTCGCCGTTGCGCCGGTTCCCGCGGGACCCGCGGTCACCCTGACGTCGAGCACGCTGGAGCCGGGCTCGATCGCGATCTCGTCGGGCTTCCCGTCGCCGTCGAGGTCGACCTCGGCGATCGAGATCGGCAAGCTCAGCGATCGGGCATCGAGCGCAGCCGTCTCGATCGTGAGGCCACCGGGACGGACGATCGTGCCACCACCGGACGCATTGAAGAACACCTTTCCAGCGTCGTAGCCACCCGACACAAGCGCGTTGAGGTCGATCTCCGACCCCGTGCCGGTCGCGTTGAACTTCACCGTGGCAGTGCTGGGGGTGTTGATCGTGGTCAGCGCCGCGAGCTTCACCAAGCCCCCCGTGACCGCGGACACGTCGAGCTCGGTCGTCGTGGTGTTCGTGAACGTCGTCAGCGCGGCCAGCGTGATCACCGAGCCTGTGCCCCCCGCCTGGAGCATGGTCTGGAAACAGGGCTTGCCGGTCGAGCTGCACGTCATCGACGTCACCGCCGGCAGGCTCACGTGGCCACCGGTCGTAGCGAGGATCGCCGAGTCGTCGATGTTCGCCAGCGCCGGGAAGCTGACCGACGACGTCGAGCCGTCCACGGAGACCGTTCCGTGCGTCAGGCTGGTCAGACCCGACGCGGTCAACGATCCACCCCCCGAGATGCTCAACTGCGCACCCGGCGACGTCGAGGAGCCGCCCAGCGTGAGCGCCCCGCCCCCGTTCACCGTGACGTTCCCGAACGCCGTGACACTCGCGTAGGACACCGAGGCGTTCGTGACCGTGAGCGGGCCGGTGAGGGTCGTGAGCGCAGGGGCCAGCACCTTGCCGTCGTTCACCTGGATCGTGGCGAAGCTGGGCAACGTGGTCAGCGCATTCAGGTCGATCTCGGCGCTGCCCACGTTCGCGAAGAACCTCACCGTGGAACTGACCGACCCGTTGATCGTGGTCAGCGCCGGGAGCTTCACCGAGCCGCCCGTGACCGCGTACACGTCGAGCTCGGTCGTCGTGGTGTTCGTGAACGTCGTCAGCGCGGCCAGCGTGATCACCGAGCCTGTGCCCCCCGCCTGGAGCATGGTCTGGAAACAGGGCTTGCCGGTCGAGCTGCACGTCATCGACGTCACCGCCGGCAGGCTCACGTGGCCACCGGTCGTGGCGAAGAGTGCCGAGTCGTCGATGTCCGCCAGCGCCGGGAAGCTCACCGACGACGTCGAGCCGTCCACCGAGATCGTTCCGTGCGTCAGGCTGGTCAGACCCGACGCGGTCAACGATCCCCCCCCCGAGATGCTCAGCTGCGCCCCCGGCGCCGTCGAAGAGCCTCCCAGCGTGAGCGACCCGCCCCCGTTCACGGTGACGTTCGCGAACGTCGTGACGCCCGCGTAGGACACCGAGGCGTTCGTGACCGTGACCGGGCCGGCGACGGTCGTGAGCGCCGGCACCAGCACCTTGCCGTCGCTCATCTGGATCGTGACGAAGCCGGGCAACGTGGTGAGCGCATTCAGGTCGATCTCGGCGCTGCCCACGTTCGCGAAGAACCTCACGTTGGAGCTGACCGATCCGTTGATCGTGGTCAGCGCCGGGAGCTTCACCGAGCCGCCGGTGACCGCGTATGCGTCGACCTCGGTCCCGGTGGTGTTCGTGAACGTCGTGAGCGCGGCCAGCGTGATCGCCGCGCCCGCGCCCTGCGCCTGAAACGTGTTCTGGAAGCAGGGCTTGCTGGTCGAGCTGCACGTCATCGACGTCACCGCCGGCAGGCTCACGTGGCCACCGTTCGAGGCGAAGATCGCCGAGTCGTCGATATCCGCCAGCGCCGGGAAGCTCACCGACGACGTCGAGCCGTCCACGGAAATGTTTCCGTGGGTCAGGCTGGTCAGCCCCGACGCGGTCAACGATCCACCCCCCGAGATGTTCAGCTGCGCCCCCGGCGCCGTCGAAGAGCCTCCCAGCGTGAGCGACCCGCCCCC
>CAZYWA010000673.1:3264-3882 GCA_964650975.1 uncultured bacterium
GAGCCGCCGGTGACCGCGTATGCGTCGACCTCGGTCCCGGTGGTGTTCGTGAACGCCGTGAGCGCGGCCAGCGTGATCACCGAACCCGTGCCCTGCGACTGGAACGTGTTCTGGAAGCAGGGCTTGCTGGTCGAGCTGCAGGTCATCGACGTCACCGCGGGCAGGCTCACGTGGCCACCGTTCGAGGCGAAGATCGCCGAGTCGTCGATGTCGGCCAACGAGGGCAGGTTCACCACCGACCCCGCCCCGTCCACGCTGATGTGTCCGCTGGTCAAGCTCGTCACGGCGTTCATCGTCAGCGCCCCGCCGCCCGAGACGTTCAAGGTCGCGCCTGGCAGGCTCGACGAGCTGTCGTTCGCGACCAGGCTGGCTCCGGTCCCGGCGACGGAGACGCCCACGCCGCCACTGAGGGCGAGATGACCGTTCATGCGGCCGAGCCCGGTCACGGTCAGCGTATGCCCCGTGATCGTGAGGTTCGCGTACGCGGTCAAGTGGTGAACCGAGACGTCCGCGTCGTTGATGGTGATCGTCATCGTCGGGCCGGGGATATCGATCCCGACGTCGGCACCGGGCGGAGGCACCACGCCGTCGCGCCAGTTGCCCGGAACATTCCAGTCG
>CAZYWA010000674.1:0-3878 GCA_964650975.1 uncultured bacterium
CGGCCCTACGTCATTCACCGCGCGCCGCTCGGCACCCACGAGCGCTTCACCGCGTTCCTGATCGAGCACTTCGGCGGAGCCTTCCCGACCTGGCTGGCTCCGGTGCAGGTGCGGGTCGTTCCAGTCGGCGAGAAGTTCTCCGAGTACGGCCACAAGATCGTGAACGAGCTGCGCGGCGAGTTCGTGCGCGCCGAGATCGACGATTCCGCCGACACCATGGGCAAAAAGGTACGAAACGCCGTGACCCGCAAGATCCCCAACATCTGGGTGGTCGGCGAGCGCGAGCAGGCGAGCGAGACGATCACCTGGCGCCGTTACGGGCGCCAGGACCAGGAGACCGTGACCGTCGCCGAGGCGCGCGAGCGAGTGCTGGCCGCGATCCGCAGCCGGGCGCGCTGACCCGAGATCTTGCCACCACCGCGGTGGTATCTTCGGAGTCCCCTCCGCTACCCGCCTGGATCGGACCCTTCATGGCGTTCGCGCCCGACCCGGACGTCGAAGTTCCCCGACGCGCCGCCACCGCTTTCGACCGCCCGTCCCCGATCCACGCGCGGGCTGCGGCGAAGCCGCTCGCGAGCCTCTCGGCGGTGCTGCCGGCTCGCGACGAAGAGGGAAACATCGACGCGGCGGTGCGTGAGGTTTGGCGCGAGGTCGAACGCTTCGCGGCCGTGGCCGAGATCATCGTGGTCGACGACGGCTCCACGGATCGGACCGCCGCAAGGGTCGAGGATCTCGTCGCCGAGATCCCGGCGCTCCGGCTGGTCCGCCATCCGGTGAGCCGCGGATACGGCGCGGCCCTGCGGAGCGGTTTCGCGGCGGCGCGAGGCGAGTGGCTCTTCTTCACCGACGCCGACCGCCAGTTCGACCTTGCCGAGCTGGGACGATTGGTCGGCCTTGCGAGCGAGCACGACGTGGTCGCCGGCTTCCGCGCCAACCGGGGCGATCCGCTTCATCGCCGGGTCATGGCATCGGCCTGGAACCGGCTCATCGCCACCGCGCTCGGAGTGCGGATGCGCGACGTGAACTGTGCCTTCAAGCTGCTGCGTGCCGACCTGGTTCGCCGTCTCGAGCTCACCTCCGACGGACCCGCGTTCGGCGCCGAGCTCGCGCTGGCCCTCGAGCGCGAGGGTGTGAGGATCGCGCAGGTGCCGGTCGCGCATCGCCCTCGGGCCTGGGGTCGCCAGAGCGGAGGCAGCCCCGCGGTGGTGCTGCGCGGTCTGATCGAGCTTCGCCGCCTGCGCCTCGGCTGAGGCCAATGAGGCGGCGCAGCCGATCGAGCCAGCGCGCGGCGGGCGCGTTAGCATCGGTGACTCAACCTTGGCTGAGCGGCCAGCGTCCGCTCGGTTCCACCAGCGAGGAATCATGCGGGAGCGGACTCTTTCGATCATCAAGCCGGACGCGGTCGCGAAGAACAAGATCGGCGCGATTCTCGCGATCTTCGAGGGCGCCGGCCTCACCGTCGCCGCGACCAAGCGGATCCAGCTCTCGGACGCGCAGGCCCGGGCCTTCTACGCCGTCCACAAGGAGCGCCCGTTCTACGCGAGCCTGTGCCAGTTCATGACGTCCGGCCCGGTGGTGGTGAGCGTGCTGGAAGGTGAGAACGCGATCGCCAAGAACCGCGAGCTCATGGGTGCCACCGATCCGGCCAAGGCGGCCGACGGCACGATCCGCAAGCTCTACGCGACCAACATCGAGAAGAACGCCGTGCACGGCTCGGACGCGCCGGAGACCGCGCGCGTCGAGGTGGGGTTCTTCTTCAACGGTCTCGAGCTTCCCGCGGTGGAATGATGCGGTTTGGCGTGCCGGATTCAAGTGAATGACTTGATGTGAAGGTTCTCCCGTGATACCGTGGCTCGAGGCAAGGGGCGTGAGGAGAAAGCGATGACCAACAGCACGTGGACGCAGCGTCTCGGCTTGGCAGTGATCCTTGCGCTCGGCGGCTGCGGACCGCAGGTCCGGATCACCGAGCCTGCGAATGGCTCGACGGTCGACACGTTGAGTATCGTGGCCCAGATGGAGTTCGACGCGCCGGCCCGGAGCTTCCATGTGGTTCTCGACGACACCGACGAATCCGCCCATTTCTTCCTGACCGACTCGCAAGCCGCGGGAAAGATCAGCATCCCCGGCGACGGCGAGCACGTGCTTTCGGTGGATTACCTGTCGGAGTCGGGTTTCGAGGATTCCACTCAGTCGATCTTCACCGCCAACCTGCCGGACTCGCTGGTGTCGATCAGTGTGATCCCACTCACGGACACACTGAAGGTCAACGATCCGACAAACGGTTCGGTCGGCCTCAACGTGACGGGCCACTACACGTCGAGTCCTGACAAGGATCTCACGGCGGATCCGAACACGGTCTACTCCAGCAGCGATGAGGCGATCGCCAAGGTGAACCACAACGGAAAGGTCACGGCGGTGCTTGCGTCTACCACCCCCGTTACGATCACGATCACCAATGGGTCGGCGACGGCGACCATGACCGTCACTGTGACTGGCCCCTGAGCCTGGCGCGGTCTTAGTCCATCTGTGGTCCATTCGCCGCCATGACGGCGGTCTCGCGCTGAGCGCGACCGCGTGACGTGGCGTTTGCATGAGCGCTTCTTTGCACGGGTGGTTGACCGTGCCCACGCAGAAGCGGATCCCGGTCGCGGTCGCATCGGACGCTGAGTCGGGCGCTGCCTTCGTGGTGGCCCGGGTCGCGAACCTCCTCCATTCCGTGCGCGGCAAGCGGCCTGTGCTGGGGCTCGCGACCGGGCGGAGTGTCGCTCCCATCTACGCCGCGCTGGTCGAGGCATTCGCGCGGCGTGAGCTCGATCCCAAGGCCCTGGTCACGTTCAACCTCGACGAGTACGTGGGACTTCCCGCAGACCATCCGGCGAGCTTCCGGCACTGGATGAGGGAGGCGCTGTTCGACCCGGCCGGCATTCCGCGCGGCGCGTGCCACTTCCCAGATGCGGTCGCCGATGGCGATGGCTCGGTCGACGCTCCCTACGAGCGTGCCATTCGGGAGGCGGGTGGGATCGACGTGCAGCTGCTCGGAATCGGCGTAAACGGACACATCGCCTTCAACGAGCCGGGCGCCGCGCGCTCGAGCCGCACTCGTCGGGTACGACTGGCAGCCGAGACGCTGCGCGAGAACCACTCGTTCTTCGACGGCCTCGGCGCGATGCCGGAGGAAGCGATCACCGTCGGCATCGCGACCATCCTCGAGACCCGCAGCGTGCTGCTGGTGGCCTGGGGAGACTCGAAGGCGGAGGCTCTCCGGCGTGCGTTCGTCGAGCCAGTCTCGGCCGAATGCCCCGCCTCTTACCTGCAGGAGCATCCCGGCGACGTGGAGCTGGTGCTCGACGTGCACGCGGCGCGCGCGCTGGAATCGCGGCTCATCTACGCGTGAATGGCATCCCGTCGGGCGCGCCCTGAATTCGCCCGGGACGGCGCGGTACACTCGCCGCGCCATGTCCAGCACTACCGGCACGCTCTTCCGGGTCACTACGTTCGGCGAATCGCACGGCCCGGGCCTGGGCGTGATCGTCGACGGCTGCCCGCCACGGTTGCCGCTCAGCGCCGACGAGATCCAGCGCGATCTGGACCGGCGTCGCCCGGGTCAGAGCCGGCTCACGACACCGCGCGGCGAACCGGATCGAGTGGAGATCCTGTCCGGGCTGTCACGCGACGGGCTGACCCTGGGCACCGCGATCGGGATGCTGATCCGCAACGAGGATTCGCGCGGTCAGGATTACCGCGAGATGGAGGAGCTGTACCGCCCGTCGCACGCCGACTTCACGTATCAGGCGAAGTTCGGCATCCGCGAGCCGCGCGGCGGTGGCCGGGCGAGCGCGCGAGAGACCGCGGCGCGGGTGGCGGCCGCGGCGGTCGCG
>CAZYWA010000675.1:0-3863 GCA_964650975.1 uncultured bacterium
CGGTCCGCGAGGTGATCGCGAAGGGGCTCGATGCGGTCATCGTGCATCCGTCGGGCGTCGTCGGTCCGTTCGACTATCGCCCCTCGCGGATGGGGCAAGTGCTGCTCGACCTCTACCACCAGCGTCTGCCCGCGCTGGTACCCGGTGGATACAACTTCGTGGACGTGCGCGATGTGGTGGCCGGGATGCTCGCGGCCGAGCAGCGCGGGCGGCGGAACGAGAGCTACCTGCTGACGGGTGCCTGGGCCTCGGTGTCAGCTCTCGCCGAGACCGCCGCGAAGTGCACCGGCGTCGCCGCGCCACGTCTGGTCACGCCCTTCTGGCTGGCGCAGCTGGGCGTCCCGTTCATGACCGCGTTCGCCCGGCTCACCAGGACTCACCCCATCTACACCCGCGAGTCGCTGAGCGCGCTCAAAGCCGACTCCAAGGCCGACATCACCAAGGCCAAGACCGAGCTCGGCTACCAGCCCCGTCCCCTCGAGGAAACCATCCGCGACACCTACGCGTGGTTCCGTGGGGCGGGGATGCTGCGGTCTCGCTAGCATCCGGGAAAGTCGGTGCGGACGCACCGAAAAAATCACCAGCGGTAGTACCCGGTTCGGCGCGAGCGAGCGCTCGCGCCAAAGCGGAAGTGGTCGTACGATAGCGGGCGCGCTCGAGGGGCCGTCCCGGCCGCGAGCCGTCACGCCGACGGATGCCTAGAGAAAAGCCCACGATGGCGGGGGTCGGCAGGGGGCGCGCCACTTCGCGCCCTTTCACGATCCGGCGCTGGCTCCTGGCCGTCTGCTGCGTGCTCGCGACGGCCCGCCTCGCCCGGCCGGGAGACGTCCGCACCGTGTGGATCGTGAGCCCGGCGAGCGACCGCTCGCCTTACCGGGAAGCGATCCACGGGTTTCGCCAGGCGCTCGACGAGAGCCAGTGGCGCGTTCAGGTCCTGGCGCCGGCCGACGCGACCGCGCAGGCGCGTGAGGCCGGCCCTCCCCAGTGGCTGGTCCCTCTCGGACCCGCGCCGCTCGCCACGGCTCGTCAAGGGATCGAGGCTGCGCGGCGGGTGTTCGCGCTCGCCGAGAGCGACGTCTGCGCGCTCACGGCGTCGCCCGCCGAGAGCGGGGTGGTACTGCGCATCGACGCGGAGCAGCTCGTCGACGCCCTGCTCGCCGCGAGCCCTCGGGTCACGTCGGTCGGCTACCTGAAGCGCAGCGACGGGCCGGCGTGCTCGACCGACGAGCTGCGGCGGGCGATCGGAAACCACGCGGGCCTCGAGGCGGTCGAGGTCTTGGCCTCCAACACCCGCGAGGCGCTGCAGGGAATGCGCGAGCATCGCACCACCGTGAGCGCCTGGGTGCTGCTCCCCGACCCGGTGCTCATGACCGAGGAGACCATCGAGTACGCGATCCAGGTGGGGCTCCAGTACCGGGTGCCGGTCGTGGGGTTCAATCGCCCGATCGCCGCCGGCGGCGCCCTGCTGGCGCTCTCGCTGGACCCGGAAGCGGTCGGCCAGCAGACCGCGGAGCTCCTGGCACACGCCAGCGAGGTGGAGGCCGGGCAGGCACTGCCCGAGCGCCAGCTTCCCGCCAAGACGCAGCTCATCATCAACCTCAAGACCGCGCGTCTGTTGCGGCTCGAGATCCCGGCCGAGCTCACGAACAAGGCCGCGGAGCGGATCGAATGAGACTGTTCACGCGCGCCACTTCTCCCTCACCCCGGCGGGAGCTGAGCACCGAGCTCTCGCTGCTGGCGGTCGGGCTGGTGTTCTTCACGTCGATCTGCATGGCCGGCATCGGCGCGTGGATCGCCTCGCGAATCGCGCGCGATGCGTTCGAGAGTAACGCGCGCGCGATGGCCGACATCGTCGCGGCCGATCAGGGCCTGAAGATCGCTTTCCGCGCCGGATCCCACGATCAGTTGCAATCGGTGGTCGACGGAGTCCCCGACGGGACCTCGATCCTGGACGTATCGGTCTTCGACTACGACGGTGCGCTCTTGGTGCGGGCCGGCATCGTCGACGACCACCCGGTGATCCCCGACCGCGTACTGGAGCGGGGCCAGACCGTCTCGCGGCGCCTGTCCCGGGGTTTCGAGGTGACCTCGCCACTCCGCGTGTTCGACGTCGAAAGCGAGACGGCGCAGCTCTTCCCGACCAAGGGCGAAACTCGCTCGTCGCACGTGATCGGCGCGGTGATGGTCCATTTCTCGACCGCGTCGCTCGACCAGATCCGCCGCCAGATCGCGCTGCTGGGCGTGCCGCTGGCGATCGCGCTGGCGTTCGCGTGCGCGGGCCTGGCCGCGTCGGCGAGCCTCTCGATCACCCGCCCGCTTCGCGACCTGGCGCAGCGGGTCGCGACCTTCCCGATCCGCATCGAGGACCTCGAACCGAATCCGGCCGAAGGCCCCGAGGTGGCGAGCCTCAAGGCGGCGCTCAGCATGGGAGTGCGGGACAACGAACGGCACCTGCGCGCGCTCGAGGATTCCGAGCGGCGTACTCGCGCGGTGTTCGAGCAGAGCCCGGACGCCCTGGCGATCGTCGACGGTCGCGGCAACATCGTCCGCGAGAACCCGCGGCTCAATGCGTGGATCGGCCGGGTTCCGGAGCCGCACACGCTCACCTCGGCCTTCCAGGAAGGCGCCGAGATCTCGGCCGCCCTGGCTCGCGTGGCGGCGACCGGTGCCGCCGAGACAATCCCCGCGACGCTCGCCAGCAGCGACGGCGAGCCGCGGATCGGCGAGCTGACCTTGCTGCGGTTGATGCTGGTCGGAGAGCAGCTGGTGCTGGCGAGCTTCGCCGATCGCACCGAGAAGCTCCGCGAGGAGGCGCGCCGGCGCAGCCTCGAGGACCAGCTTCGTCACGCCCAGAAGCTCGAGGCGCTGGGCGTGATGGCCGGAGGCATCGCCCACGACTTCAACAATCAGCTCAACGTGATGCTGGGCAACCTGCGCATGGCGCTCGAGGATCTGCCCGCCACGCACGGCGTCCATCCGTTGCTGACCGACGTCGAGGGCGCGGCGCGGGTGTGCGTCGAGCTGACCCGCGGCCTGCGCCAGTACACCCGCCGCGAACCGATCGACATCCGTCCGTTCCGCATCGTCGAGCTGATCGAGGAGACGCTGCGCATGCTGCGCCGCTCGTTGCCGGTGACGATCCGGGTGCACACCGACTGCGACCCCGGCGTGCCGCACGTGCTGGGCGACGCGCCGCAGATCCAGCAGGTGCTGCTCAACCTGTGCCTGAACGCGGTGGATGCGATGCCGGATGGCGGGTCGCTCTCGATCACGTGCGCCGACCACGTCGTCGAGTCGCCCGCAGTCGCCGACGGCGCGCCGCCTGGCTGCTACGTGCGCATCACCGTCGCCGACACCGGCTGCGGCATGGACGCGGAGACCTTGTCCAAGGCCTTCGACCCGTTCTTCACCACCAAGCCTCCCGGCAAAGGCACCGGGCTCGGGCTCTCCATGGCCTTCGGAATCGTGAGCGCGCACGGCGGCGCGATCGGCGTGACCAGCCAGCCCGGCGCCGGCACGCGGTTCACGATCGACCTTCCGGCCACCGATCGCCCGGTGGGCGCCCGCATCGCGGCGATCGCCAGCGTGGCGCGCGGCTCCGAGACCTTGCTTCTCGCCGAGGACGATCCGCGGCTCAGAAGCCTCACCCAGGCGATGCTCGAGCGCAGCGGCTACCGCGTCTACACCGCCGGCGACGGAGCCGAGGCGCTGACCATCCTCTCCGCCCACGAGGCCGAGATCGATCTCTTGATCCTGGACCTGGTCATGCCGGAGCTGGGCGGCGACGAGATCCTCGATCGGGTGCGAGGGATCGGCGACATGCGCCCGGTGATCGTGATCAGCGGGTACGACCAGGAGGGACG
>CAZYWA010000676.1:0-3851 GCA_964650975.1 uncultured bacterium
TCTGCTCGCATGCCTCGAAGACGAGAGCAGGCGCGTACGGGTCGCGGCGGCATGGGCGCTGCTCGGTGCGTCGCCGCTCCCCGACGAGGCGGTCCCGCTCCTGATGGAGTGCCTCCTGAGCAAGTCATCCGAGATGCGCGCCTGGTGCTGCACGCTCCTCGGCGAAATCGAGACGAACCGGCAGGGCGTACGGGTGGCGCTTGAGCTGCTCGCCGAGCACGATCCGGACGAGGACGTGAGGTGGCGGGCGGGGGTGTCTCTCAGGGAGATCGCCGAGGGTGAAGCGCGGGTGCACTGACCGGGGCTGGCGCCGCGAACGGGAAATCCCGTAGAGTCGGCGCTCGCTTTGGGAGGAATGCGCGATGCCGGCGACGGTTACCTGCCCGTACTGCAAGGGCGAGATTGATGCAGACGCACTGAAGTGCCGGCACTGCGGCGAGTGGGTTTCTTCGGAAGCCGGTGAAGAGGCATTAAAGCTCAAGGCCCACCGGCGAGCGGACTTCATTTGGGATGTTCAGACGGCGCATGGAAAGAAGGCTGGCCAAGAGCTTGAGGGTTGCGTCAAATGGGTCGTAATCATTGCCGCGGCTTTGGTGGGGCTTGTGTACATCTCCATGATCGGGAAGTGACGTATTCCCTGCGATGGTGTCTGAACGCACTCAGATGTTCGGTTAAGCCCGGGGGCGGGTCGATCCTCGACTTCTCCGCGCCTGGCAGGACCGCGCGAAGATGGCGGATATGTTCCAGCGGCTCGAGCGGGGGCTGAGGACGTGGTATCGGTGATGACCCGGCCGCGGGCCCTCGGCGGCGCTGCGTGACGCGGCACGACGACGGCCGACCGCGAGCAATCGATACCGCGGTGGTTGCATCGACGCTGACCGAACAGGAGCTATCGCCGCTCTCCGAGCCCGCGGGCCGGCTGGCCTCGGCATTGAGCGGCATCTCCGAAGGGACCTGGGGTGAGCGCTGGCGCGAGGGCACCGAGCATGACGTCTGGGAGGCATCCCACGTCGAGCCCTCCGTGCTCACCTCGCTCAACCTCGACCGCAGCTGCGCCGGGCGCTTCGCGACCGCTCCATGGAGATCGGTACTTGGATCGTCTGGGCCGACGCGCCGGTGTTCCTGCTGCATGGTGGATGGGCGGGGTTGCATCGGGTGTGGGTGGCGCGCCGTGAGGGAGAGCTGCGCGCGCGTCGGTGATCGTCGTCGTGCCGCCCGCGGGCCTGGCACCGCGTCGCGCGGCCCGAGTAGGATCGTCCCGTGCCCACCCCCGACTAGAGGCCGCGACGAGCGCGGAGGATCTGCTCGAGATAGGCCCCAGGTCCAGCGGCGATGACCTGATGCTCCGAAAGCCTCCCACCGATAGTAAAAGCGTCACGGAGAGCGATCGATGACTGCGAGCGTTGAGGTTGGTCTTTCCGTTGAGCAGGTGGAAGAACTGCTAGGCACGCCCGCATCGGTTTCTCAACGCCCGGACCGCGCATTGGTGTACAGGTATGCCGCAAAGAAGGTCACATTTCGCGACGGCAAGGTGGTCCTCGTTCAGAATCAGCGGGTGGTGGACGACGCTCCCCGTCTCCCCGGGAGTATTCGATCGCCCGGGATGCGGACCTCGGATTCTGAAGAGGGAGTCGAGACAACTCCGGGCTCAGTTCTCTGTCCTTACTGCAAGGGGCAAATCGATGACGATGCGTTAAAATGCAAGCACTGCGGCGAATGGGTGAAGGAGCGACTTCCGGTGGCGGTCGGGGCGCTCCCGGGTGAATTTGTCACCAGGGCCGGCAATGGATCACCCCTCAGGTCCCCAGCCAGTCCGATCGAATCGCACGCCGCATCAGAGCCCGGGGCGGCCGCGCCCTGCCAGTGGTGCCACAAATTGGTCCAGCCTACCGCCAGCGTGTGTCCGCATTGCGCGAAGCCACCGCGGCTGCGTGCGAACGACGGACCGCAGAAGTCCTCCCCCCAGCTCGATGGTTCCTTCAGGCCCATCGCCTTGGCGGTTGGGATATTCCTGCTGCTATTGATGCTCATGGTCGTAGCAAGGGAGAACCATGACTCGGGAGCGGACCGTGCTCCCTCGGTCACCTATTCGGTCCTCAGGAATCAGGACGGCTCGTCGGCGAAGATCATCCTCTGGGCGAGTAAGGACGCCTTCGACGCGTGCATGGCCGAGCGCAATGCCATCGGGAGATCCGGTCCGATTTGCAACGGCGTCGGTTACGTCCTTGAACCGCCTGAAAGGAAGATCGAAATCATCGATTTCGGCATACTGTCGCTGACGAAACTTCGCGTGTTGGAGGGCGTCCACGCCGGCTTCGTCGGCTGGGTCCCCGGCGAATTTATCGGTACTTCCCGCTGAACAACAGTGCGTCGGAACCAGCTTGCTGTTAGCCGGACTGCCTATGACCCTCCCAAGCAGACTACAAGCCGCGGGCGAGCACGGAGAAGTTAGGGCGAGCTGCCGACGCAATGAGAATGTCGTGGCGCGCGCCGACCGAGGACCGCAACTGCCCGTCCTGCGAGTCCAACGACGTGGAATGGCCGACGTGGCGCTTCGTGTTCACGCCCGGCTTGGAGCCAATCGAGGCCCCGCGACCTGGTCATGTCGCTCGTGCGGGCACCGATGGACGAGTGATCCGGCATCTGAAGGCACGAGCTGATGCGAGCGGTCGCGAACGGATCGGCACGGTGGCGCTCGAACGCCTCCGCGAGCAGCTCATGGAAATTCCACGTCCTGGACTTCTCCGCCTGGCATCACCGCGCGAAGATGCCCGAGATATTCCAGCGGCCCGAGTGGGGGCTGAAGAAGTGGTATCGGTGAGAGGCGGTATGTCGAACACCAATGAGCATACCAAAGGACGGAGGGGATCGTGTCGAGTTGGGGACATGATGAATGGGCTGCACTAGGTGCGGTGCTAAGTGGCGTTGCGGCGCTCGCCGCGGCTGTTGCGGCCGGCGTCTACTTCTTGAAGAAGCAAACTCGCGGGTTTGGGATTCCAAACTTGTCCGTTCTCGTCTCGTCCAGACGCACCGCCTCGGGCGACAAGGACCGCGACTGGCTGGCAATCGACCTGGCCCTGAAGAAGCCTGACCGTGGCTCGATTTCGCTCCACGGGATCCGGGCGCGTGTGATGAGCAGATCAGGGTCCGAGGAAGTGACCTTTTGGGGCTCGTATCTCGTTCATGACTTCTCGGGTCCCACGTCTCGTGCTGACTGGGATCGGCAGAGCGATCCGCTGAATGTTACGCCGGGCGAAGACGTGATGCTGTCGGCCATCGTCACCGCACCTACCGGCGAGCCCTGCAAAATTGATGTTTTGGTACTTGGCGTCCAGTACGGCGAAGCCATTATCGGCGAATGGCACGCCTCGACGGTATCGCTTCCTCTAACGCTTCATTGAAATACTTGCCACTAATGGTCATGCCCACCCCCGACTACAAGCCGCCGACGAGCGCGGAGGTGGTGGTGGGCAAGGTTGTGCTGCTCGGCCTGACGTGGTTCGACGGGGACGGCAAGCTGGTTCGGCAGCTTCAGCGGCACGGCGTCATCCGGCGAGTCTCGGCCGAGGAGGGCGTCGTGTTGTGGTGCGAGCACGACCACCACGAGATGCGACTGCCGGCCGACCTGGACGCGCTGCAGCAAGCGCCGTCCGGGACGTTCCGGGAAGCCTCTACGGATGAAGCTGTCACGGATCCGGATCTGATCGCGATGTGGGAGCTGCACCAGTGTGCGGGCAGCCCAGAATCCTGGGAGTGGCGGCGGGGGCCGGCGCTGCGGTTCCCGAAGACATGATCGTGCACCGTGACGCGACGCTCGACTTCTCCGCCTGGCAGGACCGCGCGAAGATGGC
>CAZYWA010000677.1:0-3834 GCA_964650975.1 uncultured bacterium
CTTCCGCCATAGGTAGGGCACCGCTCGCGGATTCCTTACCTGAAGTGCCCTGTGCCACCCTGTGCCGCCCTGGCGAGCAATCTTCGATTCCCGGCGGGGCCACCAGACGTTGACCCACGAAGCGTAGTGATTCCGTTGTTAGCGGACGCGCTGCGCACAAGCGGCGTTTCGGACCAGGCGCTGGACCAGAACACGGACCAAGCTCGAGGGGTCATGGTCCCACCCGCCTCGGCGGATCCCCGTTGGGCTCCGAGTGGCCGCCGCCCGCGTGGACTGCAACACCGCCTTCGGGGCGCTTCGCCGCGGTTCCCAATCCCAACGGAGACGAGCAGCTTCCTCGTCGACCTGGGCACACGCTCGGGAAATGGCCGTCGATCCGCTCGGGCATCCGAGCGGCGTCGCGTCGTCCTGCATCGGCGGTCGCGTCTCTAGGGGACCTTACGGCGCGTGGCTCGACCAGAAGCGGAAGTCGCCGCTCTCGAAGTCGTCGCCGGAGATCTGGTGCATGAAGAGGCGCGTGACCCAGGCGTCGCCGGGGTCCGGGCCGTTGAGGGCAAAGCCTCCGTCGAGCAGCAGCTCTCCACCGTCGAGGGCGAGGCTCCCGGCGTAGTCGTACCCATCCATGCCAGGGACCTCCACGTGCTGCTTGCCGTTGCCGCTGAACGAGGTGTCGAAGGCGCCGCTGTCGTCGAGCACGGCGACGAAGGCGGCGCTGCCGCTCGGCTGACGGTCGTACGAGCCGGCGATGACGATGTCGTTCGAGGGCGGCGAGAGGATCTTGAGCACCCGCACGTCGATGACGTCGTCGCTGCTGCCGGAGAGGTTGAAGGTGCGCTTGCCGGTGCCGTTGAAGGTGTCGTCGAGGGTGCCGTCCTCGAGCACCCGCACGACGCCCACGCGCTGCCCCGTGGCGGTCTCGACCAGCCCGGCGACGACGATCCGGTTCTTCCGGTCGACCGCGATGGCCTTCCCGATGTCGTCGTTGGTGCCGCCTTGATCGAAGGCGACGACCAGCTTGCCGTCTCCCGAGAAGCTCGAATCGAGGCTGCCGGAGGTGGTGAAGCGCGCGATGGCGAAATCCTCGCTGCCATCGGCGCGCACTGCGAGGCCCGCGGTGACGATCTTCCCGCTCGCTGTCGTGTCCACGGCCTGGCACACGTCGTCGTTCGTCCCGCCCAGGTCCCACGCCACGGTCGCCAGACCGTTCCCGCTGAACCCGGTGTCAGGCATGCCGTCCGCGAGCCACTGACCGACGAGGCAGTCGTCGCCGGCTCCCGGTGACGAAGCGCCGTGGTCGTAGAAGCCCGCGAAAACGATGTCGCCGTTCTTGCGCGTCGCGACCGCGTCGATCTGGACGTCGCCCGTCTTCGGGACGAGCGCCTGCCACTGGAAGTGGGCGTTCGAGTCGTAGGCGACGAGGGCTCCCTGTTCCGCCGGGTCGTCGTCAGGTCCGGTCGCCATGCCCGCGAGCACGAAGCCGCCGTCGGGTCCGTAGGCGACGCCGCCGAAGTTCGCGTCGTCGTTCGAGCCGCCGAGGTCGAACCCGTAACTGCCGCCGCCGCCGAAGCCCGGCAGCGAGAAGGCGTACCCGAAGTCGACGGAGGCCGGGGGCAGGAGTTGAAGATTCCCGCTCAGCACGAACCCGCCGTCCGACCGCGTGTCGAGGCCATAAATGCTGAAGGGCACGCCGTTCGGGAAGATCCGGAAGGCGGAGCCGCTGTCCCCGAAGGTGGGATCGAAGTCGCCGTCGTCGAGCGCCAGGCACGGGCTCGAGAAAACCGTCAGGGCGACCGCGAAAAGGAGGCCACTCGCGATGCGCATCGCCGACTCCGCCCGGAAATGCCCCTGATTTCAGGTCCGAATGTAACGCGGTGGGGACCGGCCGCGGTGCGACGCGTACCACCTCGCGGGCGGCAGGCTCGCTCCACCTCCGGCTCCGCCCTGAACGGGCTCGCCTTCACGAGCCCGACGCCCCCCGGTCGGTCTTGGAGCAGCGCACGATAGTCACCGGACCAGCCTCGTGCTCGGCCTCGTGCCGGGAGCGTCCATTTCGGGCGGTGACCGGAGATGCTGTTTGCGGCTCGATGAGCTCTGAGCTCAACTGATATTCTTGATCCCGAACCGGGGTGCCGTGCCGGTGCCCATCGAGCAGAGGTCTGCATGACTGGACGAACCTGGCAATCGACCAAGTGGGGCCTTTCGGTCGCAGCGCTGCTGACGGTGCTCGCGGGAGCGTGCGGCAACGGCGAACTCGACTCGGGAAAGCAGCTGGCGTTATTCCACTGCCAGGCCGCCTGCTCGGACACCGCCGGGGGCATCGTGCCTGGAGACAAGATCCAGGATTACCACGGGCCTGACCAGGACGGTGCGGAAGCCAACTGCGTGTCCGATCAGGCGAACCATCCAAGCTCCGACATGTGCAGCGGCCAAGAGCCGTTCCAGGATAGCTGCAGCTGCTCTCCCGCCTGATTTCGCGGCGTAGCGGCCGCTCAACGCGAGAGGGCGGCTCGTCCTCGGTTACCGCGAAGGCCGCGAATCAACGCAACGGGTTCCGTTCCACATCGTCGACGGATCGCGTCGCCGAGACGCGTCGATTACCGACCACGACATCGAGTCTGGGAGTCTGGCCGGCTTCGCCGGTCCGCTGGAGCGCCGCCCGATCGGCTCCGCGCTACTCGACCGTCGCCGACCAGGCGTTGGTGTTGCCCGATTCGAATCCATCGACGAAGAGCTGGCAGGCGTCGCCGATCCCGTTGTGGTCCGAATCCGCCTGGTCGGGGTTCATGACTCGCGGGCAGTTGTCGCACGCGTCGCCTAGGCCATCGCGGTCGGTGTCGGCCTGATCGGCATTCGAAACGCCGGGGCAGTTGTCGCAGTTGTCCATGAGGCCGTCGTGGTCGCTGTCTGCGCCGCTGCACCACTGCTTGATCGCATAGACCGAGCCGTTTGGGTCGCTAGAATCGGCGACGTAGAGCTCGCCCGACGGGTCCTCGCCAAAGGTGGAAATCGAGATCGCCGCGTTGAGAAGCGGCGCTGAGCTCCACCCGCCGCCGGCCACCTGCCGGCCGCCCGAGATCGTCCCCGAGCAGTAGTCGCCGTAGAGGTAGGTGCCGACCAGCGCCGGGATCTTGGTGCCGCGGTACACGAACCCACCGCTCACCGCGCAGCCGATCGAGTGGTCGTACGAGAGGATCGGCTCGGTGTAGGCGTTGCTGTGGCAGGGCGGAGTGCCAGGCGCGCAGCCGCTCGTGGCGTAGCAAGCCGGGCCTTCCTCGATCTTCCAGCCGTAGTTCTGGCCGCCAGCAGCGCCCACCGGGTGGCGGTCGATCTCCTCCCAGGTGTCCTGACCGACGTCGCCGATGAACAGGTCGCCCGTCAGGAGGTCGAACGAGAACCGCCACGGGTTGCGGAATCCCGTGGCCCAGAGCTCCGGTGGATCGCCAGGGCCGAAGAACGGGTTGTCGGGCGGAATGCCGTAGTACGGTGCCTTGCTCACGTTCTGGTTCACGTCGATCCGCAGCATCTTGCCGAGCATCGTCGCGTCGTTCTGTGCGTTGCAGCTCGGATCTCCCTCGCCGCCGCCGTCTCCCACCCCGATGTAGAGGTAGCCGTCGGAGCCGAACACCACATTCCCGCCGTTGTGGTTGTCCTCTCCTGGGTGCGGAATGACCATGAGCGTCTTCGCGGTGCTCGCGGACACGGTGCTGGCGCTGGGGGGCGACGCTTGGTAACGCTCGATCACGATGGCGCCGTCTGCGGCGCGCGTGTAGTCGACGAAGAAGTAGCCGTTGCTCGCGAAGCTCGGATGGAACGCGAGCCCCAGGAGCCCCTGCT
>CAZYWA010000678.1:0-3829 GCA_964650975.1 uncultured bacterium
GGTGCTGGTCGATTTCGTGCAGCGCGCCGCCAGCGTGCTGCGGCGCACCGACGTGCTGGGGCGCATGGGCGGCGAGGAGTTCGCGGTGCTGCTGCCCGCGACACCGCTGGTCCAGGCGGTCGAGGCGGCCGAGCGGCTGCGCCGCGCGGTGGAGGACTCGGCGCGTCCCGAACCGGGCTCGCCGGGATCGATTCCGGCCTACACGGTGAGCGTCGGTTGCGCGACCTTGCGCTACGACGACCCGGACGTGGACGCGGTGTTGCGCCGCGCCGACACCGCGCTCTACCAGGCGAAGGGGTTCGGCCGGAACCGCGTGGCAAGCGAGCCCATCGCGGATCCGGCGCGCACGGCGTAAGCACCCGGCCGACCGTTCGTCCACGTTTCACCGACGTTTCACACCGGTGCGTGAGCGGTGTTCATGCGCAGGGTCGATCCTTCTCCGTGCGGAACGAGCACGGCTCTCGCCGCGGAGCCGAGGAGGAAGACCATGAGCACCAGCGCCACTCACTCGTCGGGGCGCACCGCGCCGAGCGATCGGGCTCACCGGATCGGAAGTCTCGCACTGCTGCTGCTGTTCGCGGCGTACTTGCTGCCGGGCTGCATCGCCACGGGGCCGAGCTACCCGATCGGGGCCGCGGTCGAGCCGCTTCGATCGGAGCCCTCGGCGCCGTGGTCCACGCCCGGGGTATTCGACATCGGTGAGCGATGACCTGCACGGATTCGCCATCGGATCTGCACGAACCGGCTCGAAGCGGGCAATAACCCGTGATGCATGAATCCCGCACTCGCGGTTTCAGGTCGCACCACCTCCCTCGAGACGGCCGCGAAGGCCCTCGCGCTGGCGTCGCTCTTTTGCCTGGCGTTCGACGCGGCGCGCGCCCTGCTGCGGCGCGATCTCGACCTGGTGTTCCTGGCGTGGAACCTGCTCCTGGCGTGGATTCCGTGGTGGTGCGCGGCGGCCGCTGTGAGCGCCCGGCCGTTGAAACGAGCGTTGCTGCTCGCGGCGTGGCTCGCGTTCCTGCCCAACGCGCACTACGTGGTGACCGATCTCAAGCACGTCCACCACGCGCCGGATGCGATGAACTGGGTGGACTTGATGGTGGTGGTGTCGTTCGCGTGGACCAGCGCGATGCTCGGCTTCGGCTCGGTGGTGGTAGTGCAGCACTTGGTGTCGCGGGCGCGCGGCGCCGCGGCGGGGTGGGCGGCGGCGATCGGTGCGCTGGCGCTCTCCGGCTTCGGCGTCTACCTGGGACGTTTCCGGCGCTGGAACACCTGGGACACGTTGCTCGACCCACGGGCCTTGTTGGTCGACGTGTGGGCTCAGGTCCGTCATCCGCTCCATCACCTGGCGGGGACCAGCTTCTCGATCGCGTTCGCCGGCTTCGCGATCACCACCTACCTGACGCTGATCGCGATCTCGCACCTGCGTAGCGAGCTGGCGCTCGAAGCCGCGAGCTGAGAGTCTGTGAATCAATTGGGCACGAGCGGCGGTGGGTTGGTGCAGAAGCACCGCGCCGCAGGCGCGCGGCGAGCAAAGCGAGCCGACTCGGGGGTGGGGCCCCGGCCGGATTCACTCCGGACGGGGCGAGGGTCTGGAACAGACCCTTGAGTTTTTCGGGGGGCTGTTCCAGCCCCCCGCCCCGAACGTATCTGCGGGGTCTTACGAAGACCCCGCACCCCAACGGGTGCCACTTTTTCGGGGCCTCACCCCCGAGTCGGCTCCCTGCGTTCGCCGGCCGCCTCTCGGCGCCGGCCGAGATCGCGACTGACAAGGAAATTCCGGAAATTGTGGTTCCCGGCTCCACGGCTCTGGCCTCCGTCGTTCGGACCTGGATCGGGACCTACCGGTCCTCGGTTGGCAGGCGGCGCTCGCGTCTCCTGGGCTGGCCACGCTCGGAGGAGTCGTGCTTTCGTCGCGCTCGCTCGGGCTCTGGTCCGAGCAGGGACGACATGCGACGCAACCTCGTTTCGCCGGCGTTGATCTGCGCTGCGGTGCCGTTTCTCCTGGCCACCGCGTGGGCCGTGTTCGGCGTCGAGAGCGGACGCCTGCGCCTCGGCGGAGACGAGCCGCATTACCTGATCGCCGCACGAAGCTGGGTGCGCGACCACGATTTCGACGTTCGCAACGACTACGCGCGCGAGGCCCGCGAGCAGGCGTTCGTCGGCGACGTGACGCCTCACGCCACGCACAGCCCGCGCGGCTGGTTCCCGTTTCACATGGTGGGGCTCTCGCTCTGGGTCGCGTACCCGATGGCGCTGGGCGGGGTGCTGGGTGCGCGCCTGGCGGTGTGCGTGTTTCCGGCGCTGCTCGGGTTCGCGCTCCATCGATGGTTACGCGCGCGGGCGGGGCCGGCGGCGGCGAGCTGGCTCACGCTCGCGATGATCGCGTCGCTGCCGGTCGCATTCGGCGGATCGCAGCTCTACCCCGATCTACCCGGTGGGGTCCTGGCCGTCGCGCTCTTCGTGTGGCTCGTCACCAGGATCGCGACCGTCGCGCCGCGCTTCGAGGTCGGGGCCTTCGCGCTGATCGCCGGGCTCTTGCCGTGGCTGCACCTCAAGCTCCTCGGCGCCGCGGCGGTGCTGGCCCTGGGCGCCGCGTATCTCGCGCTCCGCCGCCGCGACCGCGGAGCACAGGCGCTGGTGTTGCTCGCGGCGGTGGGGCCGCTGTCGCTGGGAATTTTCCAGGAGCGTCTCTTCGGAAACCTGCTCGGGTTTCGGAGTCCCCACGAGCTCACCACGTCCCCGGCGCGGGCGCTCTTGGTCTTCCTCGGTCTCCACTTCGATCAGTCGCAGGGCATGTTCGTGCAGCAGCCGTTGTTGCTGCTGGGAGTCCCCGCGCTGGCCGTGATGGCGCGCTCGCGTCCGCGGCTCGCGATCTTCTGGGCGCTTCTCTACGGTTCGCTGGTGTTGCCGAACGCGCTCGAGGTGGCGCGCTTCGGTGGGCACGGGCCGATCGGCCGGTTCGGGTGGTGCGGCGCCTTCCTGTGGGTGATTCCCCTGGGCGAGGCGCTCTCGCGAATTCGCGCGGCTTCGAACGATGCGGCGCGAGCACGCTCGGAAACGCTGTTGGCCGCGGTCGCGATGGCGGCGGTCCTCTACAACGGCCTGCTCGCCATGCGGTGGACGGCCGATCCGTCGCTCTTGCTGCCCAACCTCGACTCGCGCATCTGGGCGCGAGACAGTCTGGTGGCGGATCGGCTTCGCTACGTCTTCCCGTCGTTCTATTTCTGGGATCTCGGCGGCTTTCTCTGGTACCGGCCCAACGCGCTCGCCCTCGCCGGAACGGCGCTCCTCGCGGGTAGTAGCCTGCTCATGCGCTCGCTCGCGGGTCGTCGTGTGCTGGTGGTGCTGAGTGCAGCGCTCGCCGGCAGCTGCGTGATGCTGCTTCCCGCGCCGCCGCCGCCGGGCGACGGCTCACCCGCGGAAGCCGCTCGCACGGAGCAGGCCGCGCGCGCGCAGGCCGCCGCCACGGCGCGCCGCTTCGAGGCCGAATGCATGGCGCCGCCGATCGATCGCCGCGCGCTCCTCGACGATCCGGCTGCGAGCGGCGGCGCGGCTCGCTCGACCCAGCCGGAACGCGCCGATCACCTGGTCACGTTCGGACCGTACGTCGATCTTCCCGCCGGCAACTATCGCGTCGAGCTGGCGATCCGCGCGCTGGCGCCGTCGCGCGCTGAATACGTGGGCCTCTTCGACGTGGTCGCGAGCCGCGGGAAACGCCTGCTCGCCGCGCGTTCGATCCTCGCCGACGAGCTGCAGACCGGGCCGGGCGCCGAGGCCCACGTGAACCCGGACTACGTGAAGATCGCGGTCGCGTTCGGCTCCACGG
>CAZYWA010000679.1:0-3829 GCA_964650975.1 uncultured bacterium
GCATGACCCATCGCCAGCTTGGCGCCCTCGACCTGGTGCTCGCCGGCCTGGCCGCGCACCTGCAGCGCGGCCTCGGCGAAGCGGATCATGCCCGAGGCGCCGATCGGGTTGGTCGAGAGCACACCGCCCGAGCAGTTGATCGGCATCTTGCCGCCGAGCGACGTCCAGCCGTCCTGGACCGGCTTCCAGCCGTCGTTTTCAGGCGTGAAACCGAGGTTTTCGAGCCACATCGGCTCGAACCACGAGAACGGCACGTAGATCTCGGCGACGTCGATCTCTTTCATCGGATCGGTGATGCCGGCCTTCTGGTAGAGCTCCTTCGCGCAGTCCTTGCCCGCTTGCGGATTGAGCTGGTTCCGGCCGGCGAACGCGGTGGGCTCGCTGCGCATCGCGGTCGAGTGCACCCACGCGGGTCTCTTCTCGGCGCGCTTCGCGTTCTTCTCGTCGACCAGCACCATCGCCACCGCGCCGTCCGACGAAGGACAGGTCTCGTGATACCGGATCGGATCCCACAGCATCGGCGAGTTGGCGATGTCGTCGTAGGTGACGCCGGCCATCTGCAGGTGCGCGTACGGATTCTTGTTGGCGTGCTGCCGGTCCTTGAGCGCCACCAGGATGCCGGTGTTCTCGGGCGCCTTGGAGCGCGCGATGTAACCGCGGATGAGCGGCGCGAAGTAGCCGCCGGCGCCGAAGACCACCGCCGGCTGGAGCGGGATCTTGGGCGAGAGCGCCCACATCGCGTTCGACTCGCTCTGCTTCTCGAAAGCGACCGTGAGCACACGCTCGTGGACTCCGGCCTGGATGAGGCTGCTCGCGACGATCGCCGTCGAGCCGCCCACGCTGCCGGCCGTGTGAACGCGCAGCATCGGCTTCCCGACCGCGCCGAGCGCGTCAGCGAGGTAGAGCTCGGGCATCATCACGCCCTCGAAGGTGTCGGGCGCCTTGCCCAGCACCACGGCGTCGATGTCTTTCCACCCGAGGCCCGCGTCCTCGAGCGCGCGGATCGCCGCCTCGCGGACGAGCCCCGCGATCGAGACGTCGATTCGCTTCGCGTCGTACTTGGTCTGGCCGATGCCGACGATCGCGCACGCGTTACCCATCACCCAGCCTCCAGCACGCACACCAGGTTCTGCTGCAGACACGGACCGGAGGTCGCGTGCGCGACGCCGCGCTTGGCGTCGCCCGCGAGAATCCGGTTCGCCACTTCGCCCATGCGGATGAGCCCCGCCGACATGATCGGATGAGCTGCGAGCGCGCCACCGGACGGATTCACCTCGACTCCCGGCCACAGATCGAGCGCGTCGAGCACGATCAGCTCCTGGTGGGTGAACGGCGCGTGGATCTCGGCCACGTCCACCTTGCCGTTCCGGACGCCGGCCTTCTCGGCCGCGATCGCCGTCGAGCGCGACTCGGTGAGGTTGCGCAGGCCCGGATACTGCGCCTCGATGCGGTGGTCGATGCCGCGGATCCACGCCGGATGCTTCGCGACCTCGCGCGCGTAGTCGCCGGCCACCAGCACGACGGCGGCGCACGCGTCGGAGATCGGCGGGCAGTCGTGGGCGCGCAGCGGGCTCGCGATGTAAGGCTCGGCGAGCAGCGTGTCGATGTCCGACTCGCCCTTCACCTGCGCGTTGGGATTGGAGATCGCGTTCTTGCGATTCCGCACCGCGACCTCGGCGAGATCGCGCTCGGTGTCACCGCCCGCGTCGAGATAGGCGCGGGCCTGCAACGCCGCGAGCGAGATCGCGTCCGGCCAGAGCGGCGCCAGGTAGTAGGGATCGAGCTGCAGCGACATCACGTCCGGCAGATCGCCCAGCGACGAGCGGCCGAACGAGTAGACCACCGCGGCGTCGATCGGCTCGTGCTGCATCCGGAGCCACGCCTCGTAGAGCGCAAAGGCGCCGTCCATCTCGACGTGGCTCTCGGCGATGGGCGGCCACGCACCCACCGCGTCGAGGGCGCCCACGAACGAGAACGGCTGGCCGGTGATGAAGTCGGTCGACCCCGAGCACCAGAACCCGATTCGATCTCGCTTGACCCCGGAGCGCGCGATCGCGTCGCGCAACACCGGCATGAGCATCTCGACGTCGTTCTTCGACGTCTCGCGGCGGATGCTCGGCGACTGAGCGAACGACACGATCGCGACGTCGCGCATCACAGGTGCTCCTTGTAGGAATCGAACGGTGCGTCGGGCTCGCCGGTGGGCGCGAAGAACCGGATGCTCTCGAGGCTCGCCTTGAGCTCTTCGCGCGGCACCCACACCGCCTTCACCCGCATGCCCATGCGCACGTCGTCGACCGGGATGTCCTTGATCACGTGATAGAAGGTGTTGTCGGCGCCATCGAGCAGGATCGACGCACACACGAACGGCAGCTCGATGTCGATGCCTTCCGAGGGCACGCGCACGATGCTGAACGAGGTGATGGTGCCCCGGTCCGCGACCGGCGCCTCGTCGATCGTGGGTGCGCCGCATTTCGGACATGAGCCGCGCGGCGATACGTAGACCTTGCCGCAGTTGCTGCAGCGCAGGCCGAGCAGCTTCCCCTCGGCGATGCCGCGTAGAAACCGCGACGCGGCGACTCCGGGCGTGAACTGGAAGAGCAGCTGGATCGGCGTGTCGATGCGCTTCACGATCTCCGGAGCGGCGCTCATGACTGGCTCTCCGGCTCGAAGCACACCACGTCGCGGATGTCGCCGACCGTGGCCTCACGCCAGCGCGGCTTGAGCCGCATCCCCGCGCGGAGCGACGACTCGGCTGGCGCCGACACGGCGTGCAGCAGCGAGGTCGAGGCACCGTCGAGCTTCACGAGCGCGAACGCAAAAGGCGTTTGCAACGGATGCTTGGCGCGCGGGGCCGGGATCCAGGTCCACGACTCGAGTACTCCGCCTGGCCCCACTTCGAGCCAGTCGCCCTCGGCGCCCAGCGATTCGCCGGTTTCGGGGTCGTAGTCGAGGGGCGGGCAGATCACCCGCCCAGCCGCGGTCTTCACGGCCTCGAAGCGGCGCGCCTTGAGGCCGCCGAAGAAGCGGCCCAGCACCGGGCCCACCGAGCGCTTGTACGGGTACTCGAGGTTGTAGGGCGCCCACATCGACTCGGCGCCCGCTGGTGACTGCTTCGTCATCGTTCGACTCCGAGTGAGGGCTGCGGCCGCGAGGGACCGCGGCCCTCCCGACGGGATTCACTCACGCGCTCGACCGGAGGGCGGCGGTCCCTCGCCGCCGTGTCCGCACCGATGCGCTGCACGACTACGCCGCTTGGCTGGCGCCCGAATCGCCGCGGTAGACCGGCAGGAACTGCCGCGCCCACTTGCGGTAGAGCCCGATCGGGCCGTCGCCGTCGCACAAGAGCGGCTTGTCGAGAAACACCTTGTTTTCCCAGATGCGCGAATCTTCCTCGACCTGCTTGGCGATGTCGTCCACCACCTGGTTGCCGATGAACTCGGTCATCGCCGGGTCCTCGAACTTCTTGACCGCGAACGCGAAGCGCGCGTCCACCCACTCGCCGTCGACCGGCGTCACGGTGGCGATGGTGATGACGTCGGCGGCGAGGTGGAGGCGCACGGTGGAGAAGCCGAAGCCGTGAGTCTCGACGTCGATCCAGCCGTCCATCTGATCGTCGCCCATGCCCCAGCGGCTGAGATCCACCTTCACGTCGCAGTGGGTGCGGAAGATGTGGCCGTCGATCTTGGCGTCGGTGCAGGTGGCGGTCATGGTCTTGTGCAGGTACTTGAAGTGCGGCGCGTCGACGCTGTTCTCCGCCATCTCCATGTTGTGGGTGCGGATGCGGTAATTGCGCACCGTGTAATCCGTCCACTCGGGATTCTTGTAC
>CAZYWA010000680.1:0-3824 GCA_964650975.1 uncultured bacterium
GCTCGCAAGCAGCGCACGGCTGCCGATGCTTGCTCGCGAGGTGCCGCGCGGGGCGCCGCGAGGATCGCCGCGGCCGGGAATTCGCGTCGCGACGCTTGCCTCGCCGAGGTTGCCGAGGTGCCCGTTTGGCGTCTCAGCTGGCGCCGGGCTGCGGCCCAGGGACGCGCCCGTCGCGTCCGCGGCGGTCGATCGCGATGCAAACGCCCGGCGGCGAGGGACCGCCCCCTCCAGAAAAGCAAAAGCTCGATCGCCTCGTGGGAGGGACGCGCTCCGTCGCGTCTGCAGCGCACCGTCCGGGCCAGAAATCACCGAAAATCGCTTGAAAAAGGCTGTTTCAGGGAATCCCCCGAGGAAAAGGTCAGTCACTTTTGAAGTTGAGCCGAGGCCGGCTGGAAGCCCGGGAACGGGCTACGCGAGGAAGTCGTCGGCGCCCGGCGCGACCCAGCCGTGGCGCTGGGTGTCGATCGAGATCGACTGTTCGCGCAGGAAGGGCAGCAGGTCGCGATCGGTTCCGGTGAGGGGCTCGCGGCATACCCACGCCCAGGTGTGCGCGGCGGACTCGAGCAACTCGCGGGGAGCCGAGTCGCGACACATCACCACTCGCGTCACGTCGCCCAGCCGCTCGATCAGCTTCGCGAGCGGCTCGCGCTCGTGGGACGAGATCGTGACCTCCGCGCCCGCGGAGCGCGCCGCGTCCTGGCGAAGCCGCACCACCCGCGGATCGTCGCCGGGCTCGACGCGGATCACCACGTGCGGCACCGGGCGATGACGGAACAGGTTGAGCTGGCCGGGAATCCGCTGGGTGTGCGCGGTGCGGCGCGCGAAGCTCGCGTCGTACACGGTGGTCTCGCTTGCCGGTCCGGAGATGCGCACCAGCTGTGCGGCGTAGCTCGGGCCGCCGGTCTTGGCGCCCGGTCCGAAGCTCGAGAGCCCCCAACCGCCGAATGGCTGGCGATCCACGATCGCCCCCACCAGCGGACGATTCACGTAGAGATTGCCGGCGTGGATGTGGTCGATCCAGTGCCGCCACTCGCGCTCGTCGAGGCTCTCGAGGGCGCTGGTGAGGCCGAAGCCGCTCGCGTTCACGAGGCGGATCGCGTCGTCCAGATCGCGCGCGCGCATCACGCAGGCCACCGGCCCGAAGAGCTCGTCGCGATGGCTCGGCGAGCCTTCCTGCACGTCCCACACGATTCCCGGCGAAAGGTGGCGCTCGCCCACGAGGCGCGGCTCGAGCGCCCAGCGCTCTCCGGGCGGAAGCCGCGTGAGCAACGATGCGAGCGCCGGGCCCGGCTCGGTGACGAGCGGCGCCAGCTCGGTGGCGGGATCGCTGGCGTCGCCGAGGCGCAGCGTGGCCGCCGCGTCGACGAGCCGCTCGCGAAACGCGGGATCGTCGAACACCTCCGCTTCGGCGACCACCAGCGATGCCGCGGAGCACTTCTGTCCGCCGTGAGAAAAGGCGCCGCGCACGATGTCGGCGATGGCCCGATCGCGATCGGCCGCCGCGGTGACGATGATCGCGTTCTTGCCGCCGGTCTCCGCGAACACCGGAAGATCGGGACGGGCGGCGAGCAATCGCTTCGCCGTGGGCGTGCTGCCGGTGAAGACCAGCGCACCCAGCCGCGGGTGCTCCACCAGCCGCGCGCCCGCTTCCGCGTCCGCGGGAGCGAGCGCCAGCGCGTCGCGCGGCACGCCCGCGCTCCACAGCGCCTCGACGCCGAGCGTCGCCACTTGCACCGCGTACGGCGACGGCTTGAGCGCCACCCGATTGCCGCCGATCAAGCTGGCGAGGACGCCGCCCAGCGGAATCGCGAGCGGGAAGTTCCACGGCGAAATGACGGCCACGACTCCGCGCGGCGTGAGTGTGAGCGAGGCGTCGGCGGCCAGCGCATCGAGGGAATCCGCGTAATAGGCGGCATAATCGATCGCTTCGCAGATCTCGGGATCGGACTCGGCCACGGTCTTGCGGGTCTCGCGCGCAAGTGTCTCCACGAAGTCGGAGTGGCGGCTGCGTAGCTCGGCCGCCACCTTTCTCAGGATCGCGCGCCGCTCGCCGTGCGATCTCGATGACCATCCCCTCGGATCGGCATGCAAGCGCTCGACGGTCGCTTCGACGTCGGGTGACGCCACGGCGGCCGACTTTCGGGCGGAGTCGGTCGGGCGATCCGGAGTCCTCGCCAGGGCCGCGCTCGCGCGTTCCCGGTCGGAGCGCCGCGTCCAGTCGGCTTCGGGCTCGTTCCGGAACGCGCTGGATGCCGCGGAGGAAGGTGCTGGCGCGTTCCCGCCCGCTGGAGCCGATGACGGCGCCGAGGCGCTCTCGCCATCGCTGTCCAGAAACCGCCGTTCCTCGCCGGTCCACTCGGCGTCGCCGACCTGCATGGTGAACGCGTGACGAAGGAAGTGATCGGGCGCGGCGTTCTCGTCGAGGCGACGCAGCAGGTACGCCACCGCGGTGAGCAGCTCGCGCGCCGACGCCGCGGGGGCGTAGACCAGCACCTCGGGCGCCACCTCGGTCACCGCGCGCAGCAGCGGCTCGGCCATGCCGTGGAGCATCTCGATCGCGAGCGAGGTCATGGTGCCGCGCTCACGAGCGAGCGTCAGCGCGAGCGCCACGTCGAACACGTTGTGCGACGCCACACCGAGCCGCACCGCGGCCGCGTGCTCGGGCTCGAGGGCGAAACGCAGCATGTGCTTGAAGTGCGCGTCGGTGTCGCGCTTGGCGGTGAACGTGGGTGTCGCGAGGCCGCGCAGCCGCGACTCGAGGCGCTCGGCGGCGAGGTTGGCGCCCTTCACCAGCCGCATGCGGATCGGCGCTCCCCCCGTGGCCACACGCGACTGCGCCCAGGCGGTCAGCTCCTCTTGAACGCCGGCGGAGTCAGGCAGATAGGCCTGCAGCGCGATTCCGTGGGTGCGACCCTGGAACTCGTCGCGATCGAGTGCCGCGCGAAACGCGGCCACCGTGAGCTCGAGGTCGGCGAAGGCCTCCATGTCGAGCGACACCAGCTTGCCGGCGCCGGCGGCGCGATAGAGCCGGGCCAGCGACTCGACCACGTCGCCGGTGAGCCTCTCGATCGCGAGCGGGTGCGGGCGAGGGCAGATCGCCGACACCTTGACCGAGACCGCGTCGATGAAGGGCGCCGCGAGCGCCGCCTCGCAACGGACCAACCAGGCCTCCGCGGCCGCGCGCGACAGCACCGCCTCGCCGACGAAGTTGAGGTTGACGCGCACGCCCTGCGCGCGCCGTCGCGTGACGTAGCGCTCGAGCGCGTCGAGCTCGCCCGGTACCAGGTAGCGCCGCAGCTCGCGCTGCAGCCCCAGCACGAACGGTGGCACGGCGAGTCGAGGAGCCAGCGGGGCGAGCGCCGACCACAGATCGAGCAGCGTTTCCTCGGCCGCGCTCAACACTCGCGGCCGCGTCGCCAGCAGCGGCCGGACGATTCCCAGCAAGCGCCGCGGCTCGCGGGCGCGCGACGCGCGATCGAGGAGCCGCGCCAGGAACGCGATCCCCTCCGGGTGCGCGACCACCTTCGCGAGCCGGGCATGGTCGCGACGCTCGGCTGCGGTCGTGAGCTCCGCGGCGCGGCGCATCAGCCGCTCGGCGAGCTTCGTGGCCTCGCGTTCGGTCGTCGCTCGATCGATGGAAGTCACGATGCGCGTCATGCTACCGCGCCGCGCGGCGTATCGATCCGGAACCCATGTGGTTCGCCGCACGGCCGTGCCTCATTTGCTCACTTGGGCCGGCTCGGGCGACGGACGTCCGGTGGCCGTGCGAGGGTGCTCGAGCCCGCGCCACCCGGACGCACTCGCTGGGTGTGAGCCCCCATCGC
>CAZYWA010000681.1:0-3812 GCA_964650975.1 uncultured bacterium
GCGAGCAGTCGGTTCGGGGGTGACGGCGAGTGGAAGGGTCCCCGAACCGACTGACGAAGGAATTCCTCACACGCTCCGTGTGCTGATGGGGGCGTGCGCGCGGTCGGTGGCCTGTTAACCTCCTCTCGTTCGCAGGAATAGCGAGAGGGAGGTCGCCGTGTTGCTTTACGCCGGGATTTTGCTCATCGGACTGGGTGCTGGAATCGCCTCCGGGCTCTTCGGGATCGGTGGCGGAGTGGTCATCATCCCGGCGATGGTGCTGATCGCGCGGCTCGATCAGCACACGGCGGTGGGCACCTCGCTGGCGGCGCTGCTGCTGCCGGTGGGCATCCTCGGCGTGGTCGAGTACTGGCGCCGCGACCAGATGAACCTGGTGTACGCGGCGCTGCTCGCCGCGGGACTGCTGGTCGGCGTCTTGCTCGGCGCCAAGTTCGCCGGCAAGCTCGACGATCTGACGCTGCGGCGAGCCTTCGCGGTATTCCTGCTGGTGGTCGCCGCGCGAATGCTGCTCACCAAGCGCTGAGGCGACTGTCGGCAGTCGAGCAGGCGGGTCCTGCTCGAGTCAGACGACGCGGTTCCGGGTCTCGCCGCGGAAGAAGGCGTGGATGCCGTCGGCGAGTTGCTCGGTGAGCCGGCGCCGCGACGCGGCGCTGGTCCACGCCACGTGCGGTGTGACCACCAGGTTGGGAAGCTCGCGAGCGGCCGAGAGCACCGGATGATCGACGGGCGGCGGCTCTTGCGAGATCACGTCGAGCGCCGCACCGCCCAGCTTGCGGGCACGTAGCGCCGCGATCAGGGCCACTTCGTCGAGCAGCCCGCCGCGGGCCGTGTTCACGATCCAGGCCGTCCGCTTCATGCTGGCGAGGGCCTTCTCGCCCAGCAGCCGCTCGGTCGTGGGCGTGAGCGGGCAGTGCAGCGACAGCACGTCGGCCCGCGCGAGGACTTCCTCGAACGGCACGCGATCGGGCGGCGGCGCACCTGGCGCTCCGGGCCGCGTCGAGACCACCACCTCCATCCCCAGCGCGCGACCAAGGGTCGCGACCGCGCCGCCGATCGCTCCCAGGCCCACGATTCCGAGCGTCTTCCCGAAGAGCTCCTCTCTCGGCCAGCCGAACACGGTGAAGATCGGGCTTCGCTCCCACGCGCCGTCGCGCACCGCTTGCGCGAAGTTTCCGGTGCGCGAAGCCAGCTCGAAGATGAGCGCCCAGGTGTGCTCGGCGACCGAATGAGTCGAATACCCGGTCACGTTGGTGACCGCGATCCCGCGGCGACGCGCGCTCTCGAGGTCAACGACGTCGACGCCGGTCGCGGCCACCGAGACGAGCTGCAGCGCCTCGGCGCCCGGCGATTCGAGGGTCTCCGCGCGGATCGGGACCTTGTTGGTGACGGCCACCGCGCGCCCCGTGATGCGATCCGCCACCTGGTGCGGAAGGGTGGTGTCGTGGAACGTGCACGGGTAGCACTGGGCGAGGAGTGACAGCGCCTCGGCCGGCTCGCCGAGTGTCGAGGCGTCCAGGAACACGATCGAGCGATCGGCGGCAGGCTTCACGGTCTCGATCGAGTCTCGCTCGAATAGAGTAGGGTTCCACGCGGCGGAGGGCTCATGGCGGAGGTGCGGATCGCGGTCGTCCCCGGAAGCCTGCGCGCCGGCTCGTTCAACCGCAAGCTGGCCGCGCTCGCCGCCACGGCGGCGCGCGCCGCCGGCGCTGCGGTCGACGTGATCGATCTCAAGCTCCTGGCGCTTCCGGTCTACGACGCTGACATCGAAGTGCAAGAGGTGCCGGCGGGAGTCCTGGAGCTGCGCGAGCGGATCGCGAACGCACACGGGCTCTTCGTCGCGACCCCGGAGTACAACTGGGGTGTCCCGGGCGGGCTCAAGAACGCGATCGACTGGGCGTCGCGCGCGAGGCCCAACCCGTTTCGCGACAAGTGGGCGGCGATCGCGAGCGCTTCGCCGGGCGTCTTCGGAGGCGTGCGCGCGGTGGCGGCGCTACGGCCGACGCTCTCGACCCTGGGCGTCTATCTGGTGCCGAAGGAGCTCAACGTGTCGCGCGCGAACGAGGCCTTCGGGCCCGATGGCTCGCTCAACGATCCCAAGCAGCAGGAGCAGCTGGTCGCGCTGGTCGATGCCCTGATGGCGAGGCTGCGATGAGCGCCCGCGGCGCGAAGGTCGAGCCGCCGCTCATGGCGATCACCGGCGCGGGCGGCTTCATCGGGTTGCGCATGGCCGAGCAGGCCCGCGAGCGCGGCTACGCGGTCCGCGGCCTGGAGCTCGACGTCCGCGCGGCGGCGCGGGCCAGTGCCGCGGGCGCGGAGGTGCTGGTCGGCGACGTGGGCGACGGGGAGGCCGTCCGACGGCTGTGCGAATCCGCGAGCGTGATCTTCCACACCGCCGCGATCGTCGACGAGGGCGGCGACTGGGCGCGGTTCCGTCGCGTCAACGTGGAAGGCACCCGTCACGTGGCGAGCGTGGCGCGAGATCTCGGCGTCGAGCGCTTCGTCCATCTCTCGTCGGTCATGGTCTACGGCTTCGACTACCCGCGCCTGGTGACCGAGGAGGGTCCGCTTCGCGGCGAGAAGAATCCCTACTGCCAGACCAAGATCGAGAGCGAGGAGGCGCTCGGCGAGCTCCACCAGCCCGGCCGCTTCGAGACCCTCGTGATCCGCCCCGGCGACGTCTACGGCCCCGCGTCGGTGCCGTGGGTGGTGCGCCCCGCCGAGCTGATGCGGCGCGGCCTCTTCATGCTGATCGACGGTGGCCGCGGCATCATGAATCACGTCTACGTGGACAACCTGATCGACGGGATCTTCCTAGCGCTCGACAAAAACGCCACCGGTCAGGCGTTCACGCTCACCGATGGCGGCGAGACCACGTTCCGCGAATACTTCACGCGGCTGGGACGGCTCGTCGGGCGGGACCGCCTGCCCTCCATCCCGGCGCCAATCGCCAAGCTGCTCTTCACCCTGATGGCGCCGGTCGAACGGATGCTGGGCCGGAAGCCGCTCGCCGAGCCGAGCGCGGTTCGCTTCGTCACCCGTCGGCACCCGTACTCGATCGCCAAGGCGCGCTCGGTCCTCGGCTACGAGCCGCGGGTGACCCTGGACGAGGGTTTTCGCCGCGTCGCCGAATGGCTCGCGTCGAGCGCCGCGCGTTGACTTGCCGCGACCTCGGCACCAAAGTCATCCGGTTCGCATGGTCACTTTCGACGACATTCTCGCGGCCCGTGAGCGGATCCGCGCCGGGGTCCACTCGACGCCGCTCGAGTTCACCGAGGCGCTCTCCCAGCTCACCGGCAACAAGGTGTGGCTCAAGCTCGAGAACCTGCAGCGCACCGGCTCGTTCAAGGATCGCGGCTCCTACAACAAGCTCTTGACGCTCACCGAGGCCGAGCGGGCGGCCGGTGTGATCTGTGCCTCGGCCGGAAATCACGGTCAGGGCGTGGCCTCGGGCGCGCAGCGGCTGGGGATCCGCGCCACGGTGGTGATGCCGGTCGGCTCGCCGCTGGTGAAGGCGGTCGCATGCCGCTCGTTCGGCGCCGAGGTGGTGCTCCACGGCACCAACTACGACGAAGCGTGCACCGAGGCGCGCCGGCTCGCGTCCGGCTGCGGCGCCACCTGGGTTCACGCGTTCGACGACGACGCGGTGATCGCCGGTCAAGGCACCGTGGGGCTCGAGATCCTGGAGCAGCTCCCCGACGTCGAGGCCATCGTGGTGCCGGTCGGCGGCGGCGGGCTGGTGGGCGGGATCGCGCTGGCGGTCAAGACCCGCAATCCCAAGGTGCGAGTCTACGGCGTCGAGTCGGAGCGAGTCG
>CAZYWA010000682.1:0-3796 GCA_964650975.1 uncultured bacterium
CCGTTGCCGAAGGGCCGGTGACGCTCGTCACTCGCTGGGCGATTCCGTTTGCGTGCCGGTCCGGCGATCGAGCGTCGGCGAGCCGGGAATTCCTGTCGCCATGAGATCGTCGGGCCGGCCCGCCCACTGAGCGTAGGCCGGATCGCCCGCGACGCCGTAACCGATGTAGCGGTTGCGACGTGGCGACACCACGTCCACCTCGAGCTGGTTCTGGCCGGGCTTCACCAGACCCGTGATGTCGAGCTCGAACGGCGGAAATCTCACCCGCCCGGCTGGCGTGCCGTTCACCAGCACGTCGGCGACGCCGACCACCCAGCCGAGCGACAGCACCAGGCGCTCGGCTGGAGCGAGTGGATCGATCGTGACGGTCGCGCTGTAGCGCCCGTCGCTCGACGCGTGCTCGAGGCCGGGGATGGTGCGCCAGTCGGGGCTTCCACCGACATCACCCGCGAATGCGCCGCTCGCGACGTCGGGGCCCGCGACGTCGAGATGCCACCCGAGGATCGGCGATCGCGCTCCCGACGTGCCGCCCGCCGAGATCGGCGACGTCCCATCGGCCGGCGGTGCGTCGCTCACGTCGAGACCGCAGAGCAAGAAGCGCGTTTCCCAGGGAGCGAGCGAGAGATCGAGGCTGGCGGTGGCGGAAATCGATCCGGTCCACGGGTCGAACCAGTGCGGGGTCGAGCAACTCACGGGGACGACGGTCGCGGTCACGGCTTCGCGCGTCGGATTCCACAGGAACACCAGCTCGCCGCCATCGGACAGCACCCGCCGCGCCTGCTGCACCGGGGTGTGTTCCGGAGTGACCGCGAACGGCGACCGCAGCCCAGCGGTCTCGAACCCGGAGGCGCCGTCACTCGCGCCGGCGACACGCGCCGAGTGCGGTGCCGCCGCGGCGCGCACGATCGAGTCGCTCACCGCCGCGTCGCCCCGCTGCCGGTTCGCGTAGCCCGGTTGTTTCGCGGGCAGATCACCCACGAACACTTCGGGAATGCCGGCCGACGCCAGCGCCGCGACCGCCTGCGCGGCGTCCGGGTCCATCGCGGCCGCGTTCGCCACCGCAACCCCTCGGTACGAGCGTCCGCGAATCTGAATCGCGCCTTGCTTCGCGGCGGCCACGGCGAGGCTCTCGTCGTTCACCCACGCCCACGTGAAGCCGCGCTGCGTCAGGTCCTCGAAGAACGGCCAGAGCTGCTCGAGCCACGCCGCGCGCGGATCGGTGCCCGAGACGCCGATCGCGCGGCCGATCGCGTAGAGCTGGTCGAAGCCCACGTCCGGCTCGAGGCCCGGAACGCCGCCCTTGAAGAGCGTCTCCTGGTGCTGATCCATGAACTGGAAGTTCGAGGGAAAGCCGAGCCACGGGTAGTAAACCAGCACATCGATGTCCGGCGCGCCCTGCCGGAGCGCGTACTGACAGCGTGCCAGGTAGCGATCGAGCGCCGGCTGATCGGGCCAGAACGGGTCCTTCTCGCCCACCTGCGACGCGAACGTGAGCAGGCCCGACCACGGCGACGAGAAGGGATTCCAGCCGGTCTCGCCGTATTCCCCGTGGCTTCCGTCCTTCCGATAGGGGAAGCCGTGGAACACCACCTCGTTGATTCCCGCCGCAAAGAGCTTGTCGGCGGCGAGCTTCATCTTCGCCGGAGTGGTCATCGCATCGCGGCTCGCCCACGGCATGGTCTCCGCGGAGACCAGGTTCCGGCCGTAGAGCGCCGCGGCCGACGCCGCCATCGCGAGCGACATCTGCGCTCCGCCGGCATAGAGCTGCTCGGTCTCGGGGACGTCCGCGGTGCCCTCGGCGCGCAGCACGTCGAACGCGGCACCGTAGGGCTGCGCACGCAGCGCAAGACCGTGCTCGTGGCTCCAGTCGCGAAGCGTTCCGTACCAGCGGTCGACGAAGAGATCCGATACGGTCTTCGACCAGTCGTAGCGCACCCGCGCGTCGTCGGGTCCGAAGACGAAGGGTGGACCGGCCTGGATCGCGGCGGCCTCGAACACGTAGTTGTCGGCGCCCGGAACCACCACCGCGGGCAACCACGGCCGCGGGTCGTAGCCGCGCCGACGCTGGAACTCCGCGAGAAAATCGTGCGTCACGTGACGCTCGGCCTTGAGCTCCAGGCTGTCGTCGAAGAGCGCGCGGAACGGGCTCGCGGTGCCGAGCGTCAGCCCGGTCGCCGCGCCGAAGCGCAGCTCCGCTTCCGCGCGCACCGTCGGCGCATCGAGATGATCGACCACGAAGCCGGGCTCGGGCTCGGCATTGAGCAGCGGATATTCGCCGTCGGGCGCGGTGAAAAACGCCATCACCTGCCAGCGGCCTTCCGGTGCTTGCCAGTGGAGCATGCCGTCGGTGCCGACCTTCGCGGTCAGATCCACCAGCGACGTGGGATCGATCTCGATCGCGTCCGCGAGATCGAGCGGGTTCGAGGATCGCCCGCCGCCGGTCACGCGCCCCGCGAGCACCGCGATCCGCTGCGCCAGGTCTCCTTCCCAGCGCGCTTCCGGCTCGCCGGCCAGCTGCAGGATCTGCGCGACCAGGTAGAAGATCGGCTTGTCGGGATGACTCAGATCGAGCGCCACGGCCGCCGGCCCGGTCACGGCGTTCTCGCTCCACAGCATCGTCTGCAGCGATTTGCCCGGGGTCACGTGATCGCCGCCCACCGGCCAGCCGGAGCCGAGCGTGAGATCGATCGCGACTCCCTTGGCGAGCGCCGCGTCCGCGACCGCCGCGAGGTGCGAGTAGAAAGCCGGCGTGCCGTAGGAGCGGCGCCGGTCGATCTCGTCCTTCGGAGCTTGCGGGTCGAGCGCCGCATCGAAGGCCTGGATCTCGGCGCCGGCGAAGCCAGCATCGGCGAGAGCCCCGACCTCGCGAGCGAGCTCGGTGTCGTCGACGTCGTTCCCCGGCCACCACCACCGCACCCACGGCCCATAAGAACGCGGCGGATCAATCAGGCGCTCGACCTGAAACGGTCCTTCCGCCGCGAGCGGCGACGACGGCTCGGACGGTGTCGCCGGGCCGTGGCCCCCGCAGGCCCATCCGCCGAGACACGCCGCCGTCGCGACCGCGGCCAGCAGGCGCCGTCGCGCACCACGAAGCGAACGCAGGAGCCGGCTCATCCGGCGGCTACATCCGAACGCGCTTCACCGGCACGAATCGCTCGCTCTTCGGCGCCCAGCGCGTGCAGCTTGTCCATGAGCAGCTCGACCGAGTCCGCACCTCGAGCATCCGCGGCGTCGAGAAACTCCTTGGGCTCGAATGGCTCGCCCACCACCACGTTCACGACACCGGTGCGCGTCCAGTTCCGCCACAGGACCCGGCGCATCCCGCCTCCCAGACCGTGCATGAAGATCGGCACCACCAGGGCACCGCTGCGCCGCGCCGAGTGCAGCACCCGCTTGGTGGCCGCGCGCGGCTCCAGCAGGCGATACGGATCGCCGCTCTTGTTGCGCGTTCCCTCCGGGTGAAACCCAACCATGGCCCGGCGACGGCCCGCCACCCGATCCAGGATGCGCAGCGACTCGACGTCCAGCCGGCGCGCGTCGTCACGCTGGAAGAACGGCGGAAACATCGTGAACCCGGCGAAGATCCAGTTGAGCAGGAAGCCCGCCGGGTTCTCGTAGAAGAAGCGCGCGCGCACCGGGAAGTAATAGTCGCGCCAGACACCGGTGCGACGGTAGAGCACCGTCGAGAGGATGTAGAGGTCCCAGAACGTGAGGTGGTTGGCCATCACCACCATCGGCCGGTCGGTCTCGAGCTGCTTGAGACGTTCGGGATGATGGACCACGAGCGTCCGGCCCA
>CAZYWA010000683.1:0-3792 GCA_964650975.1 uncultured bacterium
CTTCTCCAGGTACGCGATCGATGCCGTCTCGCCATCCAGGTGTAGGCGTTCATCGTCCCGCGGGGCTTCCCGTCGCGAGAGCGCCGAATTAGCGATCTTCCCGTCCAACCCGCCACCGACGCGATCAACGGGCGGATTGGACCGTCGCGATCAGGCGACGGGAAGGCGCTGAGGTCCGCGGACCCTCACTTCCTTCGCCATCCGACCTTCGAAAGGCCGACATGTCGCTCAAGCTCTACGCCCATCCATTCTCGTCCTATTGCCAGAAGGTGCTCATCGCTCTCTACGAGAACGACACTCCGTTCGAGCTCCGGATGCTCGGCGTCGGTGACGAGGCCACGGTCGCGGAGCTCCGCGCGCTCTGGCCGATCGGACGGATGCCCGCGTTGGTCGACGGCGACCGCACCGTGGTCGAGTCGACCATCATCATCGAGCACCTCGATCTCCATCACCCAGGGCGCGTGCGGCTCTTCCCCGCGGACCCGAGCGAAGCGCTCGAGGCGCGCATGATGGACCGGTTCTTCGACAACTACGTGATGACCCCGATGCAGAAGATCGTCGGCGACACCTTTCGCGGCCCGGACGATCACGACCGCGAAGGAATCAAGCAAGCCCACGCCCTGCTCGATACCGCTTACCGCTGGCTCGAGGGCGTCCTCACCGGACGTGAATGGGCGGCCGGCGGCGGGTGGAGTGTCGCCGATTGCTCGGGGGCGCCGTCGCTCTTCTACGCGGACTGGGTGCACCCGATCGCCGACGACTTCGCCAACCTCCGCGCCTACCGGACGCGGCTGCTCGCGCGTCCCTCGTTCGCGCGAGCGGTCGACGAGGCGCGACCCTATCGCCCGCTCTTCCCACTCGGTGCGCCCAATCGAGATTGAGGGATACCGCGGCGCTGCCGCGTCAGTTCGCCCACCTGTCGGTGTCGACCAGGGCCTCGACCGCCTTCCCGCCCGCACGCCGCCATCTCTGCTGAATAGCGTCCGCATCAGGTCGCGGGTTGCATCCTCGGGCATCGTGACGTACCAAATCCGGAGCGAGTGCCCTGAGAAGCGCTGGGCGTCGAGGCCGGCTGCCGCGGCAGCCCGCTTCACGACCCTGGCGACGGTAAACCCATCCCCTCCGCTCGGCCTTCACGTTCGCGTGCCGATCGATCGACCGCCGTGCACCGGTCCCCCGTCGCGAACGTCGCGCGCAACCACCGAGAAGCTCCGGAGCTGACTCAACCCGAATGTGTTGCTGATCGCCACGTCGGTCGCGTCGCGACCGCGGGCCATCAGGATGCGGCCCACGCGCGGAGCGTGGTTCCTCGGATCGAAGATCCACCACTGCCCGTCGAGATAGGCTTCAAACCACGCGGCGAAGTCCATCGGCGCGTACGGGGGGGCTAGCCCGATGTCGGTGACGTACCCGGCGCAGTAGCGCGCGGGAATGCTCATACATCGGGTGAGAGTCACGGCCAGGTGCGTGAAATCGCGACACACGCCACACGCCGTCGCGAGCGCCTGCGCGGCAGTCTTTGTCGGGTCGGCGCGGTCGTAACCGAATTGAATGTGGTGGTGCACGAAATCACAGATGGCCTGGACCCGCGGGCTGCCGGAAGGCAACGAACCGAATCGCCGCCATGCCTCATCCGAGAGGAGATCCGTCTCGCAGTAGCGGCTTCCCAAGAGGAAGACCAGCGTCTCCTCGGGCAATCGGTCGACCCGTGTTTGGGGCAAGAACGGCACCGCGGGATCGGGAGCGCCGTTGTCGTGCAGCACGGCATGACTGGAGAAGCGAATCGGTCCGGCCGGTGCGACGAGGCGGGTGCAGCGATTGCCGAAGCTGTCGATGTAGCTCTGTGCGTGCACGTGCGGGTCGAGTCTCAGCGTTTCGGGCACCACCAGGTCGACCTCGCGGGACGGATGGATGCTGGCGGCGAGCATCATCGGTGTGGGCGCCGGATGCTCGTAGGTGATGTCGAAACCGACCTCGATCTGCATTTGTCTCCGTGTCTTCAGAGGTCGCGAAGGGCCTCGCGCAGACTGCCGGTGAGCATCGCGCGAGCACCACGCCATTCAGCGCCGCCTTGCGCGACGAGAGCTTGATTCACCTCGATCTCGAGGCCGATGTAGTCGCGTGCCGGGAAGCGGCGGCGTAGGTGCGAGGTGAGCCCGTCATTGTATCCGCGGTAGGGATAGTTGCGGCGCACTCGCCATGTTCGAGCCATCCCGACGAGCGCTCGTCGCCAACGCGCCGCAAGCTCCGCCTCGCGCTTGCGTGATGGGTCGTAGAGCAAGCCGATCTCGGCGGACCGCACCTGGTCGCCGAGCACCGGAGTGAACGAGTGCGAGGAGATGTGGATCATGGATCCGCCACGCGAAATCATCGATTCTAGGGTCTGCTCGACCTTCGTTCGATACGGCAGGTAATAGGTCTGCAGGATTCGCGCCCGCTCGTGGGCCTGCAGGTTGCGTGTAGCCTCCGAAAAGAGCTGGGGGTGGCCGACCGAGCGATTCAGGTCAACCAGCAGCCGCGTAACCGTTGCCGGAACCAGCGGTGCGTGGAACGCGCGCGCAAGATCCCGCGCCACGGTCAGCGCACCAAGGTCAAGCCCCCTGTGGGAGTCGAGAACACGCTTCAGTGTGGCGAAGAGCCGTCGGTAGCGTACAGGTACGCGATTTCCGCCATGCTCACAGGTAACCAGCAGTCGTGGCAGGGCTGTCACAGCACGAACCTCGCCGACACGCATGCGACTGCTCTCTGCCGACCGGGGGCCGGCGCAGGCGCTGGGTGAGACGCAGGAGAGGAGAGGGGCTTACTGGGAGCCGGGCCTGAGAACCACCACGACGGCCGCATTCTCCTCGAGCATCATGCGATGGATCGCCCTCGCCTTCCAGATCCTCATCGACCTTCTCCGACTGCGTTCCCGTGGGACACAGTCCCGCGCTTCCTGATCCGCGACCCAGATTCGATCTACTCCGCCGCGTTTCAGTCCCGAGTGGGTGGAATGGGCATCGACGATCACCCGACGGCGCCCCGGTCTCCTTGGCAAAATCCGTAGGTGGAGCGCCTCATCGGATCCATTCGTCGAGACCTGCTCGATCACGTGATCGTGCGCGACGGACCTCACCTCGAGCGCCAGCTGCGTTCCTATCTCGACTACTACCACCGGTCACGGAACCACCTCGCGCTCGGGAAGGATCCGCCCGAGCACCGCGCCGTCCAGCGCTCGAGGAGGATCGTCGCCCTGCCCCAGCTCGGTGGATTGCGTCATCGTTACACCCGGCTCGCCGCATGAGCGCGGACGAGTTCCTGGTAGGCACAGCGACGGCGGCGACCGTCGCCCGGCGGTCAGAGCGATTCGATCAAGGGTTGTGTTCACTACCGCCGCCCGCCCACCCGGCGGCGGCCGACACGGTCACGTTCTCGCCGCCGCTCACCGACGCCTCGGTTCCGCTCGCTGTGTTGCCCTGGCCCCCACTGACCGACGCCAGCTCACCGCTAGCGACGTTGTTGGCGCCACCGCTTACCGAAGCAGTGAGCCCGCCAGCGATGCTGTAGGCGCCTCCCGCCGCCGACGAATAGTCGCCACTCGCCACGTTGCCCTGACCGCCACTCACCGACGAACGGTTGCCGCTGGCGATGTTCTGGCCCCCACCAGTCACGGACGAGTACGGGCCGCTGACCGTGTTCTGGCGGCCCAGCGCCATCCCCGCATACGACGGGTAATGGTGGCGCACGCCAACGATCAGGTTGTGCGAGCCCGCACGGTCAGCCGGAGTCGTGTTCGAACGGGGTTCATTGTAG
>CAZYWA010000684.1:0-3770 GCA_964650975.1 uncultured bacterium
GACACTGCCCGGAATATTCTGCGAGGCCATGTCGACCTCGCGCGGCTCGACCCTGCCCCTGAGATTTGGAGGGTTCTGCGGGCACTCTGCTGTGTGGATCGCAAGAATCAGCCCGTCGAGATCATTCGCACATGCTTGGCTATGTCACAGATCTCATTCATGCGAGCGATAGAAGTACTCGGCTCCTTAGCGTTGGTAATCCCTGAGCGGGAACCGAACGAAATCGAGATTCATCAACGAGTCTGGGAGGAGGTACGATCATGGTTGCTTTTGGATGAAGGATCGAGGGAGATAGCTGAGCGGCTGATCGAGCGATTCGCACATGTTTTCGCAACGGCGGTCCAAGCAGTTTCGTTCGCAGCGCTCACGCTTTTCTCCGATCATGCAGGTGCGCTTCTCGACCTTTCAGACGAAGGCGACCCTTCTGACGCGGCACTTTCGCTGCGAGTTCAGTATGCGAGATTCCTCCGCATGATGAATCGGGGCGAGCGTGCGGTGGCGCAGTACGAGCGCCTTCTTTGGTATGCGGATCGTCTCACGCTCCCGGATTGGTTTGATGCGGTGATTCAGCGCGCGTACCTGGGGATCGGACCGACGCGCCAGCGCGAGGCCGTGGCGTTGATCGAGGCGCTTCTCGCGCATCCGCGCGCACGGACGATAGGAGAATTGCCTGACCGTACGCCCCTTGTAAGGATGCTTATAACGCTTTCTGACTTCCTGGGGATGACGCAACGCAGTGAAGAGGCAGCAGAAGGGGTCGTGATCGCCAGCCTGGCTGTCGAGTTGGCTCAATCTAGCCAAGGTACCCGCGCGTATGCGGTCGCGCGGAGTCGCAACATGCTGGGCTTGGCGTACTTCCGATTGGCTGATTACGACGCGGCCGAGAGAGAGTACCGGGCAGCAAGAACGGCTTGGGGGCTCGTTGAAGCGCCGCTCTCGCGGGACCCCGTGCGTGCATCCGCGTCCGCTAACTTGGCTTATCGTTGTCGAGGCCGCGCTCGTGCGTTGGCGAGCGACGGTGTTCGGCAGGAAGCGGCCCAGTTATTCGCGGAAGCGATCGAATGCTACGAGGAGGTGCTGCGGCTTGAGGAGCAAGCATTTGGGACAGAGCATCCGAGCTTAGCCGTGCGCGCGAGTGGCCTTGCGTGCACACAAGCGGAGGCGGCCGCGCTCATTGGCTTCGACGGCAGCCTGTCCGTTTGCGGCGAGAGGTGGGGAGCGGAGAGGCTGCGAGCAGCGGCGGTGATCGGCGCGCGCGAGTCGGTCGGGAAGATCAGTGAAGCGCGGGCGGGGTTGAGCGACCGCGAGGGGGTGGCGCGCGAAATGCAGGTTCGCCGAGCGCTTGGGGAGGTCTTGTTGTTCTGTGGGGATCTCTCGGGGGCGTCGGTGGAGTTGACCGGAATGATGACTCTGCACAGAGAATGGAATCCCGATGTAGGGATGGGTGAGGACGTGGGACGGGTGGCGGTCGCGCTATGCGCGGGTCTGCGCCAAGCTGGCGAGATAGATGCGGCATCTGGCATCGAGCTGTTCTTCTTCGCGCAAACTGACGACGAGATCGTTCGCAGTACCGCGGGGCGCGAGAGTGTCCAGCTGTTGGTTGGAGCAGGTTTCGGTGAGCGAGCACAACGGATTCGTAACCGACTGGATTCGGAAGCGGAAGACCGAGCTCGGTCGAGGGCGAGCATAGGCGAATCTTTGACGGTCGCCGACGTCTTGAGGGCGCGGAAGTTGGAGTGGCTCGTAGATCACAGCCTGAGGCTAGAGCGCGACCGATGATTACGTCTGGCTCCGGGTGACACCCCACCACCCGGAGCCGCTCTGCATCCGAACGCGCGTGAGCGAGCGCGAGCGTTGAAAGTGCCTTCGCTTCCAGTTGTCGGAAGATTTAGGGCAGGGCTGGACATTTCGGCCCGTCACGCTATCTGTCACGCTCGACAAGTACTGCTTGTGGGGCGCCAGGCCCCGGAGGTGACAGGATGCTGACTGCGACAGGGAACACGTCAGAAGCGGTGACGAAAGACGGCACTCGGGCGGAGCGGGTCCGGGAGACCGCGCGCCGGTCTCGGGCGCCCGCCACGCTGGCCAACTACGCCCGCGCCTGGGGTGGATTCGCCGCCTGGTGCGCGCGTGAGGGCCGCGTGGCGCTCGACGCCGCCCCGGACGCGGCAGCCGCTACCGTCGCCGAGTACCTACGCGACAGGGCCGACGAGGGGCTCAGGTGGCCGACCGTCGGCCTCGACCTCGCCGCCATCGCGTTCGGGTACCGGGACGCCGGGCTACCCCCGCCGAGCCAGCACAATGGAGTGAAGCGCTTCACGGAGGGGCTGCGCCGGGAGCTGGGGCGGGCGACCGCCTCGAAGGCGCCGGTCACCGAGGCCGAGCTGCGGGCGATGGTGGCGGCGCTGCCGGCGACGATCCAGGGCATCCGGGACCGGGCCATCCTGCTGGTCGGATTCGTCGGGGCGTTCCGTCGCTCCGAGCTGGTCGGGCTCGACGTCGAGGACGTCGCCGAGCACCAGGCCGGGCTGGTGATCACGGCGAGGCGGTCGAAGACGGACCAGGAAGCGCGCGGGTTCGAGAAGGCGATTCCGCTCGGGGCGACCCCGGATCTCTGCCCGGTGCGCGCGCTGAAGGCATGGCTCGAGGCGGCGAGGATCACGAGCGGGCCGCTCTTGCGATCCATCGATCGGCACGGGAACGTCGCGCCGGACCGCATCAGCGGCCTCACGGTGGCTCGCGTTGTGAAGCGGGTCGCCACCGCTGCCGGGCTCGACGCGGAGCGATTCAGCGGCCACAGCTTGCGGCTGGGGTTCGTGACCACGGCGGCGCAGCGTGGCTGCTCCGAGAGGTCGATCGCGAATCAGACAGGGCATCGCAGCATGCCCGTGCTGCGGAGCTACATTCGGCGGGCTACAGTCTTCGAAGAGAACGCGGCGGTCGCGGTCGCTGGACCGCCTTGAAGCAAGGCGCCTATCATCCTGAAGTGACCGGCAGCGCGAACCCAGAACTGGTCGCGGCCATTCGGACAGCCGGCGAACTCGACGAGGCCGGAAGGCCCGAAGCCGCCGCGCGGCTCCTCGAAACACTGCTGGCCCGTTTTCCCAACGACGTTGGCTTGAGGGGGTGTACCTCGCTTGGTACCTCTCTGAGGCCGGGCAGTATGGGGATGCCGCGAGTCGCGCGCGTGAGGCTATCGAGTTAGGCCCCGACTCCGAACGGGCGTCCACAGTTCTGTTCCACGTATTGCATCGAGCCGGTCGGACCAAAGACGCCTGGTCTGAGATGGAGCGGCTTATTGCGAGGAAACCCTCGCAACTCTACGCGGACCTGCTGTTCCCGTCTTGGAGCCTCGAGAAGAACGAATCGTAGCGCGGAGCCGCGCCCGAGCGTCAGGGTCCGAGCGGCCGATCGCGAACCAGACGGGGCACCGTTCCGTGCCGGTGCTGCGTGGTTACATCCGAAGGGCGACGGTCTTCGAGGAGAATGCGGCGGTGGCATTTGTTTCTTGGAGCACACGGACGCAGGACGCCGAGCCAAATTCTCATTGACCATCCACGGTCACCGACCGCTCGAGTGTCGAGTCGTTGCGGCCCGCATCGCTGGATGGCTAACCTAATTCGATCACAGCGTTAACCCCGGGGGAGATCCATGCGCCATGTTTCTCTTTGCGTCGCCGCGAGCGTCGCGTTGCTCGCGCTCGGCGCAGGTTGCGCGCCATCGGTTTACGTCGACGCGTCCAACACCAGCGGCGTCGAGGACGGCACCGC
>CAZYWA010000685.1:0-3766 GCA_964650975.1 uncultured bacterium
TCCATCGGCGATCTTGCGGAGGGCCTTCGCCGATTCTTCGTCGGCCATGCCCCACACCTTGAGCAGAGCCCGAGCGGGCCAGGGGAGAAAGGACGACGTCTTTAACTGATCCAGGAGGACGCTCTTGAGGATCTCCGACCGAGCGATGGGTGCGACGAGCGCCAGCTCCATCTCATGGTACGTCTTTCGTTGCGCCCACTGCTCGACCGCTGCGACGATGCGCGGTTCGCCGCGGAAGCTCTCCGCTATCCGCGCGTAGCCATGGCGGTCCATGAGCATTCCGATGAACGGGTGCTCGAGCGCAAACTGCTCCACGCACAAATTCGCGACGGTCTGGTCGTTCGGGAACGCGGTGAGCAGCACCGCCCATGCGACTTGCATGTCCATCTGGCGATCTCGCCCGTGCCGTTCGCGGACGGCCTCGAGCGCGACTTCCTTCAACTTCGCGGACCCACGCCAGCCTTCGATCAGCACTGGCGCGACGAGTCCTGGCCAGCCGGATTGACCTCCCCAGGTGACCAGCTCCAGGAGTCCCTCGAGGTCCGTGTCGTCGTGGATACGTCGCTTCACACGCGCGGCGATCGAGGCGATGCGTACGGACACGTTCAGGCTCGCGCGTCCGCTATCCGCGACTTCGAGGAAGTCCGCGTCGGGCCAACCTCGCACGAGCGTTAGGAGCGCGGCGCCGCGGACTCCCGGCGACAGGTCGGATCGGGCGGCGCGCTCTAAGCGTGCGCGGACGTCCGGATCTCCGGCTGCGCAGATGGCGAGCGCCTGAGCGGCGCTGACGGAGACCGCGCTCTCCTCGTCGTGCATCGCGGTCCAGAGCGTCTCGATTGACTCGGGCACTGCTGGCCACCGCGACAGCTTTTCGTACGCCCCCGCCCGCCAGCCCTTCGCCGCGATTGCCCACCGCTCGACCTTGTCCACCACCAGATCGCGCATTCGCGCGATGCGCATCCCGCCGAGAACGTGCCCCAGGAGCCGCGCGCGGTGCGACAACAGCGGATGCGTCTCGATCCGCACGAAGGTATCCGCGGCGATCGCGCTGGTTACGTCTTGAGGGCAACGGAACTCACCAAATGCCACCTCCGCCCGGAGCTCGCTGGCGAGGAGCTCCAGCTCAGGTGCTTTCGGGATGGCCTCGAGGAGCGCCGCGACCTGGTCTGCCTGCCGGGCTGTTCGCAGCATCGAGCGCAGTACGTCTCGCCACCGCGGGTCGCTGATGCGCCGTACGAAGAGGTCGCGCTGCTGGTCGATGGGTAGCGACGCGGCGTGCTCGGCCGCGAGGTGTTCCTGGAGCGCTCGGTGGAGGAACGAGACCTGTCCCTGCTCAACCACGACGATCCCGACGCGGCGTTGGATGGCATCGACGAACAGACGGGTGTTCTCACGCACGGTCCCGGCGGCAATGTCGCACCGCTCGAGCGCGATGCCGGCCGCATCCGGGAATTCTGACTCCTCGACGACGCCCTGGGGCCAGCGGTCGAGCACGACGAAAGCGAGCGCGGCGACCATCTGCCGCAGTTCGGCGGGCGACAGCACTGGCGCGTCTACCACGAGCGCGGCGGTGCTGCGCGCGTCGGGGCGGACGCTGACAAGCTGCTCAACGAGCGTCGCGTACACCGCGTAGCGATCGCGCGGCAGCGCGACCTGCGCGAATCGGAGCGAGACGAGGAGGACGAGCATGAGGGGCGTGCGCGCAAGATCGGTGAGTGCGGGCACGGACGCGACCTCTTCGAGGAAGCGATCGACGTCCGCGTTGATCGCGCGCATCGCGTCCTCCCTCGGATCCTGGCCCTCGTGGTCCTGCCGGTGCCGCACGCGAAACCACTGCGAGGTGATGTCGCGCATCTGCCCCCACGACAGCTCCGCGACGCGGCCGATCTGCCATCCCTCTCCGGTGATCGGAACCCGCGCGTACCCGTACGGACGCGCCGTCACCACCGCGGCCGCATGGCGGAACTCGCTGAAGACCTGCAGTTGGCTGACAGCCGCGCGCGCAGCCTCTTCGGTCGTCCACTCGTCGAGACCGTCAACGAGCAGCAGCAGCCGCTCGTCTGCAAGCGCTTGCGCCATGAGGTCCCACAGCGCCTCTCCGCTGTACTGCTTGAGCCACGCCTGGAGGCATTCGGGCAGTGAGGCGTTGGTGCCCTGCGCAACGATGCGCGTCCAGAAGCCAAACGGCAGCCAGACCGGGAGGCGATCGCCCCAGCGTGCGGCCAGCGCCGCCGACCGCGGCGCGTCGGAGAGCAAATCGAGGGCGATGAAGCGGAGCACCGTGCTCTTGCCGGCGCCCGCTTCGGCCAAGAGCACGGAGCGGTCCGCCGTCGCGAGCCACGTCTCGAGGTTTGTGCGCTCCTCGTAACGGCGCGTCTCCCCCGACGCCGAAAACGCGACGCGCTGTGGCTCGCGGCTATTTTCCTCTCGCGAGTCCGGTGCTTGGGTCTCGACTGCTTCGCGCGTTACGAGGCGCTCCCCGATCACGTCGAGCGGGACGAAGCGCTGTTCGAGCGGCACGGCGCGCGCAGAGACGCCGCCCAGCGCCGTCAGCCCCGGATCATGCACACGGAATACGGAACTGAAGAGGTCGCGCAGGCGGCTTCGGTACTCCACCACCCCGTCGTGGTCCAGACGACGCCCCAGCGCCTCCTCGGCCTCGCCGCCGCACAGCAGTCGCACATAGGTCCTTCCGAAGAAGTCATCGACGATCTTGGGGTGGTCCTTGAGGAGGATCGACAGCTCTTCGCGTCCCCAGGGGACCAGCACGACGTCGCGCACGCGGAGCCGCTGCTTTTCGCTCTCGATCGCATCCGCAATTTTCGTGTCGCGCGTATCGGCGTTCGTCACGATGACGAAGCGCTCTGCGCGATCCGCCCATTGCCCATTGATGAAAACTGTCACTGCGGCGCGGACATGGGCCGCACTGAGCTTCCTGACCCTTTTGCACTGATAGACCGCATAGGCGCCTTCGTGCCTTCGGGCATAGACGTCGATCCCATGCTGGCTTTGACCCTGAGTGCCGTACTCCTGGCAGTGCTCGATGTCGCCTTCGGTCCGCGCGATGCGGACGGCGAGCCGCTGGAGGTTCTCCCAGGAGAGCTGCTCGATGGGAAGGGTCTGCAGCCGCGTCTCCGCAGGCGGCGCGATCTTCTCCATGGGCGGAGTGAGGAGCCAGCTTGGGACCGAGCCGCCTTCGGTTCGCGCGCTCACAGCGGTCTCTGACGTTCGAGGTCGCGCAGGGACAGCGACCGCTTGTCGCGCTGACCGAGCGCTCGATCTGCCCTTACGACGTGCGCTAGTTCGTTTGCTCGCCGAGCCCATGCTGAAACGCTACACGCGGTCGAGACGCAGATCCATCTGAGGCGTGCGCCGCATACGGCAGGGACCCGGTCAGGCGTCCTCAAGCTGCGTTTGCACAACCCCGAGAGATCCTGTTCGAGCGGGATCATGAGGTGAAGGCGACGGCGGCCAAAGCGGCTGCGGTCGCCACCTCGCACGCCCCCGACAAGAGCTGACTCGTCGACCGACCCGATCGAAGCTCGCGAACACGGCCGCGGTCCAGCACACACGGTAGACCTTCTGCTCGAGAGCGAGCGGGTGTGAGAGCTCAAGCACCTTGCGGATCAGATCCACGAGGCCGTGGAACGCCTCGCTCGGCTCGTGAAGGTGCGCCACGCGAACCTGGCGTCCAGTCGAGCTCGGGGCGCGGCGTGATCAGGCGGTGGCCGCGCTCCACGACGGGCCTCGCCCAAGGCGTCCGCGA
>CAZYWA010000686.1:0-3766 GCA_964650975.1 uncultured bacterium
AACTCCGCACGATCGATCTTGGCCCGTGGATTCAAAGTCGAGAGCGGAATCTACTCCGTTGGTTCGGTAAAAGTACGTTCTTCGTGTTTAATGTCTTCTTGGTTGGTGGCTTGATCTTAGGGGTGCTGCTAGGGCGGATAGATTGGCACTCACTTGACGGCGCAGCATTCCTAGTCTACTGGTTTGCTAGCACGGTTTTAATCGGAGCCTTCGCTCTTTCAGGAACTCGGGATCTTGATGTCCTTAAAAGCGCCGGCGCCAGTCTAGAGTCGAATCTGTGGCGGGTTGTTTGCTTCACGCTGGGAATATGCGCCTTTGTGCAGCTCATCGCTTTGGTCTTTCTTTTGCCTTTGAAACACTTGACATTGTTCGCCATCGCGATGTCGACGGTTCCGGTGACAGACCTGGTCGCGGTAGTGATTGGCTCGTCCTTGTACTCGCGCGACGAAACTTATAAGAAGCCAATCGGATCCGCCGCGCGCGCCGTGCAATGGTTTTACGGCTGGAGAAGACTATTGCGGTCGGGGCTCATCGGTGTGGCGCTTCTTCTTTGGGCAATTTTCACTGCGACCTTCCCAGATCGCTTACTTCTTTCAAGTTTTCTGTATCTGGCTGTCGTGGCGGCGAGCGAAGTCTCCATAGGATGGCTGCGAAGTGTGCGCGATCGAATGAGTGCTGAGCGGGCAAGGCGATGAATGCGAATCACTTGAGTTTGCTTCAGGGTTTGTCCGAGTCACTGTCAACCTCGGTCTACTATCGAATCGCGGTTCGTTTACCAGGCGCAGACCGAGATCTCGAAATTGGAAGCGGTGAGGAGTTGCTGACGCGGGTGATCGTGCGCTCGGAGGAGTTTCTCCGTCGCCTGATCGCCAGTGACGAAGATATTTCGCTGGTGTTTGGCGAGGCGTTGGCGGCCGGTGAGGTCGCCATTCAAGGATCGTTCGAGGCACTAGGTCGGGCTTTCTATGACATCGACAAAACTGGGCGGTGGAGGACCACCGTCCTCCAACGGCCACAGCATCAGAAGGAAAAAGACGCCCGGTCGCGCAGACGGGACGTCGCCTGGAGTTACGATGTGCCGAACGAATTTGTAACAGCGCTACTTGACGAGGGTACGCGATCGTTTTCCATGGGGGTGTTCGAGGCGCCGGTAGGTTCGATCGACAATGTGTACTTATCGGCGCTCCGGAGCGCTAAAACAGACGAGGAGTACGAGGCCTCCGTATTAAGCGACCTTCGCCGCGCGTCTCAGCACGATGCTCAAATGTTGCAAGGCGCACAGAGACGGAAAGTTAAGCTTCTGGCGGACAAGCTGCTGTGTGGAATCACGCACGTGCCGCGCGGTGAGCTGCGCGTGCTCGATCTCGGATGCGGGTGGGGCGGATTCGCGGAGCACCTAGCGTCACTTGGTGACATTCAAGTCGATGCCATCACGGCCTCCAAGCGTCAGTTCGACTTTGTCCGCTCAAGGGTCGCTACGCTTGGTTCGTCAGTGTCTGTTGAGCTCGCCGATTTTCGTCTGTTCCAAACAGACAAACGATACGACGGAATCGCCTGTATTGCGATGCTAGAGCATGTCGGAGAGCATGGACTCGAAGCGCTTATCGGTTTCGTGAAACAACATCTGCGGGTGGGTGGCGTGGCAGTCATTCATTGCATCGTGCAGCGTGAGCATTGGCTTCTGAACCCGTTCCTCGACAAATGGATCTTTCCGGGTGCCTATGTTCCGCCGCTTTCACGCTTGGTCGAGGTGATAGAGCAGGCTGAGCTAGATGTTGTTAATTTAGAGCTGTTTCGCGAAAGCTATGATCATACATTACAATTGTGGGAAGCAAATCTGATTCGGAACAGACAGATGCTCTTGCCTGGCCTACAAGCCTACTATAGTGAGCTGATGAAAGCAGATCTTTCTGAGGACTATGTCTACGGCATCTGGCTGCACTTCCTGCGATCGACTCGGCTCGCGTTTGCGATGGGTAGGTACCGGGTAGGACATCTCGTGATTGCCCATGCGTCGGATCGCGGATGTCGCGATTCAATTGCAGCTCGGGTACACAGCAACACTTAGTCGAATGCGCGCACGTCATCGTGTGCTATACTTGTCCTATTAAACATAAACCATTTCAAACAGATCACATGCACGACCCAGCGCTTTATCGCAAATATTTTCATATTGCAAGCACCACGCCGTTCTTGTTGTTGGTATTCGAAATCGATAGTCATGTCAGCAGGCAGACTGTAGTCGGCATTTCCGCATGTCTTTTTGTTTTGATTGGAGGAGTTGAAGCGGTTCGCTTGCTGGTCCCCAGATTCAACGAAACGATGTTCAAACGTTTTGGCTTCATGTTCAAGGAGTCGGAGCGCACCAAGTTGTTTCTTCTATCTGGGGTCCCATCAATTTGTGCATTTTAGCTTTGTTGTTTACCAAACCGACGATCATCAGTTCCTTTTTGGTGAGTAGTTACTCTGATCCGATCGCCGCGATTGTTGGAATGTCCTACGGTGGCCGGCGCAATTCTAATGGCAAGACCTGGGCGGGTACGACAGCCTACTTCGTGTCGGGCGTAGCTTTAGTATTGATTGGTATGGCCGTGCTTGGCGTCGAGATGACTTTGCAGTTCGTGACAGCTGTAGTGGCCGCAGTTGCGGTGGCCGCCGGAGTAGAAAGGTATGTCACGATACTGGATGATAACTTTATTGTGACGATGGTGTTTGCGGTGATATTTGAAGCGTTTGCCGTTCACTTGTTGACTTAGGTCTTAGGCAAGTCGGTGAAAACAACGGAGTGGCGCATTGCGCAAACGCAGGCCATAGCAAGTTGAGGCTCCAATAGTTGTAGACAAATAGCGTCACTGCAGTGGCACACTGTTGAGGCAAAGCTCGAACGTTGTGCGGTACAGTCCACCAGGTGTCAAGTTTTCGTCCCTATTTGACGTGACCGCGGATCGAATCCTGTGGAGGGGTGATCGAACGTCGTCGACTAAGGCCATCAAGTATCAAGTTTCCACTACTATTCCGGGTGACGCCAGATCCAATCCTGTCGATGAGTGATGAGAAAGGTTCGAAGGTCGTCCACTAAGGCCCACCTCGGTGGACTCAACGGGTGAGTCCGCATTTGTCTGTCCTCAGCCTGACCGTTCTGCCTTATGGATAAAGCCAAGGAGGAGGTCGACCCACGCGACTAATTGAAGAACCTCCTGCTGAGTGACATCGCCGATGAGTCGATGACCGGCGCTGTTGCGAAAAAAAGCCATCATTCCTGAGTATAGATTCATTGCGCCGACTTGCTCGGCCTCGACGTCAGCAAGACGGAGTTTGGGACTTCGGCCGCTGAAGGCCTGTTGCATAAGGGTCACCCCCACCAGCGTTGAATCCGCGCTGATGGCGGTACGGACACGGTGCTCGAGCACCACGCACGCCTCTCTCACAACCCGATCGTAGTGACCTTCCGCGGTGAGCAACTCCTCGCATCTTGACTTCAGTTCGGCATCCTGTAGCAGCGAATACGGTGTCCGTTGAGCCAGCTGGAGCTCGCGTCTAAGCCTGGCGACTTCACGCCAAGCTTCCTGAGCATCGCGAAGGGGCCGCTCCGCGCTGAGCTGACTCTCTAAGTCCCGGATGCCAGCCTCAGTGATGTGCGCGTATCCCTGCTCGGGCAGAAGTTGATCGAGAGTTACCCGACCAATCTTTCCCTGGTCAAGTAGTCGTCGCGCGTTCGCAACGACCTCATCGGTCGACACACCAAGATTTGCGCAAATGTTGTCTA
>CAZYWA010000687.1:0-3762 GCA_964650975.1 uncultured bacterium
GTGCTGACGCCGAACCTCGGCCGTGCTTCAAGGGAATCTGAGCGCCGCGGTCACGAGGTGAGAGACGATGACTACCCCGGAAGACATGGTTCGGTTCAACGAAGTAATGAGTCATGTGCGGAAGCTTATCGAGGATCGCGACGATAGGGTTGCAGGCATTATCGCTGGTGCGTTTATTGAGGAATTGCTGGAGCAACTGCTGCGTTCGTTCATGGTCGAGAAGACGCCAGATGAACTCTGGTCATTTAACGGTCCACTGGGGACATTTGCGAATAAGGCCGCGATTGCCTACTCACTGGGCTTACTTGAGGATGAAGCGTTCGTAAATATTAGGGCGATCCGGGACATTCGTAATAAATGTGCCCATTTGATAGGGCTGGATAGTGGGTTCGTCGTAGATTTGACGAAAAGCCCGCTGTCCGACCATCTAAAGGAGACAATCCCAGGACGATGGCGAGAGAGGCTGCCGCGGGACCAGGTAGCGGTGTTTGATCAACTCCGTCACGATATTTCCGCACCAGAGAAGGCACGGGATTACTTTGAGCTAATAGTTTCCATAACCGCCATGATGATCGTCGCGACGAGAACCAGCTTGCCGAGTCGATGCGTTGTTCCACCGGACCGCCACGTGGGAGCAGGCGCAGGATGGGCAATGGAAGGTCAGGGGAGGAAACGTCGCAAGGGAAAACTGAAGTGATGCCGTTAGCAAGTGCTTGTTCGACAGACTTTATCCATCCCTAAGTCTCTCCACGTGGCGTCGAGACCGTGCCGTCTTCGCGTAGTGCATGAACTCATTGCCTCTCAGGCTCGGGCTTGGCATCGCGATCATAGCTCGCGAAGCATCGCTCGGATCCCTTCGATCGAGATGATCCGCTCGCAGGTGCCCGTGGCGACGATACCAAGCTGGACGCCGTCCTCAAGAGACCGCAGCCCTCGACGATGGAGCCAGTGTTCGATACCAACTGCTAGGCCGTCATGCCAGGCGTCATGGGGCAGTGGCGCGTCAGGAATCGGCGGACTCCCTCGGTAGAGCGTCGGCGACGCCAGGCGTCCAAGCGACGAGCGCGGATTCGATCGCGCCGAAGATCGATTCGCGCGTCACCTGCCCACCGAGGGCGAGTCTACGCCGGTCTTGTGAGATTGGGACGATCCGCGACGGTTGGAGGATTCGGGCGCTCCGACTGACCCCCAGGTTCGCGAAGGGGAGGGGACGTCCCCAAAACGGCCCCTCCACGGCCCCTCCGAATCTGGAAATTCCGCTAACTACTTGAAATCATGGGGTGAGTGACCGGGTTCGAACCGGCGACCTCCAGGGCCACAAGAGGAAAAAGCGCTCAACGAAATCGGAAAGTTGAACGATTTCAATAGCAGGATCATGGACAGAGCGGCACCGAACGGCACCCAAGACGTACCCAGACGTACCCTCCGCCCGAGAAACGGTACCGACACAAGCACCCGCCGCGCCCGCCCAAGTCCGACGCAACAGTGGAACTAGGTCGCGAGCGGGCGGAGGCTGGTGCGCTGATCGGGCCCGCGGGTGAGCGACGCCGCGTGCAGAACACGAAGGAGAGCCGCGAGCAGCTCTTCGGCATCATTGACAGGTGGGCTGTTGCGAAGCAGGTCGAGAGCTTCTTCGAGGACGCCGAGCGCCGAGATGCCGCACAGGAGGGCGAAGAAGCCAATGAGCTGCGCGACCGCTTGCGGCGTGGTCGGGAGCTACTTGGAACGACCGACGCTCTGAAGGGGTTTCGCGCGTGGAAGGCACCCGACGAGCGGTGACCAGAGGTGGATGTCGGAGCACGGCCGGGCGACATGCGGCAGCAGCAACGCTCGGCGCGGCAGGATCAGCGACCCCTGGATGGCCGCCTCCCGATCCTGAATGCCCACGTGCGCCCCTGCACACCCCCCTACATCTACTGGTTCATCTTGCTGCCCACTACTCCTTCTGGTAGTTTTTCCACAAATGTGAACTAACGTCCACGTGCGCGTAGAGCGCCCCGTACGGCGCCACGCCGAAGAAGGGCGTGCTCCGGGTCCCCTGCGGTCTCGCTGCTCGCGGAGCGGACGTGTGACGAGCCCGGCGTTGGAGAGACATCGATGTATGGCGATCCCGTACCACCACTTCCCGAGATCGATCCCGACCTGATTCGGCTCTGCCAAGAGCAGGGACGTTGCACTGGCCTTCTCTTCGAGTGGTACAAGCACGTTGGTCTGCTTGCCATCACCGCTGCGTCGATCGATCGGGGCTCTCCAGGGCTGAGGGCCGTTCAGCCGGTCCACTACTTCGCGCTGCGCGGGCTCCTCACGAGATGTGCGCGCTTGATGCTGGCCAACATCAGGCTGACCTGCGATGCGACGTACGGCGAGACCATGAACCTCCTTGGCCGTTGCATCTGGGAAAGCGCTGCGATGGTCCAGTGGCTCTGCCAAACCGACCACGACCGTCGCTTTCAGCGGTTTCTCGCGGATGCGCTGAAGAAGGACCTCCTTCTCAAGGCGGAAAGCGACGCCAACCTTCAGACCCGTGGCGGCGCTCTTCTGAAAATTGAAACCCGAATGTTGAGGTCGATCGAGAAGTGCGTGAAGTCGAGCGGCCTTACTGAGAACGAGATCCGCGACGCGAAGCGGATCCCTCCGTTTGATCAGGTACTCCGTGACATTGAGCAAGAGCATATGTACATGGCCGTCCAGCGACTCGGTTCACACTCAATCCACGGAACCTGGACGGCACTCGTAGTCGACTATCTCGAAGACGAAGGCGGCGAGCTGCTTCCACGTGACTGCACGGTCGAACCGCACCCCAATCAGTACACATTTGGTTCTCTCGCTGTCCTGGACGCGATTCTGGCGTTCCTGCGGTACGTATCTGTCGATGAGGCGACGATAGCGCCATTCCTCGATCGCCTCCGTGAGGTTAGGGACGAGATTCAGAGCGCAAACAGTGCCCTCGTCGGCGACGACTTCGCACATGCCAGCGTATCGAGTTCAAAATGATCACGAAGGAAGAGATCGATGCCAAGGCCCTGGAGTTCGGCATTCACCAAGCGAATGTGCAGCGCGACTATGTCTTCGGATGGCTACTCTACGGCATTTTTTCCGACTCCGGCCTGAAAGACCGTCTAGTGTTGAAGGGAGGCAACTGCTTTAGGAAGGCTTACTTCCCGAAAACGCGCTTCTCCCACGATCTGGACTTCTCTTCTGAGGCCGCGGTCGACCCAGAATTCGTGCGAACCGAGTTCAACCGAGCTTGCCGAGTCGTAACCAGCGGAGCTGGAGTTACGTTTGACCTCGACCGGAGTCGAGTGGAAGTGCAAAATGCAATCGATTCCGTCCGGCGCGTGTTCGACGTCCGTCTTTACTTCAATGACTTTCATGGAAATGCCGACCATATCAAGATTAGTCTGAGCATTGATATTGTCGAATTCGACAAATTGTTCCTTCCAGTCCAGATTCGAAATATCCTCCACCCGTATTCCGATTCTAATTTGGTCGATGGCACCGTGCGATGCGTGAAGCTTGAGGAGATGCTCGCGAGCAAGCTTAAATGCATGTTGCAGCGGCGCAGCACCTCGGACCTGTTCGATTTCGTGTATTCGACATTCGTCACGCATGACCTCGCCGTGAATCGGCAGGAGGTCGTGTCTGCATTCCTGCGGCGAACGATCTACGAGCGCACACCAGGCGTTGTTCGTCAGCTCTTGGTGGACTTGCCGCTCGCAGGTCTCAGGGAAGCGTGGGATCGGTATATCGTTGCGCCAGCTA
>CAZYWA010000688.1:0-3758 GCA_964650975.1 uncultured bacterium
GGTCTGCTGCTCGCTCCCCCGCTCGGGATCCTGGCGCTCTTCTCCTTTCGGACGCGCGGCGCTCGCCGGGTCGGCGGCGCGTTGCTCGCCGGAATCGCGGGTGCAGCGCTGCCGATCGCCGCGACCGTCGCGGTGCTGCTGCACACCGGGCTCTCGCCGCTGCGCTGGTCCGCCTACGAGTTCTGGGCGCCGGGCCGCTTCGGATCGCTGACCGTGACGTTCAGTGGGAAATACGCGTGGGTGGGGAATCCCATCATCCCGATCTCGGTGGGGAGCGCGATCATCTCGCAGCTCCGCGCCTACGCGTACACGTTCCTGGGCTCGGCGATCCAGCCGCGCGAGTGGATCCGGTTCGGCACCGGCTGGCCGCTGCTCGGATGGCTCGGCTTGCTCGCGTTGCTCAACCACCGAACCGCCCGGGCGCTCGCCATCGAGCGACCTTCGACTCGCGCGACACTCGCCGCACTCGGTGCCGCCATCGCGGCGTGGTGCTTGAGCCACTGGCTGGTGTTCGGTGCCTATTTCTATTCCGACCCGCGCTTCGTGCTGGGTGCGCTCGCGTGGTGCCCGATCACGCTCTGCGTGCCGCTCGCTCTGGCGCTCGACGCCCATGCCGCGCGAACGCGCAAGCTCGCACGAGCGTGCGCGCTCCTGGCCGTGATTCTCCTGGCGAGCGACGTGTGGCTCGGCCGCGCCGATCGCGCCCTCTACGAGGAGCAAAACAGCGCGGTCCGCGACGCTTTCGCGCGCTGGATCCAGTCGACCGACGATCAGCGACGCGCGAGCGAGATCCCGTTCGACCCGCTGATGGCACAAGCCCTCGGCCTGCTCTCGCACCACACCGCGAGCGCCGTCACCGAGTGGGGCCGGCTGCCCCAAACCAAGCAGGTGAACCTGCTGCGCCGGAACGGCTTCCTGACCGGCGAGCGCTCACCGTGACACGCCGTCGCTGCGCCCCCCGGGATGCGGGAAAGCGAGAGTCTGTGAATCAATTGGGCACGAGCGGCGGTGGGTTGGTGCAGAAGCACCGCGCCGCAGGCGCGCGGCGAGCAAAGCGAGCCGACTCGGGGGTGGGGCCCCGAAAAAATCGCACTTTTTTCGGGGCGGGGGCTTGGAAAGCCCCCGAAGCAACTCAGCACTGCGGCAGCGCGGTGGCGGGCACGGCGGAGGGCGAGCAGAAGCGGCCCCAGCCGTCGACGCGCAGCCACACCACGCGCTCGATCCGAGAGAGCGGCACCGGCCCGTAGGTGGTCGAGTCCTCGCTGATCGCTCGATTGTCGCCCAGCACGAATACCGTTCCCGGCGGCACCTGCAGCGGCCCGTAGTGGTAGTCGCGCGAATAGCTTCGCGCATAGGGTTCCACGTGCGACCGGCCGTTCACGTACAGCGTTCCATGGCGAATCGCGACGACATCGCCGCCGTGAGCGACGATCCGCTTCACCACCGGAATCTCGGAACCGATCCGCGACGGCGGGTAAAACACCACCAGATCGCCCGGCTGCGGCGGAGCGGCCCACCAGTCGGCCGAGACGCTCAGCACGTCGTCGCCCTGGAAGAGCGTCGGCTGCATCGAGCTCGACACGACCTCGAACGTCCCGACCGGCCGGCTCTCGGAGGCCCAGCCGGAGATCGCCACCAGCCCCACCAGCACCACGGCGTAACCCGGCGTCAGAGCGCGTCTTTTGGTCTTCGTCCAGCGAGTCACGACCAGCCTCTTCCGTTCCTCTCTTTCAATCTAATCATCGGCAGCGCCGCCGCTGGACTTGAAAGGCAGGCGCGTCCAGGTGGAGCGGCTCGGGCCGCGCGGCGTACGGCTCGCCGGCGGCTTGCAGCGCTCGTCGCCAGAGCGTCGATCAGAACCGGTAGTGCTCGACCAGGCGGTGCTTGTCGTGCGCGAACTCGCCATCCCAGAGGTCGGCGGCGACGCGGCCCGGCGATTTGCCGCGCTCGAGCACGGCACCGATCGGATCGAGGAACGGCGCCTCGGTGGTGTCCGGGTGGTTGCCCGGCATCTGGCGCACCAAGCCGGCGCTTGCGATCGCGAGCAGCTCTCTCGCGAGATCGAGCACCGAGCGGCCGCGCACGGTCGCGTCGAGGCCGTGCCGGGCCACGTCGACCAGCAGCGTCTCACGCTCGTCGCGTGTCCAGTGGCGGCCCAGCTCCCACGCCGCGTCGCACGCCTCGCGGTCGTAGAGGATTCCCTTCCAGAGCGCCGGATGCGCGCAGTTGAGATCCTTGTCGCAGCAGTCGGCACCGCGCACCTCGATGTAGCCCTTGGCGCGCACTTCGGGGAATAGCGTGGTCAGGTGGTCGTTCCAGTCGGCCATCGTGGCGCGGGTGCCGTCCCAGCCGCGCTGCAGGAACGTTCGAAACGGCGTGCCGGCGATCTCGCCCACGTAGTAGCCGGATCGGCGGATGAAGAACATCGGCACGCCCAGCGCCCACTCGACGTAGCGGCGGTAGCCGAAGTCGGGATCGAACACGAAGTGCAGGAGGCCGGAGCGATCGGGATCGACGTCGCGCCAGATGCGCTGCCGCCAGCTCGTCCAACCGACGGTCTTCCCTTCCACGATCGCCGCGTTGGCGTAAATGGCGCTCACGATCGACGTCACCGCCGTCGCGGTGCGCACCTTGCGAACGAAATCCTCCTCGCTCGCGTAGTCGAAGTTCGACTGCACGGTGCCGGTCTGCAGCATCATGTCGACGCCCATCGAGCCGCGCGTCGGCAGGTAGGTCCGCATGATCCGGTAGCGGGTCTTCGGCACCCATTGCACCTGCTCCTTGGTGGCGAACGGGCGGTGCCCCACGCCGAGCCACAGGATGCCGAGCTCGTCGCCGAGCTCGCGGGTCAGATCGCGATGCTCGGTGAGCTCGCTGCAGGTGGCGAAGATGTCCTTGAGGATCGCACCCGAGAGCTCGAGCTGCCCGCCCGGCTCGAGCGACACGCTGGTGCCTTCCTTGACCAGCGCGATGGTGTCGTCGCCTTCCTTGAAGCGCTCGAACCCCAGGCGCTCGACCAGCACCCGGAACACCGACTCGATCGACGCCGGCCCGCTGTAAGGCAGCGGTGTCAGATCGGCCGCGATCAGGCCGATCTTCTCGTGCTCCATGCCGACCCGGAACTTCTCCTCCGGCTTCTCGGCGCGCTGGAAGCTCTCGACCAGCATGTCGACGCCCGTGATCTCGGGCGCCTGTTCGGATCCTTTGTCGAGGGACATCGTTTCGCTCAAGCGCGACGGCGGGCGGCGCGGTTTACGGCTTCTTCGGCGCACCCGCGGGCGCGCTCGGCGTGATCGCCGGCGCCGCGGCCTTGATCTTGGCGGCGGCTTCCGCCGCGGCGGTCTTGATGGCGGCGTCGGTGTCCTTCTGCGCGAGCTCCTCGAGGAGCGGCACGGCGGCACCGGCGCGGTCGCCGAGCTTGCCTAGCGTCGTCACGATCGTGAGCTTCAGATCCTGGTACTCGCTCGGCGTGGGCGGAGCGACCTCGTTCGAGACGCCCGGCTTCCCGGCCGGAGCGGCCGGTGCCGGCGCGGGCACCGCCGCGGGCGGTGCGCTGGCGGCGTCGCGCGCGGCGCGCAGGGCCTCGATCAACGCGGGAACCGCGGCGCCACTCGCCGGTCCAATCTTCCCCAGCGACTCGGCCGCCGCCCGCTGCAGCGCCGTCGTCTTGTCGACCCGGTGCACCGAGGGCGGGCCCGAGTCGGGGAGCGTCTTGGCCTGCTCCACGTTGATCCACGGCTGCTTGGTGGTGACCGTCT
>CAZYWA010000689.1:0-3758 GCA_964650975.1 uncultured bacterium
TCGCCGCGGACGGCCTCGACGTGGTGATGCTCACCGGCGACCGCCGCGCCAGCGCCGAGGTCGTGGCCCGCTCGCTCGGCATCGCGCGCATCGAGGCCGAGGTGAGCCCGGAGCGAAAGGGCGAGGTGGTGACGGGGCTGCGCCGCGAGGGCCGCGTGGTGGCCATGGCGGGCGACGGTATCAACGACGCTCCCGCCCTCGCCGCCGCCGACGTGGGCATCGCCATGGGCACCGGCACCGACGTCGCGATCCAGAGCGCCGGCGTCACGCTGGTCAAGGGAGACCTGCGCGGCATCGTGCGCGCGCGGCGTCTCTCGCGCGCGACCATGCGCAACATCCGCCAGAACCTGTTCTTCGCGTTCGCCTACAACGCGGTCGGCATCCCGATCGCCGCGGGTGTCCTCTACCCGCTCCTCGGCTGGACCGCGAGCCCGATGCTCGCCGCCGCCGCGATGAGCCTGAGCTCGGTGTCGGTGATCTCGAACGCGCTCAGACTACGCGCCGTCGCGCTGTGAGCGCGCGCCGAGTGAGCGACGCCACCCCACGAGCCCAAAGCGTGGGAGGATTTCTCCTGCCAGTCGGTTCAGGCCCCTTCCACTCGCCGTGAACTCCGAACCGACGGCTCGCGCGGATCTCGTGCCGGCGCCGAGCGGCGAGCCATACTGCGCCCCTCCGACGACGCGCCGGTGGCCCGCTCGTCGCGAGCGACGCCATGACGCGCCGATGACACGATGGGTCAGTCTCGAATCATGAAGTGCTACGACGCTTCGAGCCTCGATGCCGCCCCCCGGCACGAATCCGCCGATGCCCTCATCTCGCGAGCGCGCGCTGGTCGGCAGTCTGCGGATCGCGGCGTGCGCGGCGTTGCTGGTCACTGCCGGCTGCGCTTCCGGCCCGGAGGCCAACCCGCCGGTCGAGCGGCAGCCGTCCTGGCCCACGCTGGATCGCGTGGGAATGGCGGCTTACCGCGCGGCCGTCCACCCCGCCACCTGGGTGCCGGCGGCGGCGGCGCTGGTGATGACCGCCGATCACTGGGACCGGCACGCATCCAACTGGCTCTCGACCCACACGCCGATCTTCGGCTCGCAGCACACCGCCGACACCGCCAGCACGATCCTCGACGGTGTCCAGGGTGTGGGCCTCTTGGCGAGCACGCTCGCCACCCCGGTGCCGAGCGGCGGAGCGTGGTGGCTCGACAAGACCGGCCGTGTCGGCATCGACGTGTCGGGCATGGCGCTCACCGAGGGGCTGACCGAGGGGCTCAAGAACGGCACTCGCCGCGTTCGTCCCAACGGCGAGGGCCATTCGAGCTTTCCGTCCGGGCACACGAGCTTCGCGTTCTCGCTGGCGTCGCAGACCTCGCAGGATCTGGAGGAGATCGCGATGCCCGATGCGATGCGCTGGAGCCTCGACGCGGCCGACTACGGTCTCGCCGCGAGCGTCGGCTGGGCGCGGGTCGAGGCGAAGAAGCATTTCCCGACCGACGTGCTGGCGGGCGCCGCGATCGGGAATTTCCTCGGGTATTTCGTCCACGACGCGTTCCTCGAGTCGACCGACGCCCTGGCCAACCGGATCTCGATCCGGCCCAAGGCCAAGGGAGTCGAGCTCGGGCTCGCGTGGTCCTTCTGACGCGACACGTCGTTCGAAGGCCGCAGCGCGCGCGAGGGGCCGCGCGCGCTCCAGACGGCATGCCGGCGAGTCCGGCTGGCTGGCCACCGGTCCCCCGGTGGCCAGCGAGCGAGCGGCGGCACCAGCGGCTTTCCGGTCCGGTACCGTGAGCCAACCGGGCGGCGACACCGCGCCGCGCTGGCTCACGCCGGGAGTCTTCGTGGCGGTCCTCGCGGCCTTCTGGGTGATCGCGGGGGCGCTGGTGCCGCTGGTCCAGGATGAGGGTTACTACGTAGCTTGGAGCCGGCACCTGGCACTCGGGTACCTCGACCATCCGCCGGGCGTGGCGCTGTTCGTGGCGCCCTCGCGCTGGGCGCCCGGCGTGCCGCTCGCCGCGCGCGCCGGCACGATCGTGGCGTCGGTGGTGGGAGCGCTGCTCACGCTGCGGCTCGCGCGCGCGGCCGGGCTCACCACGAGGACCGCGCTGGTCGCGGTGCTGGCGCTGCGTTTCGCCGGCTTCCTGGGGCTCGGCCTCGGCTTCGTCACCACACCCGACAGTCCGCTCTTCCTCGCTTGGTCGTGGGCGCTGGTCGAGGCCGCGCGCGCACTGCGCGGCGAGCGCAAGCGCTGGCTCGCGGCGGGGATCGCCACGGGCCTCGGGCTCTGGGGCAAGTACACGATGGTGGTGATCGGCCCGGTCTTCCTGTGGGGCCTGGTGCGCTCCGATCGCGCCGCGCTGCGCACCGCGTGGCCGTACCTCGGCGGGCTCCTGGCGCTCCTCGTGTGGAGCCCGCAGCTGGCGTGGAACGCCACCCACGGCTGGCAGACCCTCGCGTACCAGCTGCGCCACGGGCTCGCGGGAGGACACGACATCCGCGCCGACGAGACCGGCGTGCTGCCACATGCCGAGCCACCCCGCGCCGAGGGACCGGAGGCCGATCTGACCCGGCGATTCCCGCTACCGCCCGGTGCCTACCACGCTCGTCCGCCCGAGGAGCGGCCCACGCGCAAGTGGACCGGACGGCTGCGCGAGTACCTGCTGGGCGAGCTGGGGCTGTGCGGCTTCCTGGTGATGCCCTTCGCGGCACGGGCGGTGCGGTGGTGGCAGCGACGGCGAAGGCACGGGCCGCTGCCGGGCGACGAGCTCGACGAGAGCCGCCCGCGGCTCGATCCGCGCGTGGCGCCGCTGCTCGCCGCGGGCTGGGTGTTTCCGCTGGTGCTCTTCGGCGTGGCGAGCCTGTCCGCGAAAACCGAGCTCAACTGGCCGGCGATGTACCTGGTGAGCGCGAGCGTGTGGCTGGCGCCGTGGGCGCTGGGCAGCGTGACGCGCTGGCTCCTGACCGGCACCGCGATCAACCTGGCGTGCGTGTGCGTGGTGGGCTTGCACGCGCTGCATCCCTATCTGCCGATCCCCATCAGCCAGGACCGGATCCTGCGCGAGACCCGCGGGTTCGATCTCCTGAGCCACCGGCTCGCCGAGCTCGACGCGCCGGTCTTCGGCACCAACTACCAGCTGGTGTCGCTGGCCCGCTTCTACTCGCCCGGGCTCAGGATCGGTCAGTGGCCGGGCGCCGCGCGCCCCTCCGAGCTCACCTTGCGGCGCGTGCAATCGCCCTACACCTGGGCCGACCTGGCGAAGCGAGGCGAGTTCTGGATGGTCTCGTTTCACGCCGAGATCGCGCACATCCCCGGCGCGGACGCGGTCGACCTGGTGCAGCTCAGGGACTGCCGCGATCCGTCGGCCGAGGAGCGGCTGGAAGAGCGCGACGCACTCGACCCCGGCCTCGGCGATCGCGCATCGTGCCAGAGCTTCCACCTCTGGTACCTGGCGCGCTACCGCGTCACGACCTGACCTCGATGTGGGCCGTCGCCGTTCAGTCACGAGCGGCGGCGGGCGGGCGCGCCGAAGAGGCAGGACACTCCAAACAGCGATCCCGATCGGACCCTTGGAGGCCCGCCGGCCCCTCGGCGGGCAAGCGATCGAAGGGTGCCCGCTCCGGCGCTCGCGCGCGAGGGACCGCGCGCGCTCCAGCCAGCGGTCGTGCGATTCCGCCTGGAGGGCGAGCGGTCCCTCAACGGCCTGCGGACGAGATCGACGCGGGCCACTCGATCGCGAAGACGTTGAGGCCGCCCTCGTGGGTGTGCAGCAG
>CAZYWA010000690.1:0-3752 GCA_964650975.1 uncultured bacterium
GGGTCTCCGCTGACGTCGCCGATGCGCCACCGGTATCTGGACGCGCCCGGTCCTTCTGGCTGGGGAAGCGGATCCTGAATCAACTTCCCTTCGCGGGCCAAGGGGGCCAGTACCCAGCGCCCCAGGTACTGCATCGGATTAGATTCGCTGTTCAGCGCGGTCCACATAGCCGAAGGACCGCCGTCAACGTCAGACGCCGATCGCTTCAGCATCCCGAAGATTTCTCCCGTCTCCATGCCATCGGGCTGCGCCCCGATCACTGCAAGCGCCCACGCTTGGATACCGACACGATCACCTTTTCGCACCTGGCCTCACCGGTACCACTTCCTCAGCCCCCGCTCGAGCCGCTTGAACATCTCGGCCATCTTCGCGCGGTCCTGCGGGGTTGAGAGCTCCAGGATGAGGTTGCTGCTCCTACTCCGCGTCCCGAGCGCAGCGGAAACCGTAAGTGCTAGCCCTTGCAGACGGGTCGGCATCGCCGCGGACCGACGAGCCCACACCGATGTCGTTGAAGGTGCGGAACGAACCGCCCCGTAGAACCCGCCGACTCCCGGTAGCGGGACCCGATGGATCCGTGGCCGGACTCACCGAATAGTAGCTGGGATCGTACCAGTCGTTCACCCACTGCCAGACGTTCCCCGCCATGTCGAGCGCCCCGTAGGGCGATTGCCCCGCGGGCTTCGAGCCCACAGGCCAAGTGGAACTGAGACCGCACCCGGGACCACCCACGTTGAGGTCGAAAACTACCGCGTAGTCGCACGTCGGCGTCACCTCTCCCCACGGGTATGTCCGCGCATCGGTGCTGCGCGCGGCCTTCTCCCATTCGGCCTCCGTGGGATAGCGCTTCCCGGCCCACGTGCAGTACGCCAGCCCCTGGTGCCAGTCTGCGCACTTCACCGGGTTGTCACCGGTGGGTGGCGCGGCGAAGTTGCAGGCCGGATCGCCGCTATACGACGCGATGGGTGTGCACCCGCCGGCCGTGACGCACGCAGCGTACGCGTCGACGGTCACGTCATTCCGGTCGATCCAGAAGGCGCTCAGGTTCACGTTGTGCACCGGCTGCGCGCCTACCGGCACGGGATTCCCCATCGTGAACGTCCCCGCCGGCACGAACACCATCTCGGGGTCGCACGTCGCGGTCGGCTCGGTCGCCGCCCACGCGCATGTGTCGGCCGATTCGAACCCGTTCTGCCAAATGATGACGGGGTCCGCGTGGGCGACGCCTGCCACGAGGAGCGCGAACGTGCTCGCTGCGGCGACAGCGAACGGCAGGTGCAACTTCGATGGCATGGCGGCTGCGGGGGCGCGAGAACCGCGACCCGATAGTACCGCTGCGGTCACGGTGAGCACCACCACGCGGCGGCCAGCCGACACCTCAGCTACGATCGGGTCGCCCAGTCGCCTCGACGGTAGCCGCTGCTCAACCCGGCATCGGCGCCACAAAGGTTGCTGGCACCGGATACGAAGGTTGCCGGGCGCTCGGACCGGGTCGAACTGGCGTCGGATTTCCGAGCAAGTTCGCCCTGTATCATGGTCCCCTCTCGCGGCCCCGTTCGTGCTTCCAAACGGGAGTTGGCCTCCGCTCGCCCCCAACCCACAAGGCGCGGACGGCTTACGCCGCATCGAGAGAGCCGAATGCTGACCCAGCGCCAACGCACCGCGCTGCTCGCGCTTGCGTTCGCGGTGCGGGCGGTCGCCGCGCACGCCGCCACGATCACCGTCGACTCGACTGCCGACGACTACGACCAGGGTCCGAACGGCAACTGCACGCTGCGCGAGGCGGTGATCGCGGCCAACACGGACACCGCGGTCGATGCGTGTCCGGCGGGGAATGGGGCGGACACGATCGTCGTACCAGCCGGAACCTACACCCTGACGATCTGTCCGCCCGGGGCGGCGGACGGCGACCCCGCAACCTGCGATCTCGACGTCACGAGCGATCTCACCATCCAGGGCGCAGACGCAGAGACCACAATCATCGACGCCGGCGGCCGTTCACGCGTAGTTGACATCGCCTCGCGAGGACACGTGGTGACGCTTCGCGATGTCACCATCACCGGCGGCTCGGCCACGTCGGTGGATGGAGACAACACGTCCATCCTGGGCGGCGGTATCCGCAGCACCGCCGGATCCCTCACGCTGGATCACGTCGTCGTGAGCGGCAACGCTGCGTCGAGCGGTGGCGGCATCGCCAATGAGGCCGGGTCCGTGACGGTCCGCGACTCGACGATCGAGGCCAACTCGGCAGGCATCCCGGGAGGTGCTGGGCTCTGGAGCGACAGCGGATCTGTGACCGTCAGCGGATCGAACTTCATCGACAACGGGCAAGCGGGTGTCATCACCGACCCCGGCGAACCACCCGGCTACACCGGCGGTGGTGCGATCGGTCTCTCCGGCGGCAGCCTGGTCGTCACCTCGACCACGTTTTCGCAGAACCAAGGCGGCGCCGCGGGCGCGATCGCCAGCGGGGACCCGAATCTGCTCTTTGCGTACCCCGGCTCGGTCACCGTTTCGGGCTCCTCCTTCGTCGACAACACGGGCGATTCGTGGACCGGCGCCATCTACGCTGGCGCGGATCTCGAGATCACGGACTCGACCTTCTCCGGAAACCATTCCTACGAGGCGGTGGGGGCCGTGGCCGCGGCTGGGTCCCTCCGCCTGCAGGGCGTGACACTGACCAGCAACTACGTCATCCCGTTCGGGTTTCCCAGTGGCGTCGGCGCCGTGGCCGGAGGGGGCGATGTCACAATCCTCGACTCTTCGATCGTGAGCAATCAGGGTGTGGGCACCGGCGCCGTATCCGCTGGAGCCTCAGGTCCGGGACACGCGTTCGTCATGGAGCGCTCGACCGCAAGCTTCGACTCGGGGACCGATTGCACAGTGGCTTTGAGCGGTTTCGATTCCGTTTCGATCCGCGACAGCACGATCAGCGACAACTCCCTCTGGCAGGACTACCCGCGGAGCCCGACGCCGGCCGGACTCTGCACGGAGACCACTCTCATCACCATTGAAGACTCGACGATCGCGCGGAACTCGGACTCGACGGGCAGCCACGCGATCCACGTCTGGGACCCACAAGGCGGCACGACCGCCGCGAAGATCCTCGGATCGGTGATCGACGGGGACTGCGCGGGTGGCGATCGATACCAGAGCGACGGCGGCAACCTCGAGAGCCCAGGCGACACGTGCCAGTTTCATCAGCCGAACGACCTCGCCTCGGTTCCCAACGCAGGGCTCGGCCCTCTCGGCGACCACGGCGGGCCGACGCCAACGGTTCCGCTGCTGCCTGGCAGTCCGGCGATCGACTCGCTCGATCCGGCGCTCTGCTCCGCGACCGACCAGCGCGGCGTCCCTCGTCCCCAAGACGGCAATCGCGACGGCATCGCGGCCTGCGACCGAGGCGCCTTCGAGGTCGATTGCTCCGGTCCGGACACCGACGGCGACGGCGTTGCCGACGAGTGCGACAACTGCCCGACGATCGCCAACCCGGATCAGAAGGACTCGAACGGGAACGGCATCGGTGATGCCTGCGAGATTTTCATCGACGGCTTCGAATCGGGCGACCTCTCGGCGTGGTCGAAGGTCGTCCAGTAGCAACGGAGGCAGCATGGTCAAAGTGATTCGAGCGTTCATCGTGAGCACGGCCTTATTCGCTCCCAGTCTCGCCCACGCCGACTGCCAGATGATCATGCCTGGTCAGCCCGGCGGGAAGCCGAACACGATCATCTTCCAGGGGTGCAACATCGAGATCA
>CAZYWA010000691.1:0-3751 GCA_964650975.1 uncultured bacterium
TCCCTGTGTTTGCCGGAGGGGGCGTAGCGAGAGCGACCCGAAGAGTACGGCCGAGGGGTGTGAGTTGCAACGATCTGCGTGAGCCGGCGCAATGCTCTTCGGTACGATTCGCGGCCCGCGGAGGACGTGGCCCAGCCGTCGTCGACAGGCCAAACCGTGTCGAATGAGTAAGATTCAGCGCCCGCTATGCCCGACAGTCCGCTCGCCCCGATCATCGGCGCCAAACTGCAGACGCTGCGCAGTCGTCTGCTCAATCTCACGCTGGCGAACAAGCTGCTGTCGTACCGCCACTCGGATCGCTCGCGCGGTTTCGTGCGGGTGGTGGACGAGCTTCCGAACGTTCTCTTCGACGACCTCACGAGCCGAGAACTAACCTTCGAACCGCTCCCCGAGGTCGATGATGATCCGGAGGATGAGCAGTCCGAGGAGTTCCGGATCGAATTGGAGGCGGCGCGGCTCGACGACGCCGACTACCGCGCTGAGCTCGCCGCGGCCGAAGATACGGATGACGCCGCTGACGCTGAGTTGCGCGCCTTGCGGCGACTCAAGGACCGGGTGCGCGCGCGCGTTGGCCTACCTGTCCGCGCCCCACTCGAGCCCAAGGGCCTAGTCGAGCATGCCCGACGCCTTGGAATCGACCCTTCGTTCGACCTGCCGTTGGAGCGACCGCGCGGGCGAGTCCGCGACGGCTCCATTCAGCTCCTGCTCTTGCCGGACGCCCATGAGCGAAAGCTCTCGGGTCTTCATGATGTCGTCCGAAGCCATCTTCAAGAGACCGGTATCAACACACTTCATGCGGCGTTCGGGTTTCTGCAGTGGTATGACCAGCCGGACTCGGAGCGGCCACTCTATGCACCGCTTCTGCTACTCCCGTTGCAGATGCAGCGGACGCTCCGTAAGCACGCCTACGTTTACTCCGTTAGAAGTACCGGAGACGAAGCGGTCGTCAACATCACGCTGCGCGAGAAGCTACGTCGCGAGGCGCATATCGAACTCCCCGACTTCGGCGCAGAGACGGCCCTTGAGCGTTACTGGCGCCAGGTCGAGGCCGCACTGGTCCCCCACAAGGGCTGGCGATTGCGGCGTTGGGTGACGATCGGGGCGTTCCCGTTCGCTCGTATGAGCATGTACCAAGACCTTGATCTGACGGGTTGGCCAAGCGGAGCGAGCCCTCTCGATCATCCGGTGGTCGGGGACCTCCTCACCGGGCGTGACGCGGGAGAGACCGGCGACGCGCCGCACTACGACATAGACGATCCCAGGTTCAGCACGGATCCCCTGCCACTCATCCTTGATGCGGACTCCTCGCAGGTGAGCGCGGCAATCGATGCGATTCGCGGGCAGACGTTAGTGATCAAAGGCCCGCCGGGCACGGGGAAGTCCCAGACCATCGCGAACATCATCGGCGCCGCACTCTTGAACGGTGAACGAGTCTTGTTTGTCGCTGAGAAGATGGCGGCACTGAACGTTGTCTACAGCCGACTCGAGAGTGCGGGGCTCGCGCCGTTTTGTCTGGAGCTTCATTCTGACCGTGCGCGACGGGCCGACGTTTCGCGGTCGTTCGCGGAGAGGCTCGAGCTGGTAGCGGCGGTCGAACCGAAGGAGCTGGACGGCAAGCTCGCAGAACTCAAGGAGGCTCGAGACAGCCTGAATCGCTACGCCAAACTGCTCAATAGCCCTGTCGGAAAAGTCGGCATGACGGTGCATCAGGTGCTGTGGGCGGCCCAGCGGGCGCAGACGCACGACGTGCCGGGACCGATAGCGGGGATGCGTGTACCGAATGCGGACTCGATCACGGCGGAGACGATCGACCGAGCGCGGAGGCTTCTCCATGGGCTCGCGGAGGCGTTTCGCGAGGCGGAGCCAACCTGGGTTCCTGGTTCCAGCCCCTGGACTGGCGTACGGCGAGGGCCGCTGTCGCCATTTGACGTCGCCGAAATCGAGACGGCTGCGGATCGCTGTCTGGCCGCACTTCACCGACTTGGAGGGGCGGTAGCGACCCTTGCTGCTAGGGCGGCATGCTCGCCACTGGAACGCCTCGCGGACTTGTCGGCCTTTGCTACAGCGTTCGCTCGCGTCCGGCCGGGCATGCGAGACGCGCCACGTGACATTTGGATTGCGATCTCAGATCCGGCCGTCCAGAAAGCAGCGCAAGACCTCGCGGAGCGGGGCAGGGAACTGCGGCAGGTGGAGCGCGAGCTGGCGAGTGCGTTCGGCCGTCCTCAGGTGAACGCTGAGAGCCTCAGGCTGTTGTCCGAGGCAGCGTCGGCTGCCCAGGTGACCCGCCTCTCGCCAGTGGCGGTGGCGAGCCAGATTGCCGAGCTGAAGACCGAGCTGAGGGACCTGCTCGTGGTCGAGGCGTGCGCGAGGCGCATCGGGGAGGCTCTTGGGCTAACGGCAGTACGGGCCGACGAGCTTGTTCACTTGCAGCGAGCGATCGAGCTCATCGGCGGTACGCCGCCCGAGGTGCTCGCCACCCGGACTCCAGCGCTATCGGAACCCGGCGCATACGAGGCGCTGACCGCTGCGCGTGACGCGGCGCGGCGGATCGCTGCTGAGGCCAAGGCGCATGAGAAGGCGTTTAGGATCGAGCGCGAGATCGAGCCGGCGGCCCTTGAGGGTTACGCGGACGGACTCCGCATTCGGGGGATGTTCCGATTCCTCAGCGCCCGATGGCGAGCAAGTCGCCGATTCTTCCGCGACTTCGCGCGAGTGGATGCTAGCCGCGATTGGTCAGCGAGGGCGGACCGCTTGGAAGCGGTTGCTAGGCATCTTCGCGCACGGACGCGGTTTGAGAGTGACCCCCAACTCACGGCGATCTGCGGCCTCCGGTTCGCCGGTATCAACACTGATTTTGGCCGGATCGCTGCGGCCGCCGCGTTTGCCGAGGAAGTTCGTCAGGCTCTCGGGTCGACTGCGTTCAGCCAGGGGCTCGCCGCCGCGTTGAATCGAGTGACGCCAGCGTCGCTCGAAACCCTCCGGATCGATGCGACCGGAGCAGACGCGGCGGCGCTCGTCTCGACCGTCGCACGGGTTGGTGGCTCCGCGGCCACGCTTGCCGACCTGCGCGTCGACGTAGAGTCCCGGATCGCGGCACTGGAGAGGGTCCACGCCGAGGCTCAGGAACTGGGGATCGATGAGTCGGTTGTCCCGCTCGACGATCTTTGCCGCCTCCGGCCTCTCGCTGAGCGCCAAATTGAGCTCTCGGCGGCGGTCGCGTCGTCGCCGATTGGGTCGGTGCTCTTCGGGCCGGCATTCCGCGGCACTCAGTCGGACTTCGAGATGCTCGCAGCAGGGCTCGCGGGCATGGCTTGCCTCAGAGGTCTGAATCCCGATTTTGGCCTGATTGCAGCACTTTCGAGTGCCTCGGGATTGGAACGCCTTCCAGCGCTCGAGCTGGATGCGACCGCAGTCTCTGACGCGGCCGAGGCCGTTCGAATTGCGTTTGGAGCGTTCGCCGACTCGTGTGCCCTGGATGTGGCCGGCTTCCTCCGGAATGCAGATCTGGAGACGGTCCTGCTCACTGAGCTGGAGGCGCGATTTGATCGGTGCCGAGCTAACCGTGGGGCTCTCGTTGCTATGGGGAAGCTTGTGGAAGCCCTGGCGCAGGCGCGGAACGCGAAGCTGGGCGCCATCCTCGATGCGTATCTTGAAGCGGGAGAACCGCTCACGAGCTTGGCCCGGGCGTACGATCGCGTCATCTATACCTCACTTGCTCGACTCGCGTATGAAATGGATGGCGCCGCGCTGA
>CAZYWA010000692.1:0-3745 GCA_964650975.1 uncultured bacterium
TTCGCGGTGAACGGCGAGGGTGCTCGAAACCTGGCGCGCGCTTGCCGCGCGGGCGGCGCCCGTCTGGTGCACCTGAGCACCGATTACGTCTTCGGCGTGGGGGGCACTCGCCCGTGGCTGGAGGACGACCCGCTGGCGCCGCGCGGCGTTTACGCCGAGAGCAAGCGCGCCGGAGAAGAAGCCGTCGAGAGCGAGCTGCCGGCCGGTTCCTGGACCACGGTTCGGACCCAGTGGCTCTTCGGCCGCCGGGGGCCCAACTTCGTGGAAGCGATCCTCCGTCAGGTGAAGCCCGGTGCGAAGCTCAAGGTGGTGAACGATCAGCGGGGCCGGCCCACCTGGACGCGCGACCTGGCTCGCGCTATCCGGTGGCTCGTGGAGAGCGGTTCCGGACACGGTTACGTGCACGTCGCGAACGGTGGCGAGGCCACCTGGTTCGATTTCGCCGCGGAGATCGTGCGCGCTTCGGGCGTGCCGGACGTCGAGATCGCGCCGATCTCCACCGCGGAGGCTGCGCGCCCGGCGCCGCGGCCGGCTTACAGCGTCCTCGACCTCGGCCGCTTCGAGCGCATCACCCGCCGCGCGCTGCCCGATTGGCGCGAGGCCCTGGCGGGCTACCTTCGGGAGCGATCATGAGCGACGCGAGGATCGATACCCAGCCGGGCGCCATCTACGCCGTCATCCTGGCCGGGGGAAGAGGGACGCGGTTCTGGCCGCTGAGCCGCCGCGACCGGCCCAAGCAGCTCCTGGCGTTTCTCTCCGGCGAGCCGCTGCTGCGCGACACGCTCGACCGCCTCGACGGCCTGGTGCCGGCCGAGCACCGGTGCCTGGTGGTTCCCGAGGATCTAGTCGCCGCGTGCACGGCGGTCGCCGGCGAAGTGTCCATGGGAAACGTGTTCGTCGAGCCGATGGGACGCAACACCGCACCGTGCCTGGCGCTGGCCGCGCTCCACCTCAAGCGCCGAGATCCGCAGGCGATCATGCTGTCGCTTCCCGCCGATCATCACGTGGGCGACGTCGCCGGCTTCCGCTCGACCCTGGCCGCCGCCGCCGAGGTGGCGCGCGGTGGCGCGCTGGTGACGCTCGGCATCCGGCCGACGCGACCCGACACCGGTTTCGGCTACATCCGCGTGGGACCCGCCGCGGGAACCGCGGCGGGACACGCCTACCATCGGGTCGACCGGTTCGTCGAAAAGCCCGATCGGGTGCGCGCCGAGAACTACCTGGCGCGCGGCGACCATCTGTGGAACGCGGGGATCTTCGCGTGGCGCGTCGACGTGTTCCTCGCCGAAGTCGCGCGCCAGATGCCGGAGCTCGGCCGCGGCATCGAGCGGATCGAGCGGGCGTTCGGGACACCCGGCGAGTACCGCGAGGTGAGCGAGGTGTGGAGCACGCTGCCGTCGGTGTCGGTCGACGTGGGAGTGCTCGAGAACGCGGCCAACGTGTGCGTGGTGCCGTCGGACTTCGGCTGGAGCGACGTGGGCTCCTGGTCGGCGCTGCGCGAGGTGCTGCCCGCGGGCGAAGGGGGCGTGCAGCGTGCCGCCAAGCACCTGTCGATCGATTCCGAGGGTTGCGTGGTGGTGGCGCCCAACCGGCTGGTCGCGACGGTCGGTCTCAAGGACACGCTCATCGTGGTGGTGGACGACGCGGTGCTGGTGTGCCCGCTGGCGCGCGACCAGGAGCTGCGCGACGTGGTACGCCGCATCGAGGAAGAAGGGCTCACGGATTACCTGTGAGCCGGCTCACCGCGCATCGTCAGACGATCGAACGGCTTCCAGTCCCATGTCGCGTCGCGTGCTGATCACCGGGCTCAATGGCTTCGTCGGCCCGTACCTGGCGCGTGCGCTGCATGACGCCGGATACGCGGTCGCGGCCACGCACTACGGGCCGATGGCGCCGCATCCTGTGGCGCTGCCGCCTCTCGCGGATCTGGTCGAGCTCGACGTGCGCAGCGCCCCCGAGACCGCCGCCTGCCTGGCCCGGATCCGGCCCGACGGCATCGTGCACCTGGCCGGCTTCTCCGAGCCGCACAAGTCGGTCTCCACACCGTTGCTCACCACCGAGGTCAACGTGATGGGCACCGTCCACGTCCTCGAGGCGTTGCGCGCCGTCACCCCAAGCGCGCGCTGCGTGGTGGTGGGAAGCGGCGACGTGTACGGCGACCAGCGCGAGAACGAGCCGGCTTTCACCGAGGAATCGCCGCTCCGGCCGCGGAATCCCTACGCAGTCACCAAGGCGGCCGCCGACTGGATGGCCGAGATCTACGCGCGCGCGCCGCATTCCCTCGACATCGTCCGGGTGCGACCCTTCAATCACACCGGACCGGGACAGCAGCGCGGTCTGGTGTGCCCCGACTTCGCGTACGGCATCGCGGAGATCGCGGCGAGCGGCGCCAGGGCGGGAACGCTGGCCGTCGGCAACCTCGACTCCACCAAGGACTTCACCGACGTGCGCGACGTGGTACGTGGCTACGTGCGGGCCCTCGAGGACGGCGAGCGCGGCGCCGTCTACAACCTGGCGAGCGGCCGCAGCGTGCGGGTGCGCGAGATCTTCGACACGCTCGTCGGGATCGCGGGCCTCGACGTCGAGCCGGTCCCGAACCCGGCCTTCGCCGGTGCAGCGGCCAGTCAGGTGCTGGCCAACGCGGAGCGCTTCCGCTCCCGCACCGGCTGGAGCGCCGAGATCCCTCTCGAGCGTACCCTTCGCGACCTCTTCGATCACTGCCGCGCGAGCGTCACGGCGCACTGACGCGCGGCGCCACCTCGCTTCACGACGACGACGTCCCCAACATGCTCGAGACTCTCTCCGAAATCATCCACCATCGTGTCCTGGTGTGGAGCCTGGTGCAGCGCTCGCTCGCCGTCCGCTATCGCGGCTCGGTGCTCGGGTTCGTGTGGACCTTCCTGAACCCGCTGTGCGTGATGCTGGTCTACACGCTGGTGTTCTCGATCTTCGTGCGCGACCCGTCGATCGAGCACTACGGCACGTTCGTGTTCTGCGGCTTGCTGCCGTGGATCTGGTTCTCGTCGGTCTTGCTCGAGGGCTCGAACGCGATCGTGGGCGGCGGGACGCTCATCACCAAGGCGCTCTTTCCGCCGCAGATCCTGCCCACGGTCACGTCGCTCGCTCACGCGGTCAACTTCCTGTTGTCGCTGCCGATGCTGCTGTCGTTCCTGATCCAGGCGGATCGTCCGTTCAGCTGGCCGCTGCTGGCGCTGCCGCTGGTGATCGCGGTGCAGTTGCTGCTCACCTTCGCGATCGTGCTGGGAGTGAGCGCCCTCAACGTCCACTACCGCGACGTGCAACACATCCTCGGCAATCTGCTGTCGCTGTGGTTCTTCCTGACGCCGGTCATCTACTCCGAGGAAACGGCGCAGAAGCGCTACTGGGTCTTCTACGTGGTGGTCACGAAGATCAATCCGATGGGCGCCCTGGTGAGCGCCTATCACGACATCCTCTACTGGGGCCGCTTTCCCAACTGGCGGAACCTGGGGCTGGTGACGCTCGGCAGCGTGCTGATCCTCATGGCGAGCCACGGGATCTTCCGCAGCTACCGCGACGGCTTCGCGGAGGAGATCTGATGGCTCGCCCCAAGACCTCCGACGTCGCCGCCGCGGCGAAGCTTCCCGCGATCGAGCTGGTGGGAATCACCAAGCGGTTTCGGAAGCGCACCCTCCAGCGTGGCTACACCACCGTCAAGACCCATCTGCTACGCGGTCTGCTCGAGAACCTCTTCACCCGCAAGATC
>CAZYWA010000693.1:0-3735 GCA_964650975.1 uncultured bacterium
GCTTCGACGTCGGTCCGCCGCTGGTCGCGCAGTCGCTGGGACGCGTGAGCGGGGACGTGTCGCTCGCGGACGACGCCGCGCATTTCGACCTGAGCTCGCTCACGTGGCACGGCTATCGCGCGCGAGCGAGCGGCACCGTCACCGGACTGCGCGGCGGCGAGACGCACGTCGAAGTCGAGGGAAGCACGCTCGAGCCCGTCGATCTGCCGAAGTTCCTCGGCGGCTCCGGCGGTCCCGGCGATCCCGGCAGCGGCTCCGGGACCGAGGCCACTCCGTTGACCGTCGCCGGGCACGCGCTGCTCGCGAGCGCGCGCTTTCGCGACGCGGACATCCAGGACCTCGACGTTCGCTTCCAGTATCGAAACGACACGGTCACGGTGGAGAGTGCCACGGGACTGGCCCTGGGAGGCAAGTTCAGCGCGCGGGCTCAGGTCGAGCTGCCGATGGGCGGACCGGCGAGGGTCGAGATCGAGCCGACCATCGAGGGCATGGATGCGCCGGCCCTGCTCGACACGCTCGACATCCCATGGCGTGCGCTCTCGGGACGGGCCGACGTGCGCGGACGGGTGACGTTTCCGTGGCCGATGACCGGACGGCTGAACGAGATCCGCGGGCGCCTCCCGATCGTGCTCCACGACGGGCGGATCGCCGAGGCGGTGATGCTTTGGAAGGTGCTCGATCTGGTAGACTTCTCGCGCTGGCTCACGAGCCCGCTGGCGTGGCGCGAAAACGGGCTCGAATACCGCGATCTTCGCGGCGTGCTCGCTCTCGGTGAGGGACGGCTCGCGACGCGTGACTTGAACCTGCGCGGACCCACGGTGAATCTGGCGCTCGCCGGGCGCCTGGGCTTGGCCGATCGGGTCGTCGATGGCGTGGTGACCGTTTCCCCCCTTCAGCTCCTCGACCGGCTGCTCGATCCGATCCCGGTGATCGGCGAGGTGAAGCGCGGGCTCGATCTGACCTCGTACGCCTTCCACGTCGAAGGTCCGCTTGGCGACGTGAGCATCACTCCCGAAACGCTCGACCGCGTCGACTCGCTCCTCGAGCGGCTGCTGCCCGGCTCGAGCAGCGACCACCCCGGTCCCGAGACCGCGCCTCGAGCGGCACCGCAGTCCACGCCCCGACCGGCACCTGAACGGACCGAGCCGTGAGCGCGCGCGCGTCGACGCTGCTTTGCGATCGCTGTGGCGCCCGCTACGCCCTCGCGTCGCTGCCGCGCGGCGGGCGTTTCCGCTGCCGGAACTGCGGCAAGACCTTTCAGCTCGATCTCGAGGGACCGGAGCCCGCGACCGGCGAGGTGCGCCGCGCGGCCGTCCGCGCGGGTCTCGAGCCGCTCACCGGTCCGGTCGCGCCGGCGGTCGCGGAGAAACCCGCCACCGCGCCACGACCGCCGGCGCCGCCGGCGGTCGTCCCGGCCGTGGCGCCAGCAGTGGCCCCCGCGGCCGCTTACCCCTCCTCTCCCGAGCTCGACCCCTGGAAGAACCCGCCACCGGCTCCCGCGGCGGCGGGCGGCGACGAGATGCTGTTCGGCCGCTACACGATCGAGGGCGAGCTGGGGCGCGGCGAGATGGGGGTCGTGTATCGAGCGATCCACCGCGAATCGGGGCGCAAGGTGGCGCTCAAGACCTTGCTCCCCGGCGTCAGCCTGGGCCGCGAGGGCGGGCTCAAGTTCGCGCGCGAGGCGCGCGCGATCCAGCGCATCACCCATCCCAACGTGGTTCCGCTGATCGATCACGGCGAGTCGTACGACACCAAGTACCTGGTGTCGGAGCTCGCGGACGGCGTGACGCTCGACAAGCAGCCGGCGAGCTCCTACGCCGATCCGCCGGTGGCGGTGCGGCTGGTGGCGACGCTGGCGCGGGCGCTCCACCACGCCCATCAGCAGGCCGTCCTGCACCTCGATCTCAAGCCGTCGAACGTCATCGTCGGCGCCGACGGAACCCCGCGTCTCCTGGATTTCGGTCTGACGCGCGCGGTGCACACGCCCCAGGAGCATGCGTTCCAGTCTCCCACCGACGAGGTGGGCGGGCGCACGCTCCACCGCGCGCCCGAGCAGCTGGGCGACGATCTCGAGCACGTCGACGCGCGCGCCGACGTGTGGGCGCTCGGCACCCTGCTCTACGAGCTCTTGACCGGCGTCCCCGCGTTCTCCGGCGGCTCGCGGCACGACACCGTCCGCGAGGTGCTCGACGACGACCCCAAGCCGCCCAGCGCGATGCGCGCTGAGATCGCGTCCGACCTCGACGTGGTGACGCTGGCGGCGCTCGAGAAGCGTCCTCGCGACCGCTACCCGTCGGCCGCGGCGTTCGCCGACGATCTCGATCGGTGGCTCGCGCACCGGCCGATCCAGGCGCGCCCGCCCAGCCGCTCGCGGCGGCTGGCGCGCGCGTTCAGGCGTCATCGCCGCGGCGTCACGACGACCGCGGCGGCGGTGCTGCTGCTGGCCGCGGCCGCGGGTGGTCTCGCGTGGTGGTATCGAGATCCGATGCCCGGCATCGCCGCCGAGCTCAAGGCACCGCAGCCGGCCACTCGCACACGCGCGCTCACGCGGGGCTTCCGCCTGCTCGAGGTCGGCCGGCTGGGTGCCGCGCAGCGCGAGGCGCTGGTCGATCGCGCGATCGAGGCGCTCGGCGATCCGGTTGACGCGGTCCGCGCCGAGGCGCTGGAGCAGCTCACGCGCCAGCCGGCGGCGCTGCCGAGCGGCACCAGCCAGCGCCGCGCGGCCTTCGAGGCGGCGCTGGCCGCGAACCTCGACCCGCACCGCTCGGAGGCGCTGCGCGAGCAGGCGTTCCACGCCATCGAGGTGTCGCGCGCGCAGAGCGCCGAGCCCGAGCTGACGCGGCTCGCGACCGATCCCGAAAGTGACCCCGCCATCTCGCTGCGCGCGGTGCAGGCGCTGGGCGTGATCGCGGGCGACGAAGCGCTGGCTCCGCTCATGAGGGTCGTGGGCCTCGGCGGGAACTTCCGCGTGCAGGGAATGCGGGCGCTTTCCGAGATCATGGCTCGCGTCACCGGGGGCGCGGGCGCCGGCATGGGCACGGGCGATTCGAGCGGTGCGCCGTCCGGCACCGGCGTCGTCGAGCGCGCGCGCACCAACCGCGGACGCGGGATGGATCCGGTGGTCGCGCACGTGCTCGAACGGCTCGACGTGCCGCCCGGCGAGGACCCGGTGCTCTTCTCGCTACGCCACGGCACCACCGACACCAAGCTGCGCGTCATGTGGGCGATCTGCCACGGCCACGATCCGCGCACTCCGAACCTGCTCCCGACGCTCTTCCCCGACGACGACCCCCTGGTGGGTCGCGCGGCCGCGGCGCTCCTGGTCGAGGTCGGAGGGCCCATCGTCGAGCGCAAGCTCGAGGAAGCGATGTCCGCCGACAGCTCGCGGATCCGCGCCAACGCCGCCTTCGCGCTGGGCGAGCTCGGCTCGCCCGATGCGCTCGAGCCGCTGCTCAAGGCGCAGTTCCGCGAGACCGACACGCCGGCGCGCGCCGAAATCGTGAAGGCCCTCGGGAACGTCGGCCAGCGCTCGACGATCCCGCGGCTCATCCCGGCGCTCGACGATCTCAACCCGACGGTGCGCCGCTACGCGCACGACGCGCTGGCGAAGCTCGCCAAGGAAGACGCCGGCACGACCTCCGCCGAATGGCAGGAATGGTGGGATTCGCATTAGTTTTTCGGGGGGCCTTTCAAGCCCCCCGCCCCGAAAAAAGTGCGATTTTTTCGGGGCCCCAC
>CAZYWA010000694.1:0-3733 GCA_964650975.1 uncultured bacterium
CGCCGGCGCGCTCGACGGCCAAGCGGGAGGGAACGCCCTTTCGCAGACCGACCTCGCGGTGGGAGCGCCTTTTGAATCCGGAGGCGGCGGGACCATCGAGTCGGGCGCCGTGCACCTGGTGTTCGGCGGCGTCGCGGGGCTCAACTCGGGCGCGCCCGCGCAACGGGTCACGCAGCGCGCAGGGTTCGGGATCGCGCCACCGCAGTCGTATGACTTCTGGGGATCCGGGATCGCCATCGCGGACTTCGACGGCGACGGCTACGGCGATCTGGTGGTGGGCGCTCCCGAGAAGGACATCGCGGGGCCGACCGATTCCGGCGCCGCCCTGGTGCTGTTCGGCGCGCTCTTCGCGGACGGCTTCGAGAGCAGCGGCACGGGCCGCTGGGCGCTCGCCAGTCCTTGATCGAAACCAGCTCGCGCTCCGCGCGATGACCGCAACCGCCGTCTCGCCTCGCATCCGCATGGCGTCGAGAGCTTGGTATCTCGAGTAGCCGTTCGGAGGGCTGCGGTCCCTCGCAGCCGATCAGGCAACACGACACTCCACGAACCATGAGCCGGCTTCCCGACTTCGTCGTCATCGGCGCCGCGCGCTGCGCCACCACTTCTCTCTACGCGTACCTGCGCCAGCATCCCGACGTCTTCATGAGCCCGGAGAAGGAGACCGACTATTTCTCGCTCGGGGACCTGCCGCCGAGCGACGTTCCACTCCACGCGTTCCCGTACCGTGCGCGCACCCGCGAGGACTACGAGCGCCTCTTCCAGGACGCCGGCGCGGCGCGCGCGGTGGGCGAGGCGTCGCCGACCTATCTCTTCTACGCGAGGAGCGCGGCGCGGACGCAGCAGGCGATCCCGGAGGCGAAGCTGATCTGCATCCTGCGCGACCCGGTCGAGCGCGCCTACTCGCACTACGCGCTCGCGCGCAAGATGGGCTTCGACGCGCTCACCGATTTCGAGGCCGCCGTGGCGGCGGAGGACGAGCGCTGGCGGCACGATCGCAGCATGCGCTTCGCCTACACGCGCGCGAGCCTCTATCACGACGGGTTGCTCGAGTTCTGGAAACGGTTCGCGCGCGAGCGGATCCTGGTCCTCGAGTTCGAGGACTTCGCGGCCGACCCCGCGGGGACGATGCGCGTCGTCCAGGACTTCCTGGGCGTCGATCCGAGCTTCACGCCGGACGTCAGCATCCGGCACAACCGCTCGATGCTGCCGCGCAGCGCGCTGGTGCGCGAGGCGTTCGGCCGTCCGTTCCATCTGCGCCGCTTGCTGCAGAGGAGCTTGCCGCCGCGGCTGGTGACGCGCCTCGGGAACCTCATCATGCGCCCGCCTCCCGGCCTGGCACCGCAGGTTCGTACGCGGCTGCTGCCGCGTTTCGCCGAGGACACCCGCCGGCTGGAGGCGCTCCTCGATCGCGATCTGAGCCGCTGGCGGTCGATTTGAGCGCGTCGCCGTCGTATGTTGGCGGCCGTCCGAGCGACTGACGCGGGAGGGGATCTCGCCGGCGGCTCGCGTGGAGGGGGCATGGAAGTCGAGCGTTACTGCGTCAACGAGCCGTCCGTGATCAGCGAGGTCATCGACGGCGAGACCATCGTTCTCAACTTCGAGAACGGCCACTACTACAGCTTCAATCCGAGCGCCTCGGAGATCTGGCGGCGGGTGTGCGCGGGTAGCCCGATCGCGGCGGCCACCGAATGGGTGGCGAGCCGTTTCGCGGTCGACCCGGCGGCCATCCGTCCGGAGGTCGAGGGCTTTCTCCGTCGTCTCGAGGAGGAGCAGCTGATCCGGCGAGCGGCAAAAGCTGTGGCCCCGGCGGTGGTCACCGCGCCCGCGGATGCCGGCGGTCCCGTCGCGGCGTTCTCGTCCCCCGACTTCGAGAAGTTCACCGACATGGAAGAGCTGCTGCTGCTCGATCCGATCCACGAGGTGAGCGACTCGGGCTGGCCGCAGAAGTCCCAGTGACCCCCGAATGACCATGTCCGTCGTCGGGCGAGCCCCGCGCGTTTCGGTCGTGCTCCCGGTCTACGATCGCGAGAACTACGTCGGCGAGGCCATCGAGAGCGTGCTCGCGCAGACGCTTCCGCCGGACGAGCTGATCGTGGTCGACGACGGCTCCACGGACGGGTCGCTGGCCGTCGTCGAGCGCTTCGCCCGGCCGTCGATGCAGGTCATTCGACAGGAGAACGCCGGCATCGGTGCGGCGCGGAATCGCGGGCTGCGTGCCGCGACCGGTGATCTGATCGCGTTCATCGACTCGGACGACCTCTGGGAGCCGGACAAGCTCGAGCTCCAGGTCGGGGCGCTGCGCGAGCGTGACGACCTCGATCTCGTGTTCGGCCACCTCGTCGAGTTCCTCTCGCCCGACCGCGCCGATGAGCTAGGCGGCTCGCTCGAGGTCGGGACCGATCCGGTGCCGGGATTGCTCGCCCTCACACTGCTCGTCCGGCGCACGGCGGTGGAGCGAATCGGACTCTTCGACGAGAAGCTTCGCGTCGGCGAGTTCGTCGACTGGATGGCCCGCGCGCGCGACCTCGGGCTCGCGAGCCTCGTGCTTCCCCAGATTGTGGCGCGACGTCGCATCCACGGCGGCAACACGGTGCTCATCCGCTCCAACCGGGATTACCTGCGAGTGATCAAGAGCACGCTCGACCGCCGCCGCCGAGCCGCGAATGCCGGCTGACGCTCGGCCCACCGCGCGGCTCACCGTGTCGGCCCTCATTCCGGTGTGGAACGGCGCGGCCTTCCTCGCGGAAGCGCTCGAGAGCGTCTTCTCGCAGGAGCCCGCCGTCGACGAGGTCGTGGTGATCGACGACGGCTCGACCGACGGGAGCGGCGACCTCGCGCGCGGCTTCGGCCCGCGGGTGCGTTGCGTGCGGCAGGAAAACGGCGGGCTCGCGGCGGCGCGGAACGCCGCGGTCCGCGAAGCGCGGAGCGACCTGATCGCCTTCCTGGACTCGGACGACCTCTGGCCGCCCGGGCGCACAGCCCGGCTGATTCAGGCACTCGAAGAAAATCCTGACTGCGGGATCGTACAGGGCAGGTTGCAGCGTTTGGTCCGGCACGAGCCTACGACGCGCTGGGAGCTGGTGAACGAGTCGTGGCGCGCGCCCAACGTCTCGACGGCGCTCATCCGGCGCTCCGTCTTCGCGCTCGTCGGGCCGTTCGACGCGAGCGTCGCCGGCGGCGACGACGTCGACTGGCTGCTGCGCGCCAAGGAGAGCGGCGTACGCGAGAGCCACGTCGACGCGATCACGCTCCACTACCGCCGGCACGACGCCAACATGACGAACGACGTCGCCGCGGATCAGTCGAGGTTGATGCGCGTCCTCGGCCGCGCGATCGCGCGCCGCCGCGCCGCAGGCACGGCGGCAGAGCCCGAGCCCGCCGGGAAGGCGGACGAGCGCTCATGACCGAGTACTGGCTCGGATCGTTCGCTTCAGTCGGCGCCGCAGGAGCCGGGGCCGACGGCCCTCCCCTCCACACGACGATTCATCGCGCCGTGGAGGGCCACGCTCCTGCGTCGTTCCTACGCGGCCGCCGTGGCGAGCAAACTGAGAAGGTGTGGACAAAATCGGATCATTGCCCGGAGCGCTTCCACCGAAGCGATCGCCTGCTGTTTGGAGGGACGCGGTCCCTCGCGTCCGCAGCGCTGGACCAAGATGGACGTCTGCGGCTGCGAGGGACCGCAGCTCATGGGCGAACAGGCGCGGCCTCTCGAGCAGTTTCCCGCCAGGTATGC
>CAZYWA010000695.1:0-3731 GCA_964650975.1 uncultured bacterium
GCGGGGAAGCTTGATCGTTCTTGTGCGCTTCTGGCGTTGGGTCATTCGGCACCTCAGCCCCGCGACGCTCTATAGCGCCGTCGCGGTCGAGGAGGTTCCAGAGCGTGTGATTAGACGTCGCGTGTACCTTGTTGGTGATTCGGACCGCCCCTGGTGCGCTGCGTTCGCGTGTCCGTGCGGATGTGGCGACCTTGTACAGCTCAGCTTGATGGACGACGATCGGCCCGCATGGTCGATCGAGGTGAGCAAGAGCGGGAACGTCACGTTGCACCCGTCGGTCTGCCGCGTTCGTGGCTGTAGGTCGCACTTCTTCCTCCGTGACGGCCTGGTGGTCTGGGTGCCACGCGGTCCTGGCCCAGCCTTATCCAGATCAGGCGTCGTGTTTCGCTGACCTTTCGGAAAGTGAACTCGGTGGGGCGCCGATCGCGGTGCGGTGATGGACTGAGTATCGCGCTCGGGTAGGGCCTCGAGTCGTGTCGCCCCAGCAGGAACGTCCAACGAGTCGATCGCCACAGGGCGACGCTCGAGTGCGCGACCAGAAGCGTTACGTCACGGGCTGTTGTACGCGCGCTTCATCGTCTCGATGTCGGCCGCGACCTCGCGCCGCAACCATTCCGGTTCCAGGATCGTGGCGTTGGCGCCGAACCCGAGCACCCACGCCTTGATCTCAAGTCGCCCCGCAGCCACCGCCGTGTAGAGAATGCCGCCGTCCTCGAGGCGCTCGGTCCGTTCGGTCACATGCCACTCGCGGTCCTCGATGTACGAGGCGAGGGCGGGGGCGAAGCGCACGACGAACCTGAACGGCTTGCCGGTGTAGAAACCGAAGGCGCTGGCGAACTCCTCTTCGATCTCGTCCTCGTCCCTGCGGGGAAAGAATCGGTCGAGCGGCTCAACTGCGTCGATGCGCTCGGTGGCGAGCGTTCGGTACGCCTTCTTCTCGGGCGACCAGCAGATCGCGTACAGCGTGTCGCGGTAGCCGCGGAGCTGCTGGGGCGCCATCTCGAGCAGGATCGCCTCGATTGCCCCACGCGGCCGATACCGGATGGTGGCTCGGCGTCCCTCCAGGATCGCCAGATTGAGCGCAGCCAACACCTCTGGCCGCGGGCTCGCCTTCGGCCGACCCCTCACTTGCCGTGCCGCGAGCGCAGCCAGCCGGTCGCAGAAGTCGCGGACCGGTTTCGGGACGCCGATCTGGATCTTGTCGAAGGCCGAGGCGAGCGCCGCCTCGTACGGGCTCGCCGCGATCTGCGCGACCTCTGCTCGGGCCACATACAACGCGGCAAGCTCCTCGAGGCTCAGCGGGATCGCCGGGGGATGCTTGAAGTCGGGGTGGAGGGAGTAGTGGGCGGTCTGGCCGCGGGTCTCCATTTCGATCTGGAAGAAGGCCTCCTCCAGGGCCGCGATGTCGCGCCCGATCGTCTTGGGATCCACGCCGAACCGGTCGGCCAACTCGCGGCGGGTCTTCGGCTGCGGCTCGACCATCAGGGCATTCAGGATCCGCCACTGGCGAACGACGTCACGCTCCCCCCGTTGGTGCGTCATCCCATCCTCCAGATTCGACTCGAATCGACCCAACCGGGACACAGGATTGCCCGGTCGCGCGAGATCCTCGACGTGTGGCGGCCATCGACCCGGCCGCGAGGGGGTCCACCATGAGAATGCAGCAAGAACCGAGCTTTGCGGCAACAGCGCGAGCGCAACAGGCGCGATTCCGCACCACCCTGAGCCTGGTGGGCCGCACGCCGACTGATCCGATCGGGTTGAGGCCTGGCCACCTCCTGACTCGGGGATCCGAACACGAGAATCTGCTCCCCTGGCTCCGTGGCGACGACGGCGCGCTGGCCTTCTTCGCGGACCGACAGATTGCCTGGTTCCGGCACGCGGCGAGCGGTGACGGCCGTGGTAACGGTCCCACCCGGAATCTTCTCAGCTCGCAGGTCGCGTGCGTCAATTTCTTGCTCGGGATGGCCCGCGTTCCCGCCGCGCTCGCCGCCGCCATCAGGGCGTTCGACTCCGAGCTGGTGGAGCTAGTCCCGATCGAGGACGCCGCTGGCCGTACATCGCTCGTAGAGTTCGAGTGGGTGGGCTGGAATGCCCCGCTCGAGGGCGGGCCGATCACGCGGGGTAGGAACCAGACCAGCGCGGATGCGGTGCTGGTCGGCCGCACGATGTCCGGTCTGCGCGCCTACGTCATCGAGTAGAAGTTCACGGAGACTGGAACGCGAACCTCCCAGGTCAACGGTTCTGGATGGTCCGTGCGTTCGTCGAAATCCTGGAGGAGCACCGCGGCTGGCGCCCACGGCCCCACCCAGATCGGCTCGTCAGGCTTCTCCAGGAGCGCGATCGATGCCGTCTCGCCGTCCAGGTGCAGGCGGATGACGTAGGAGCCGGGTGGCAGGGCGGCCCGGTGGCGATGAGGCGGCTGGCTCATCGGGTCGACATTGGTACTGGAACGATGTCGCGCTTGCCCGCCGCTGGTCACGAAGCCGAGGCGAGTGCGGGATCCGCGCCGGCCGAACCCTGGAGAAAACCACTCAGCCGCCGAAGTTCGTCACGCTCGCGCACTGCCGGCCCTGGCTGAGGCTCCTTCGTCCCGGCCTTGCGTAGCCGGTACACCAGTGTCGGAGCTGTGGCCGGCGTCGAGTCGGCGGGGGCGGCCCCGGCCTCGTCGGGCGAATCGACCGCGGGATCCCCATCGCGCGCACCATCCACTGGCTGGGGGGACGGCGCCGGCCGGCGACGCTTCGGCCGTAACACTGGCGCGGTCGGAACCGCATTCGCTGTCGGTTCCGGATTCGCCGTGGCGGACGGTGCACTCGCGATGGCGTGCACGAGGCGCTTCCCTCGCGGCTTGCCGATCCGGGCGACTCGCTTCCTCTCGATCGGAGGGGCGCCAGCGGACGCTTCGGGGAGCAGAGCAGCCAGAGCGCCGATCACCTCGGCGGCCTGGTGGAGGTGCTGCTGCAGGGTCCGACCCACGGCGGTGAGCAGCGGCCGATCGTCACCCGCGCTACTGAGCTCGTCGACGTGCGTCAACAGCCGCTGCACGTCGTGGTCGATCGTGTGGATGAGCTGGGTCTCGCGCGCGAAGTCCATCGCCACAGGGCGTTCCTCCGGCGGGCGGTATGGTCCTGCACCGGGCCGACTTTCAATACGGTTTTCCCCGCGAAAGACGAGGAGAAGGCGCTAGCTGTCGACCACATGCAGCTCGGCCCAAGGTCGTTCACCGCGGCGGACGTGAATGCCTAGATCCGCGACGCTACGGCGAGCCGCGACGAGGCCCCACCTTCCGTACTAATGTCGCCGCAGCACAGGGTCGCCACGGCCGGAAACTCCGATGGGTGGGCGAGACGCAGTAGAGGATCGTTGTGAACAAGGAATGCACAAATCGCGGTGCTGCCGTAGATGCCGGAATCGTACACCACACCCGCGTCGCCACGACTGTAGCCCGCTGTGTAGTCGCGGGGTACGTGTTCGTGGTCGCGATTTCGCGGTTGATCGAGTCGGTTGAGCGTTCCTCGCCGAACCACAACTGGGAGCACGACCCTCGCACCCTTCTGTGGCTGTTGCTCATCTGCGTATCCACGGTCCTGGCATTCCTAGCTCAGCTCGGCGTTTCTCGCCTCGCCGCGAAGCTGCCATGGATGGAGGAGTACAATGCCTGGCTCTGCACCTACCAGTCGCGCATTGAAGCGGAGGAACGCGAGAGACTGGCGCCTCAGGTCGCAATT
>CAZYWA010000696.1:0-3729 GCA_964650975.1 uncultured bacterium
AGCCACGCCGGCCGCTTCGAGCTTGGGGAAGATGTCGTTCTCGTAGCGATCGACGAGCGGCGCGAGCGCGGGATCATGCGACGCTTGCTTGTCGCGCAGGCGGCGGAAGCCCTCCGGAGCGGGAACCGGGCTTCCATCGTCGGCGACCAGCCCGTGGAGGGCGACGATGTAGCGGGTGCTCTCGGCGAGCGGCAGGACCGGGTGCAGCACCACGGCCTGGCGGCTCGGGTCCTTGGCACGCGGGTCGAGATCCGCGAAGTGCGGCATCAGCGCACCGCTCGACGCGTCGAGGATCAGGCTCGCGCTGCTCGTGACCGCGAGCGTCGCGTCCGGCGAATCGAAGAAGCCGACCAAGCCGGTCGCGGAGGTCGGCGATGCGAGCGTCGCGACGATGGTGGACGAGCGCGAGTAGGCTTCGAGCGGCTTCCAGTCTGCGACGTCGGCGCTCTTGCCGCTCACCGCGGAGAGCTTGGCGGCGCCGGTGGTGACGATGCGCGCACCACTCGGAGAGGACGAATCGGCGACTCGGAAGAAGTCCGTCGGATACGGGAGAAAGCAGTCGACGCCACCCAGCAGCGGATTGCAGCCGTCGGGAGTCGCGAGCGGTGGAAGCGGCGGGCCGGAGCTCGATCCACCGCCGCACGCGGACACAACCAAAAACGCGAGCACAACGCTCCGAGCCCGGCTCATGGGCGGCGCTTCGTCGCCGCCGGCAGTGGCGTGCATCCGGCTCCGGCTGCGCGGAAGCGCGGCCCTCCCAACGGCGACACGCACCCAGGCGATCGCGTCCACTCACGCCGCCGGGGTAGTAACGCCGGTGAGCTCCGCGACTGTTTGCCTCACTCCATCGCGGAAGAGCGTCGGGACCCACTTGAGCTCCTTCCGCGCCTTGGTGTTCCTGGGCCGCGCCTTCCATTGCAGGAAGTGGAGCTGGCCGCGCGGGATGAGCGGTGCGCGGCCCGAGACCACCGACCAGCGCTCGCCTCCTTCGGAAACGAGCTTCGCGAGCCAGAGCGGTATGACGCGCGGCACGTCCTTCCTGCCGAGCGCGTGAGTCACGATCCACGCGAGATGCGTGAAATCCACGTACGACTCGCTCAGGATGTAGCGGCTGCCCGCGGCGCCGCGCTCCTCGGCGAGCACGTGGCCGAGCCCGGCGTCACGCGAGTAGACGACCGGCATGCCGCCCGGCAGGAGCGCGGGGACCTTGCGGTCGCGCATGCGCAGGATGAAATCGTTGATGCCCGGCGAGCCCGCCGGACCCGGTCCGTAGAGCGCCGCGGGATGGATGAAGACCGCGTGGAGGCCCTTGTCGAGCGCCGCCACCACGCGCCGGTCGGCCTCTTGCTTCGAGCGCTCGTAAGCGGTGCCCTTGGGGCTGGGATCGATCGGGCTGGTCTCGTCGAACTCCTGGCTGGGCGCCGCCTGGAAGACGTCGATGGTGCTGGTGTAGACGAAGCGCTCCACCTTGCGCTCGAGCGCCGCGTCGATCAGGTGGCTCGTGCCCTCGACGTTCACTCGCCGGAAGCGCGCCTCGTCCTTGAGCCATTGCTCGGGCAAGCCCGCCGCGTGATAGACGACGTTCACGTCCTTGAAGGCGCGCGCGATCGACGCGGCGTCGGTCACGTCGCCGGCGACGATGTCGATCTCGCCGGGCAACAGCCGCCGCGCCTTGTCGGGATCGCGGACCAGCACGCGCACCTCGCGCGAGCGCTCGCGGAGCGCCGTCACCACGTTCCAGCCCACCAGTCCGGTGGCTCCAGTGACGAGTGTCTTGGGCATCGCGGGTCCTCGGCTTCGGTCGTCCCGTCAGGACTCGGTGGGGCGAAACACGTCGGGCTCGATGAAGATGAGACGCGCGCTCGGCACCCGATCGCGGACGCTCGACTCGGTGGCGTCGATCGCGTGCGCCAGCTCGAGCAGCGAGAGCGACGGCTCGAACTCGAGCTTCGCCGCCACCAAGAGCTCGTCGGGGCCCAAGTGCAGTGTGCGCATGTGGATCACCCGCCGCACGTGCTTGGAGCCCTCGAAGGACTCACGGATTGCCAGCTGCTGACCGGGCGACGCGGCCTCGCCCACCAGGAGGCTCTTCATCTCGATCGCCAGCACGATGGCGATCACACCCAGCAAGCAACCGATCGCCACCGAGCCCATGGCGTCGAAGCGCGGCTCTCCGGTGAGCGTCGCCAGGCCGACTCCCGCGAGCGCGAACGTGAGCCCGAGCAACGCACCCAGATCCTCGAGCATCACCACCGGCAGCTCGGGTGACTTGGCCGTGCGGATGAAGCCCCACCAGCTCTGATCGCCGCGCAGCGGGCTCGCCTCCCGGAGCGCGGTGCGGAACGAGAGGGTCTCGAGGATCACCGCGACCAGCAGCGTCCCCACCGCCCAACCCGCGGATTCGAGCGGCGCGGGATGGCGGATCTTGTGAATGCCCTCGACGATCGCGAACACCGAGCCCATGGCGAAGAGCACCAGCGCCACCACGAACGCCCAGAAATAGCGCTCGCGCCCGTAGCCGAACGGATGCTCGTCCGTGGGCGCGCGCCGTCCGCGGTTACCGCCCAAGAGCAGAAGGCCCTGATTTCCGGTGTCGGCGAGGGAGTGGATCGACTCGGCCAGCATCGACGCCGCGCCGGTCGCGAAATACGCCACCCCCTTCGCGATCGCGATCCCCAGGTTCGCGAGAAACGCCGCGATGATCGCGCGCCGGCTACCGTGCTCCATCGTCGAGTCCCGCGCGCAACCCCGCGCGCAAGCAGCAGAGGATAGCGCACGCGTTTTCTTCAACCCGGCGCCCCCGCCGGCGACGAATCGGGCGCCACGGCAGGTCCCAGGCCCGGGGTGGGCCCCCTCTACGGCTTCACGTACCAGCGCGCGGTGCGTGGGATCCGGCCCGGCGATTCGCGGCGTACTGGGCCCGGATCTTCGATCACGACTGGGCCCACCTCGCGACAGACCGGATCCACGTGGTGACGGGGGGTGCGCATGCCACGCCGGCCAGCAGTCCGGCGCCCCGCGTTACCGGGTTGTGACGGCGGGGGAGTACCTGGCAGCGCAGTGAGGCTGCAGGGGCGGCTGGGGGAAGCCTCGGCCAGCGCTGCCGAGCGGGCCGGGGACGCCCGATCTCGCGGGAGGGCGCGCGATCCCCCGCGCCGGACTTCACGCGATGACGCAGGCGAAAATCCTGTCCGGACTGCCGCTTGCGCTGGACTCACGGGGTGTGATCGGCGCTCGAAGCGGGCCGGAAACCCCGCTCTCGAGAGGCCGACCTCGCCCGACGCGGCCAAGGAGGGCGACTCAAACGGCGGAGAATACGCCCGGCACGAACCGGAGGGTCCGGGCACGCGAAGAAATCCGCCTCCGTCACGTCGCCGGTGCTCCATTCACCCGGTGAAACGGGCACCCGGCCTGTTTCCGAGGCCGTTTCAACGGCTTCCGCGGGCATCGCCGAGACGCCCGACGCGCGATTCCCGCCGTGAAATGGTCTCCCGGTGTTCCCCCGGCGCCCTCTCCACCGGTTGAATCGCCCATCGACAACACCCAGGGCGGCGATTTCGCCGCGTGACCTCCTTACCCCGATCACTCTCGTCGACCTGGGCGCCCGCTCCACGGCCGACCCCGCCGACTCGGATCGTTCCGAGCGCCTCGTGACCGGCCGAGTGAGCCCCGGTCGCACCGTGTTGGCGTCGGGGGATCACTCACCGCCCAGCGCGGCCGACGCGCCCA
>CAZYWA010000697.1:0-3708 GCA_964650975.1 uncultured bacterium
GAAGTGTCACCCATGTACCTGGACTACTCTGTTACCTATGTCCCTGGACCGTACCGGCACTGCCAGAACAGCCAATTGAAGCCAAGACCGTCCAACTATCCGCTGAAGCTGACGGCACGCGGGGTAGCGCTCGTCTGGATCCCGTGGTAGTCAGTGGCCGCAGCTTAGCTTTGCGTTCGCCATGCCAATTGGTCGCTTGTTAGTTCTTGCCGCCGTTTTCTCGATATTCATGCTGGTTGCCGCTTTGATGAGTAATCTCGTTGCGCTCGGGGCATTGGTGCTCGCGCCGGGCCTTCTGATCCTCAGCGGCTTGCGCCATACCCCCCTCCGTCAGACGAATGGGGTTGACGGAATGTTCGTCGCCGTCTCCTTCTGGTTCCTTGTCTCTTTCCTTGGCTTGTGTGCACGCGCCTACCGACGGACTCACAACCCGAGCTCAGGGCTTCTGCCGGACAACAGTCGCTCTGCTCCGCAGGCCTCGCACATCACAGTTCTGCTCGCACTCGCTGACGGTCTTGTCATCAGCGTGGCCATGTGGTTCACATCTGCCTTGATTCTAGTCGGCTGCTTCGCAACGGACCGACTCCTGCGGCCCAACGGCGCGATTCCAAGTTCTTTAGTGTTCCTGTCTGTGGTGACTCCCGTCGCTATCGGTTTCGTCGCGTTCGTCGCCGTTCTCGCCTCGGCTTGGGTAAGGGCACAGCGGCAATGCCCTCAGGCGTCGCGGGCCTCGTGAAGGTGGCCGCGACGAGGCCCCTTGTCGAACTCTGGACTGAAGCTGACGGCATGCGGGGTGCGAGGTGTATGATCGCGTGGTGATCCGTGGCCGCAGCTTAGCCAGGGGTTCTACGGATCGCAGGTGACGCGAGCAGGGTCATGCTGAAGTACATCGAGCTCAAGACCGGCTACGCGGACAATGGCCCTGCGTGGATCGTTCGAGTGACCCCGTCCAAATCCGGACGCACCATCTACTTCAATGGCCGCGCCCTGAAAGCGGCCGGCGGCCGTGCCGTTGCAGGCAACTACATCGATGCAGAGACCTTGGAGGAATACTGGGTCTCCGGTGTAAAGAAAGATAAGTGCGACCGCCTTCGGGCAGCCGCGGGGATCGTCTGGATCGAGCAGTCTGCAGTCGCGCTCTACCTTGAGCAGACAGGGGCCGCTTACCTCGATTCGCGTCGACTGCAGCTCATCCCTGATCTTGAGCCCACCGACCCTGGCGCATTTGTCGCCGTGGAGAACCGGAAGTCGGTATGAAAGGCCCGCAGAACATCGCGTTGCAGCTGACGCGCCCGGGGCACACAATCACGCGCCACGGTGGCGCGTGGGCGCGCAGCTGAACGCGGCGTTCGACGTGCAAATCGAGATGCGCTGAGCTTGCTATGGCAACGGGCGTGAGACAGCCGTCGGATACCGCACTCAGGCGGCATCTCCGCGTTGGCTTGGGTTTCGTGGTCCTCATCGCGTCGCAGGCGGTGTTCTTCTTGTGGAACAGTGAGTGGCGTAGAGTCGTCGTCGTTTTCGGGGCGTTCACGGCATCAGTGTTGTTGCATTCCCTACGGCGAGCCAACCAGCGTGCCAAGCGGAGATGATGTGTCGTCGCACTCGTCCTGTAGACGCGCCGTACCCTCGCGGGCGCGAACCTTCGCGACGTGAGACATGCCAACAAAGTCTCAGGCCCGCAAGCGCTTCGTCGCTTCTCTCGGCGTCGTATCCGCGTACTTGGCGCTGGTCGCCTGCGCGCTGGCCTTCCAGAGGTGGTGGCTGGACCGAAACGGCGTTGGCAGGATCATCACGCTGCCGCCGCAGATGGTAGTCGTCCACTTAAGCTGGCGGCTGGGGCTGGCCGCGCTCTTGGTGACGGCCCTTCCCCGGACTAGTCGCCCTTGCCCGTTACCGGAATCATCTGAGTCGCCAAATCTGACCAATGTCGCGGTCACGTCGAACTAGTCGCTGCACCTGACGGCACCCGTGGTAGCGCTCGTCTCGATCTCGAGGTAGTCAGTGGCCGCAGGTGAGCTTTGGGTTGGACGGATCCAATGATGCTTAAGAGGGCCACGAACGGAGCGGTTGCTCTTCTCTTTCTCGCGGCCGCGTTCGGTCCGTCGTGCGCCCATCCCGTTTCAAACGTACCAAGTCCTGCGGTTCGTTTCGGCGGATCAATCAGCGGGCGAATCGTTGACGAGAATAGCCAGCCGCGAGCGGGCGTTCCTGTCAGGGTCGTCCCTTGGCCCGGCCCTGACTCGTCGGCTGACACCGTAGACTCCCACCGTCTGCTTGAAACAACGTCTAGCTCGTCTGGCGGATTCGCGATTGAGGGGATTCCCGACGGGTCGTGGATGATCTTTGCCGGCGACCCGCGGATAGAGACGGGTGGCGTGGGCGAGCGTCACGTCATAGATGGCGGCAACACAATCCAGGGCGTCAGCGTCGTGCTCCACCCGATGCAGGCCGGTCCTCCAGATTCTGAGGGCCGCCCGACCTACAGGCGGGCTCTTCCCATTGAGGCGATGCCGCCCGAGGTGGCGGTCATCGGCCGAGCCATGCAACGCGCTCTGGCGTCTCTAGATGAAGAGACTGCGAAGCGTCTTACTCCGGACCAGACTCAATCCTTGATCGAGCGCGAGATTCCTCCGGAAGAATTCACACCTGCAGTCCGCGTGCTGCTGGATTCAATGCGTAAGAACGGCGGGTTCCAACTCGCCCCGTAAGCGCAAGGGACCGTCCAACTATTGGCTGAAGCTGACGGCACGCGGGGTGGCGCTCGTCTGGATCTCGTGGTAGTCAGTGGCCGCAGCTTAGCCAGGCGTTATGCCCACTATTCGGGATGCCTGAAAGCCGATGCAACCAGCCCTCGATGCGCGTCTCTGGACGCAATTGCGATCCACGGCCCTGCTTGCGACCATCGTCTTCTTTGGATGCGCAGCTCGTCAAGGCGTAAACGTTCGAGAAACCTGGCGCGATGACGATAAGCGATACACATTCCTGGAAGACGGAACCGTACTTCTTGAGTGGCGTACCGGCGCTGCGCTCACCGGGTCATACAGAATTGACGGAAATCAAGCGACACTCCGCTTTCCCGGAAGCATTCGCGAGGTGTGCCTCGCTGGACGTGCTGATCGCGGCTGCCCTGCGCTAGGTGCTGCCGAGAGCAGCGTCTTGGTCTCCGACACCGCTTCACCATACGGCCCATTCGATTCCTTCGACCTACCGGCGCTCCGCTGGGCCGGGGCGGGAGCATTGGAGTGTGCCGATCGCGTGACCGCCGCCTTGCTGGGGCTTTCGGACAGTCAGCGGAGGGCCATCCAATGTTCTTGCGATGACCTCATCGCGAAGTCCACGTCTCTCTCGAAGGCGTCGATGGGCGGCGATGGTCAAGTCTGGCCGTTCGAACAGCTCGACCGCCTCAAAGCAGAACATCCCAGTCTCTACGCACGAGCAGCTGCGCAGCGCGCCCTTCCGAAACGGGCCGGTGAAATTATGACCGTCCGGGTTGTGACCGCAGGCGTTGAAGACACCGGATACCAACGAGTCAGCTTCAATTCGGCGCAAGCCGACGCACACGCTCCAGGCCCCGCGCCAACGGTCTCGGCGCGGAGAGAGGCTGTCTGCTGGGGACCATCGCAGGACTGGGGCATCGAGGGGTCGCTTCCTCAGTAACGGGGCCGCCAATTCTAGCCACGGCGGGCCATAACTATGCGCTGCAGC
>CAZYWA010000698.1:0-3702 GCA_964650975.1 uncultured bacterium
GCGTCTCCCGGGCGACTCCGAGCAGAGCTTGATCGGCGCGCACCGAGAAAAAGGCGCTCCTCACGCCCAGCGTCACCTGCTGGCGGGTGGCGCGCTCGGTGGCGCGCTGCGCCGCCGCCAACGCCTCGGCGGCGTCCAGACGCCCGGTGGTGCGACCGAAGTCGTACACCAGCTGGCTGGCCTTGAGATCGAACGTCCAGTAGTCGAACGTGTCGAAGCTCGCGCCCGAGCGGCCGGTGCTGGTGGAGCGGGGCAGCGAGCCAGGCCGCGAGGTGAAGTTGGCGGTGGTGCGCTGGTAGCCGGCGTCGCCACTCAGCTGCGGGAAGAGCGGCGCGCGAGCCTCGTCGGTGCGGGCGTCGGCGGCGTCGCTCTGGGCATGGGCCGCGGAAAGCTGCGGCTGCCGTTCGGCGGCCGTGTGGAGCGCCTCGTCGAGGGTCAGCACCCGAGGACCGGTGCTCGCGGCGGCCTGCTCGGGTGGTGCGGTCGTGACCTCGGCCGCGAAGGCGACGCTCCCGCGCGAAGCGCCGAGCGCGGCGCCGACCAGCACGAGCACCACCCCCGACCTGGACCACGGAACCGCACACCCCCCACGCAGCAACCGTTCGATCATTCGTACCTCAGCGCATCGATGGGATCGAGCCGCGATGCCTGCCGCGCGGGGTAGAGGCCGAACACCACCCCCACGCCCGCGCTGAACACCACCGCCACCAGCACGATCCCGGGACGGATCAAGAGCGGCCATCCGAAGTTGGCCGCCAGACGCTCTGCGGTGACGATTCCCAGGGCCACGCCGATCAGACCGCCGGCCATCGCGAGCGTCAACGCCTCCACCAGGAACTGGGTGAGGATGTTGCGCGGCCGGGCGCCCACCGCCATGCGCAGCCCGATCTCGCGGGTGCGCTCGGTCACGCTCACCAGCATGATGTTCATGATCCCGATGCCGCCCACCAGGAGCGACACGGCGGCGATGCTGGCGAGCAGCGTCGTGAGGGTCTTGGTGCCCTCGGCTTGCGCGCTCGCCATCTCGGTCAGGTTCCGGATCGAGAAGTCGTCGTCTTGCCCGTCGAGCACGTGATGCCGGTCGCGCAAGAGCGAGGTGATCTGCTGCTGTGCGCGAGTCAGCGACTCGGCGCTCGGAGCGCTCACGAAGAGCGAGCCCTGGATGAACTTCTGCAGGCCGCCCTGGATCTTGGCCTGATAGGTGCTCTGCGGAACGAAGGCCGCGTCGTCGTAGTCCTGCCCGGTCGGCGACTGCCCCTTGGCGGCCAGCACGCCCACCACCTCGAACGGCACGTTGTTGATGCGCACGAACTGCCCCACCGGATCGAAGCCGCTCCCGAAGAGCTTCTCGACGACGGTCTCGCCGAGGATCGTCACCTTGGCTCCGCCATCGACGTCCGCGGGAGTGAAGAGCGCGCCGCGCGACACCGGCCAGCTGCGGATCTCGAAATACTCGGGCGAGGTGCCGGTGACGCTGGTGGTCCAGTTCTGATCCTCGCTCACCACCTGAGTCGCGGTCCGGAGCGCCGCGGCGGCCAGGTAGACGGAGGGCACCTCGGTGCGGATCGCCTTCAGATCGTCCCACGTGAGCGTCGGCATCGACCCGAAGCCACCGTGCACGCCGCCCGCCGTCGTGGTGCCGGGCAGGACGATCATGAGGTTCGAGCCCATCGACGCGAACGCCTTCTCGACCTCCGCCTTGGCGCCCTCGCCGATCGCCACCATCGCGATCACCGCCGAGACCCCGATGATGATGCCGAGCGTGGTGAGGAACGAGCGCAGCTTGTTGCGCAGCAGCGCGCGTAACGCCACGCGCAACGTCTGCAGCGGATTCATGCGCTCGCCTCGAGTTCGGCGGGCCTCACGGTCGCGAGCCTGGGCTCCTGGCGGCGGTCGGTCCGGATCCGGCCGTCCTTCATCTCGATCACCCGCGACGCGTGCTGGGCGATGTCGGGCTCGTGGGTCACCAGCACGATCGTGATGCCCGAGCGCCACAGCTCCTGCAGCAGCGCCATCACCTCCACGCTGGTGCGCGAATCGAGGTTGCCGGTGGGCTCGTCGGCCAGGATCAGCCGGGGCCGCGACACCAGCGCCCGCGCGATGGCCACGCGCTGCTGCTGCCCGCCCGACATCTGGTTGGAATGGTGGTGAAGCCGGTCTCCCAGGCCCACTCGCCGCAGCGCCTCGGTGGCGCGCTCCTGGCGCTCGCGCGTGGCGACGCCCGCATAGAGCAGCGGCAGCTCGACGTTCTCGAGCGCCGAGGTGCGCGACAGCAGATTGAAGCTCTGGAACACGAACCCGAGGGTGCGGTTCCGGATCTCGGCCAGGCCGTTCCGGTCCAGATGGGACACGTCGCTGCCGTCGAGCAAGTAGCGGCCCGAGGTGGGACGATCGAGGCAGCCCAGGATGTTCATGAGCGTCGACTTTCCCGATCCAGAGGCGCCCATCACCGCCAGCAGTTCGCCGGTCGCGACGTCCAGGCTCACGTCCACCAGCGCCCGCACCGCCACGTCTCCCATCTGGTAGGTCTTCTCCACCGACTCCAGACGCACCACGTCGGTGGGCGAGATCGCGCTCACGTCGTTTGCTCTCGTCGCTCGGCGCTCAGAACCGTGGGAAGCGGCCGGCGGGGGCGCCGGAGCGCTGCCCGCCCGCAGCGCCGGCGCCTGCGCGCACCGGCGCGTCGGTGATCACCAGCGCGCCAGGCTCGAGGTCGCCCGATACGACCTCGGTGAGCGTGCCGTCGGTGAGCCCGGTGTGAATGCGGACGCGGGTCGGCTTGTCGCCGTTCAGCACCCACACGTCCCGGCCATGACTGCCACCGCCCGACCCCGGGGCGCCCTCGGCTCCCTTGTCGCGCGGGCCATGTCCGCCCTCGCCGCGGGTTCCGGACCCGCCTTTGCCCTTCTCGCCATGGGGCTTCGCCGCGCCGCCTTCCTCGGTGGCGCCGAACGACGCCGGGGCGCGAAAGCGCAGCGCCGCGTTGGCGAGCCGCAGCGCATCGTCGTTCTCGGCGTAGACGAAGGTCACGTTGGCGGTCATGCCGGGCTTGAGCTCGAGGTTCTCGTTGTCGACGTCGATCACCGCGTCGTAGGTGACCACGTTCTGGACGGTCTGCGGCGCATTGCGGATCTGACGCACGGTCCCCTCGAAACGCTCGCTCGGATAGGCGTCCACGCTGAACGTCGCGTGCATGCCGGGGGTGAGCTTGCCGATGTCGGCCTCGGCGACGCTGGTGTCCACCTGCATCTTCCGCAGATCCTCGGCGATCACGAAGAGCGTCGGCGCCTGCAATGAGGCGGCGACGGTCTGGCCCACGTCGACGCTGCGCGAGATCACGATGCCGTGGATCGGCGAGACGATCGTGGTGTAGGCGAGGTTCACCTCCGCCGAGTGGAGCGAGGCCTTGGCCTGCTCCACCGACCCGGCCGCGGCATCCACCGAGGCGCGCGCCGCGTCGGCCGTGGTCTGCGCGGTGTCGAGGTCCGCCTCGGCGATGAGCTTCCGCTCCGCGAGCGTCTTGCTGCGCTGGAACTGGCGCGCCGCGTCCTCCGCCTGGACCTTCGCCTTGGTCAGGTTCCCTTGCGCCGCCACGAAGTTGGCGCGCGCCTGCTCCGCGGCCGCGTCGAAGAGCGCGGGATCGATCTTGGCGATCACCTCCCCGGCCTCGACCGGCGAGTTGTAGTCGACCGTCAGCTGCTG
>CAZYWA010000699.1:0-3694 GCA_964650975.1 uncultured bacterium
TCCGGAGGTGCAGGTCACCAAGCAGAAGACCGAGACCGACGACGACGTGCGCGTCGTCTACACGATCCACGAAGGCCGCGCGCTGCCGCTTCGCGAGGTGCGCTTCCAGGGCAACGACTCGATCTCCGCCGCCGACCTCGGGGACGCGCTGAGCAGCGGCCGCGCCCGCTGGCTGGTGCTCTCCCCGCGCTGGAGCTCGACGCTGCTCGAGGAGGACCGCGCCGCGCTGGTCGACTATTACCGCTCGGTCGGCTTCGCCGACGCGACGGTCGCGGCCGCGCAGATGGAGGTGAAGGACGACACCGTCGATGCCGTCTTCGCCGTCGACGAGGGGCCGCAGTACCACCTCGACATCGTCTCCGTGGAAGGGAATCGCGCCGACATCGACGACGTGGTGGGGCGGGTCCAGACCCTCACCCCGGGGCTGGTCTATCGGGCCCAGGACGTCGACTCGGTATCCGAGGCGCTGCAGAAGGAGCTGCAATCGCTCGGCTATCTGTCCGCCCGGGTGACGGGCGACTCGAAGCTCGACGCCGCGGCCGCCACCGCGGTGGTCTCGTTCCACATCGACCCAGGCCCGCTTTATCGAGTGACCGATCTGGTGGCGTTCGGCGCCATCGACACCCGGAAGAGCGTCATCCGCGGCGCTTACGCGCTCGATCCGGGTGCGCTGCTCACGCCCTCCGGGCTCGCCGACACCCAGTCCAACCTGCGCGCTCTCGAGGTGTTCGACGCGATCCAGGTGGCGCCGATCGGTCTCGAGGATCCCGGCGTGCGCGAGTCGTCCGACGAGGTCGTGGACGTTCCGGTCAAGGTGCAGCTTCGCGAGCGTCCGCGCACCGAGCTCGACCTCGGCTTCGGCTACGACACCGACCAGGGAGCCTCCGGTCGGTTCTCGCTTCGCCAGCTCAACCTCTTCGATCGCGCCAAGACACTCACGGTGAGCGGCACCTACGGCCAGCAGGACCGCGGCGTGACCGCGGCGCTCGCCGACCCTCGGCTCTTCGCGACCTCGTTCAAGGGAACGGTCTCGGCCTCGTACCAGGACAGCGTCCTCCAGGCCTTCGATCAGACCACCGCCGGCGTCGCGGCGAGCGTTTCCCGCGTGTTGCCGTGGCACCTGACCGGCGCGTTCGAGGTGGCCTATCAGCGCACCGACACCACTCACGTTCAGGCGGACGCGCCCGATGCGCCGCAACCAGGTCTGACCCGTGAAGTGGTGGTGACGCCATCGCTCACCTACGACAGCCGCGACGATCTGCTGTATCCGACCGAGGGCGCCTACGTGTCGGGGAGCGCCGGGCTCGCGTCGCGCGCGTATTTCAGCGACGACGACTTCGTGCGCTACGACCTGCAGAGCCGCTACTACCAGCGTCTCTTCGACGGAGTGATCGGAGTCGTCTCGGGCCGTTTCACCGACGTGGACCTCTACGGCCCCACCACCGTCGTCCCCACTCCCGAGCTCTTGTTCGCGGGCGGCACCAGCACGGTGCGAGGGTTCGAAGAGGACCGGCTGGGGCCGGTGGACGATCGCGGCAAGCCACTCGGCGGTGGGGCACGGCTGCTCGCCAATCTCGAGCTGCGCTTCCCGCTCTTCTGGCTGCTCGAGGGTGCGGTGTTCGGCGACGCCGGTGACGTCCGGCGCGATCTCGCCGCGGTGTCGCTGCAGAGCTTCCAGGTGGGCGCGGGCGGCGGGCTGCGGCTGCGCTCGCCGGTGGGTCCGCTGCGCCTCGACGTCGGCTATCCGGTGATCGAGGGCGACGCCTCGAAGTCGGTGCGCATCCACTTCTCCTTCGGCTATCCGTTCTGAGCCGCCGAGACCTCGTGAAGCGCGCACTCACCGTCACCGCCAAGGTGCTGCGCGCGCTGGCGCTGGCGCTGCTGGCGGTGCTGATCTTGGTGCTGGTGCTCTCGGGCAACGACGCGTTCCTGACCTGGCTAGCTCCCAGGGTGTTGCCGCTCGCCGGTTTCGAGCTGCACGTGGGTTTCCTCGGGCACGATCCTGGACGGCGAATCGAGATCCGCGACGCCACGTTCGGCACACCCGGCGAGGAGCCGTGGATCCGGGTCGATCACGTCGGCATCGAGTACCGCCTGAGCGGCATCGCCGGTCGCATCGTGCAGGTCCGCAAGGTGATCGTGGAGAAGCCCCGGGTTCGCCTCGGGCTCGCGAGCGATGGGACGTTCCAGTGGCCGCCGACTCCCGGAAAGGTCGCGCCCTCGCCGAAATCGGCGCCTGCACCGGCGAGCCCGTCGATCCCGGGCAAGCCGCTGGTCCCGCTGTTGCCGGTGCTGGTCAAGGTCGACGCCGTCTCGCTCACCGACGGCGCGTTCGATCTCGCCGACGCTTCGTCGGGCCGCGACCTCCACGTGGAGGGCGTCAGTCTCGCCGCGCACGGCGTGGTCTCGCCGTCGGATCTGAAGGCGCAGCTCGACGTCGCGAGCGTCCGTTACGGCAAGGGCGAGGCTGGTCCGATCCACGTCGACGTGGGCCTCGACGGCAACGTGCTGCGCGTCGCCAAGCTCGACGTGGTGACCCCCGAGGGCGGCGGCGTTCACGTGGCCGGCGCCACCTTCGAGCCGCTGACGCTCGCGGTCGACGCCGCGGTCGATCTCGACCGGGTGCGGCTCGAGCCGATCGTGAACGCCTTCGCCGAGGTGCCCGAGCTTCCCGGCCCGGTCTCCGGCCACGTGACCCTCGAAGGAGTGGTGCCGGACGACGTCCGGATCGGCATCGAGCGGATTTCCGCGGCATATCTGGGGCAAGCGATCGAGCTCACCGGTCGCGCGGCGGGATCGTTCACCGACTATCGCGAGCTCGATGTCGACGGTCACGCCACCGATCTCTCGTTCACGGCCAAGGGTCGCCTGGACGTGAGCGGCGATGGCACCGCGATCCAGGTGACGGCCAGCGAGCCGACACTCGAGGTCGCCGACCGGATGGCCGGAGCGATCGGCCTCACCGGCAGCGGGCTGGCACTCTCGGCCCGCGCGCACGGCCCGCTCAGCGCGCTCGACGTGGAGGTCCCGAAGGTGTCGCTCGCCTCCGCGTCGATTCGCGGCATGCGCATCGACGGCCTCGAAGCGACCGGCACGGTTCGCGGCAACGCGCTCGACGCCAAGCTCGGCTTCGCGGCCCTGGGTGCTCCCAACGTGCCGCTCGGCGCCGGCTGGCTGACCGCCGCCGGACGTTTCGACGCGCTCGAATTCGACCTGGGCGTGGGCGGATCGATCGCGGCCAAGGGATCGTTCGATACCAAGTCGGTCGCGGTGAAGGCCGATGCGACGATTCGCGACCTGCCGCTGGCGCCGTTCCTGGCGCTCGCGGGCGCGTCGCGCGTGGACGGCGTGCTGGGAGCGGCGGATCTTCACGCCGCCGGCCCGCTCACCAATCTCTCCAAGCTCGAAGGCCAGGGAACCGTCACCGGGCTGGTGCTGCGCGCCAACGGCGCCGAGCTGACGCAGTCGGCGCCGTTCGACGTGACGCTGACGCAGGGCCGAGCGTCGGTGAGCGGAGCCCTGGCCCTGGGCAAGGGCACGCTCGACACCGGCGGCGTGATCGGGCTCAAGGATCGGTCGGTCGAGGCGCACCTCGTCGGAAAGGTCGACCTGGCCGACGTGATGGCGGTCGCGAAGCCCTTCGCACCGGCGCTCGACTCGGGGTCGGGAGACGTCGAGGTGTCGGCGAAGCTCT
>CAZYWA010000700.1:0-3687 GCA_964650975.1 uncultured bacterium
CGATCCGGTCGAGCAAGGCCGGCAAGCCTCCCGAGCCCGGCCGGTCCTCGCCCCACGATCCGAGGTCGATCCCGGTCAGCACGGCTTCGCCGAAGCCGGCGTCGCCGATCCGGCTCAGCTGCTCGATCACCTCCACCTCGCCCAGCGATCGAGACGCGCCACGCGTGCCGGGAATCACGCAGAAGGCACAACCTCGATCGCAGCCGTCCTGGATCTTGACCAGGGGGCGGCTGGTTCTGCTGCCCTCCAGGGATACGGGAAGCGGCACCAGGTCGCGGAGCTCGTGGACCGGGGGCCGCTCCACCTCCACGCTCCGAGGGAGGCTCGAACTCTCGGGACGCCGACCGCCAGGAAAGCGCTCGAGCCAGTCGGGAATGCGATGCTTCGCCGCGTTACCGACCACCAGCCGGACTCCGGGCAGGGCGCCGAGCGCCGGCGCCTCTCGCTCGGCCTGGCATCCGGTCACCACGATCCGGGCGCGCGGATTGGCCCGATGGATGCGCCGCACCAGCTTGCGGCCGTCGCTGTCGGCGCCGCTGGTCACGGCGCAGGTGTTGACCACCACCACGTCGGCGCGGCCGGGATCGTGGGCGGCCGACCAGCCCGCGGCCGCGAGCGAGGCGGCGAGCCCCTCGACCTCGGCCTGGTTCACCCGGCAACCGACCGCGATCAGCGCGACCGACCCGCGGCGCTCGCCTGCCGTTCCGGCGGCCCTCACGCTTCCGCCCTCTCGATCCACGCGCCGCCGAGAACTCGGTCGCCGTCGTAGAGGACCACCGCCTGTCCGGGCGTGATCGCTTCCTGCGCTTCCACGAAGCGCAGCCGCAGGCCGATGCCGCTCGCCTCCTCGACCACCGCCGGCGCAGGGCGGTGGCGGGAACGGATTTGCGCCTCCACGGTGTCTCCCGGCGCGGGTGGAGACGAGGTCAGCCAGGATGGGCGAAGCGCATGAACGGTCGATCGCGCGAGGGCCGCGCGCGGTCCGACCTGCAAGCTCCGCGTCGCACCGTCGATCGCGGTCACGTAGCGCTTGGCACCTCCGCCCAGACCGAGACCGCGATGCTGCCCGACGGTGTAGCGATGGATCCCGGCGTGAACGCCGATCGCCGTTCCGCGCTCGTCGAGCACCTCGCCGCGCAGGGCGGCCGGCTCGATGCCGGCCACCCGCTCCACGAAGCGCGCGTGGTCGCCGTCGGGCACGAAGCAGATCTCCTGGCTCTCGGGCTTGTCGGCAACCGGAAGGCCGGCGCGCGCGGCCCGCTCGCGCACCTCCTCCTTCGTCAGATCGCCGATCGGAAACAGAATCGAACGGAGCGCCGGCCGGGGGATTCCGAACAAAAAGTACGACTGGTCCTTGCGCGGGTCGCGAGCCCGCAGCAGATGCGGTTCGTCTTCGATCGCGCGATCGATCCGCGCGTAGTGGCCGGTGACGAGCGCCTCGGCCCCGGCGGACCGCGCGGCGTCGACCAGCCGCCCGAACTTGAGCACCTGGTTGCAGAGCGCGCACGGAATGGGCGTGCGGCCCGCCAGGTACTCGGACGCGAAGGGGCGTACGACTTCGCGCGCGAAGTCCTCGGCGTAATCCAGCACATGATGGGCAATCCCCAGCGACCGCGCGACCCGAGCGGCGTCCACGACCTCGGAGGGGCTGCAGCAGCTCTTGCCGCGGCCGTCGCCCGACGGCTCGGCCGGGTTCCAGAGCCTGAGCGTGACCCCGACCACCGAGAAACCCAGGTCGCGCATCAAGAGCGCTGCGGTCGAGGAATCGACTCCGCCGCTCATGGCAACGGCTACGCGTGGGGTCGGGCTCATGGGGGTGCGCCGCCGGGCGGCAGCGGAGAATACCTGGAGCTGGGTTCGTCTGGTCGCGACGGGCCGGACGAGGCACGGTCTCGGGCCCGCGGGAGCCCGATCGCGGCGAGGGCCGGTCAGGCCTTGGGAGCTTCGCCTGCTTCGGTGCCGAGCGCCGTGGGCGTGGGATCGGAGTCCATCGGGGCCACTTCGCCGGAGGCGCCCGATTCGAACCGGGCGAGCCTGCGCTCGAGCTCGTGAATCTGGAGCCACAGGGTCTCGATCGCCCGGGCCTGCGGGTCGGGTAGATCGGTGTGGTTCATGTCTACCGCCTCGGCACCTTCGCGGAAGATCACCCGCCCCGGCACGCCAACCACGGTGCTGTGCGGGGGAACGTCGCGGATCACCACGGATCCCGAGCCGATCTTGGAATCGCGGCCGATGCGGATTCGCCCGATCACGGCCGCGCCCGCGCCGATCACGACGTTGTCCTCAACCGTGGGGTGGCGTTTCTCCTTCTTGGTGCTTGTTCCGCCCAGCGTCACACCCTGCAGGATCGTGACGTTGTCACCGATCTCCGCCGTCTGACCGATCACCACACCCATCCCGTGATCGATGAAGAGCCGGCGCCCGATCCGCGCGGCGGGATGGATCTCGATGCCGGTCAGGAACCTCGCCAGCTGCGATACCATCCGCCCGAGCAGGTAGAAATCGTGGATCCACAGCAAGTGCGCGACGCGATGGAGCCACAGCGCCTGCAAGCCCGGGTAACAGGTCAGCACTTCCCAGGTCGAGCGCGCGGCCGGATCACGCTCGAAAACCGACTGGACGTCCTCGCCCAGGAGCGCACGGATCTGACGGAGCGACCGACGAATCGACATCCGCCGGAGGATCGCATCCGATGCGCGAGGATGTCAAGAAACACGCGGACTTAGGGCGATTGAGCCGAGCCTCCGCTATGGGTCGCCGCCTTGCGCAGCCGGTCGAGGAAAGACGGCTCGTCGGGGGCGCGGTTGCTCCCCGAGCTGGATGGAGCCGCGGGGCTCGAGCTGGGCGCCTCGGGCGGCGGCGGAGCCGCGACGCTCTCGTCACTCGGCGTAGGCCCGCCGATCGGGAGCGCCTTCCGGAACAGCTGTCCGCGGCGCCTGAGCAGGCCCAACGCGTCGTCGGCCGCGGCGAGCGAGCCCTCGTAGTCGAGCGCCGCGAGGCGCTTCTTGGCGAGGGTCCAGCGCTTCTCGACCTCGCGGAAGAGCTGCTCCTTGTCGAGCAGCGGGTCGGGATCCTGCGCGGCGGTCTGCGCCAGGGACTCGAGCTCGCTCATCCGGATGCCCACCGTGTTCTTGGCTTGCAGGCGCCGGTCCCGCACGTCGACCGCGGCCTGGTAGGCCTTGTCCGCCATGAGCTGCGCTTCTTGGTCGTGACCGGCCGCAAGCTCCTCGCGAGCCTGCTTGAGCGGCATCCGGTAGGTGAGCTGATCGGTGCGGGGCGGATCCAGGGTTTCCGCCTCGCTCTCCGCCTTCGCCGCGCGATCGACCGCCTGCTGCGCCGCGAGCTGCAGCGCCGGATCGGCGCAGCCGATGGCGCACGCGGCCAGCGGAACCAGGACGCTCCACCTGGTCATTCCTCGCCCTTTCCTTCCGGGAACGCCACGGCGCGATCGAGCCGCGAAAGCAACGCTGGACCGAACCCCTGCAGCCGGTCGGCATCGTCGAGGCCGTGGAGCGCATCGTGGCTGCGCGCCGCGACCAGCTCGCGCGCGCGCCTCGGCCCGACGCCGTCGATCAACTGAAAGTCCCTGAGCGACGCGCGGCGGGCGTCGAGCCGGCCACCGCTCATCAACCTCGCCGCCGAGGTCTCGCTTCCGGCCCGGGCCAGGGAGATCGTGCTTGCGGCAGG
>CAZYWA010000701.1:0-3658 GCA_964650975.1 uncultured bacterium
GGATCGCGCCGCCATCGTCGTACGTGAACCCTCTCTTCAGCGACAGGTGCTCGAGCGTCACATGGAGACCGCCGGCAGCAAGGTCCAGAATCCGTGAGGATCGCCTTCCGTCGACCACGGTGATGCCGATCCCGGCCCCCTCGATCGTCACGTCGCTCGTGACGTCGAAGTCGCAGGTGGCTGGATCGCCATCGGTCGCCCCTTGGGGACAGATCGTCAGGGCGTACGTCCCGGCCGGCAGCACGATCGTGTCGGCGCCATCGCCGGCCGGGCACCCATCGACCGCCGCATCCGTATTGGCCGCGATCACCGCTTCGCGCAGCGTACAGTTGCCGTTCGGACCCTGGTCGTAGTCATCGGCGGTGCTGTCGACGGTGATCGTGGCGGCGTGCGCGGGGACCGCCCATGCCGCGAACGCAACCGCGAGCAGCACGGCACGTTGGCGTTGGGTCAACATTCGGCTGTCTCGATGCGGCGTGAGGCACCCTGGCCCTGCGGGTTAGGTGTGAGCGGACGCCAACCCTCGTTCGGAAGCACGAACGGGGCCGCGAGCTTGGTCAGGCCCTCGCCCTGGAATCCATTGGCGATCTGGGCGCATGTGCCGTACAGGCTCGTCTGGGGCTAGCAACCTTTGTTTCTGGCACCGAAACGTTCGTATCTGTCCGTGGGTCTGCGCGACCACCCGCGATGTGCCCTGTCGCTCTATCCTCGCATTTCGCTGGGAAGGCCGTATTGAAGTCGACCGCGTGAGTGACCATACCGCCCGCGAGAGGAACCACCTGTGCCGATGAATTCCGCGCGCGAGACTCAGCTCACCCACACGATCGACCACGAGCTGCAGCACCTGTTGAAGCGGGTCGATGAACTCCGGAGCGCGGGCGACGATCGGCCGTTGCTCACCGCCGTGGGTCAGACCCTGCAGCGGCACCTCCAACAAGCCGCCGAGGTGATCAGCGCCTTGGTTGCGCTACTCCCGGAAGCGGCCGCTGTCGCGCCTCAGATCGAGAGGAAGCCGGCTGCTCGGAGCCGCACGACGCGCGCGACGGACCTAAACCGTCTGCGACCTTCGGTTCCCAACCGGAGGAAGACGCGCTGCCGGTCATCCCAGCGCTCTCGTTGCCATCGCCGTCTCTCGGCCAGACACTTCCCCGCGCGGGTCGCGTTTCGTGACCCCGGCGAGTCCGAATCCAACGTCGAAGGGGGAAGTGATGCATCGTCGAACCGCTGCCCTGACTCTGGCTCTCGTCGTGGTCTCCTGTGCGGGCGCCCACGCGACCTGCACGATGAAGATCGTGGGCAACGATCTCAACATCGACGGCTGCAATGTCCACATCACGAACGGCGCAGGCTCGACCGCCACCACCAACGGGCTCGGCAATCTGATCATCGGCTACAACGAGCCGCGCTCCGACACGACCCCGGCCGATCGTGCCGGCTCCCACAATCTGATCGTGGGAGTGCGACACCACTACCCGTCGTACGCGGGAATGGCGCTCGGACGCCAGAACACCGTGAGCGGACCGTATTCGTCCGTGACGGGAGGCGGGCAGAACACGGCGAGCGGAAACCGCTCATCCGTGAGCGGTGGTCAGAACAACGTCGCGAGTGGCGACTACTCGTCCGTGACCGGGGGCGAAGTGAACCAGGCCACTGACATCGCGACGTCGGTGGTGGGCGGCGTGGACAACCTGGCCGGCCCGGGAACGCGGCCGGCGTTCCCGGAACTTGCTGGCAGTGAGGGCGCACACGTGGGGGGCGGCGGGGCGAACATCGCGAGCGGCCTGGTCTCCTCCGTGAGCGGGGGCGCCGGCAACACCGCGAGCGGCGACTACTCGTCCGTGACCGGGGGCGGGGGCAATATGGCCAGTGGCGAAAACTCATCGGTGAGCGGGGGTATCCTCAACAAGGCGACCGACAACGGGACTTCGGTGTTGGGTGGCGCGGGCAACGTGGCTGGCCCCGGAACTCCTGCAAACGTGCCGACGCTCAGCGGGAGTGCGGGCGCATCCGTGAGTGGTGGCTTCGTCAACGCGGCCACCGGACTGCTCGCCTTGGTGAGTGGGGGCGACGGGAACACGGCGAGTGGTGGCGAGTCGTTGGTGAGCGGGGGTGCCTCCAACACGGCGAGCGGTCAGTACTCCGCGGTCAGTGGGGGCACCGGCAATGCGGCGAGTAGCCTCTCTGCGTCGGTGAGCGGGGGCATCTTCAACGTCGCGAAGGGCGGCGAGGCGTCTTCGGTGAGCGGTGGCGACGGCAACACCGCCAGCGGCGAAGGTTCCTCGGTGAGCGGGGGCAGCTTCGTGACGGAGTCGACCAACTTCGTGTGGGCCGCGGGATCGCTGCACTCACCCTGATCCGATTTGCCGACTGCGGCGCGTGACAGTGCACGACCCGGCGCGGACTCAACTCGATGTCTGCGCGTCGAGGCACGCGCAGTGGTTGGGCCGGGTCGCGTTGGTCCGGAGCGCAGATAGACGATAGACGAGAGCCGATCACGGTGACGGCGATCAGGTCTCTGTTCGATAACAAACCGAGCGGACTATGAGGCTCGAAACGTGGCTCTCCGTACTCGACGTAATTGGAACTCCCGGCACGATGGAGGCTCGCTTTGATACGGACCTTTGGTCTGAGCGTGACGAAGGCCGGTACCGGAAGCGGCACGGTGACGAGCAGCCCAGCCGGAATCAACTGCGGTGCGACCTGCTCCGCGAGCTACTCCCCGGGAACGATCGTGAGCCTCACTGCGGCACCCGCCGCTGGTTCGGTCTTCGCTGGCTGGTCGGGTGTCTGCTCCGGGACCGGTTCGTGTCAGGTCACCATCGACGCGGCGAGGAGCGTCGCGGCCACGTTCAACAGGAGCGGCTGCGGATCGGTAGGGTCGGCGGGTGAAGGCGTCGCGGTGCTGAGCAGCGGATTCGTGGTGCTTGGATTCTGGTTCCGAGTGCATCGGCGTCGCGCCGCATGACCTGGCGGACGGGACAGCCGTACAGGGCGCCGCTGGGTTCTCGGGCTCTGCCGCTCGCTGCGGCACTGGTGCTCACGGCGTTTGCCGCGCATGCCCGTCCGACACATGGGACCATCCAGCCCCTCTCGGCCGATGGGGACCTCGACGGCCGCGACTACGATCCGGTACCGGTTGGCCGGACGTGGACCTATGTCGACAACACCGGTGCGGTCTTCGCACTCCTCGGAACCGCAGCGGCGCTCGCGGTGTACCGAAGGCCCGCGAACGCGACCGTTCGCTGGCTACCGGGCGTAGGGGCCGCACTCGCGTTGCTGGCCTTCACAGGGGTTGCGCCGAGGGCAGACTTGGTCGCGCACTTAGCCGGACTCGTGCTCGGGTTTGGGTCTGGACTGGCGGCTGTGCGGCTCGGCACAGTGAATGGGCGCCATGACAGGTGGCTCCAGCGTCTGGTGGGCGTGGCGACGGGAGGGGTGCTCGCCCTGGCCTGGACTCTGGCGCTACGGCACTGACACCCAGGCCCCTGCCGCCGCACCAGGCCAACGTCTTCGAGGAGAATGCTGCGGAAACGAATGGGCGGTGTCGGGTGGCCGAACTGCGTGCGGTCTGCTTGGCCGAACCATGAGCGAACTCATAGTCCGGTCTGCTGCAGCGTAAGACCTCGCCGTGGCCCGGGGGGCTCGTGAGCGGGGAGGG
>CAZYWA010000702.1:0-3646 GCA_964650975.1 uncultured bacterium
GCCGTGGCTTGGTCCCGTCGCGTGATCCCGCACATGAGGACTAGCACCGCTCAACCGCGCGCCGGTATTGGTGCGTCGGGGCCAGCGCCGCGTTCGCTTCGGTGTCGGGCATCATGCGGCGGCGTTCAGTGTGGGGCGCGGCGGGCGACGCACTTCACTCTTCTGATTCATGCGAGCGTCAGGATCCACATGAGCGCCGAGGCGGTCACGCATGCCAGGCAGTATGCCCGAATGCCCGGACGCTGAATCAGCCTCGCGCGCCAGACTCCGAGGGCCAGGATGAAGCAGGCTGGCAACGTCACCACCGACAGGATCGTGGCGACCGACGGCCATGCTACGCCGAGAAGGACGAGCGGAAGAAGTGACGATAGGCCGGCGAAAGCTGCGAGACGGGGTGGCACGGCAGCCGGTTGGTATGCATGGACCCACACGATCATTGCGCCGACAATCGCCACGATTGAACAGGCGACAAGGCTGAACGTCACGAGGCGCAAACCACCGTGCTCGGGCTGTCAGCTGAGCCTCGCAGCATGGAATCCGAGTCCCAAATGACCCGAACGATTCTCTTGCCCAGGATCTTTCACGGACGACCGACCACGATCGGCGTTTAGCCAATCGGCATTAGCTCGTCGGCGTTCTTGAGGTCGCAATGATCTCAGCGGCCGAGGCGGGATCCGGCTCACAAACCATAAAATTATACAGCCTCAACGCCGGGCTAAGCTGCGGCCACGGACGACCACGCGATCAGACACCGCGCACCCCGCGTGCCGTCAGCTTCAGCCAATAGTTCGACGATCAACCTGGCCCCCGCGCATCACGAGCGACAGCACGCCCCCCGTCATCAGGGCTTGGCGCGGAGCCTCCGCTCGCCGAGCTCGGCAATGCCCGAACCACGCGGCGTGGCTGACAGTTCCCAAGACGCCGCGTTACGACCGAAGTCAGCAATTGAATAACCAACGTGTAGAACAACACATTGCCGGTCAGGAAAAAAAGCGGAAACAGAATGCTTTCTTCCGCGACTGGAAAAGTCAACACCATTCCCGGATATAGCCACGGGTCCACGATCTCTGTGACCACGAGATGCCAACGAGGCGATACCATCTGACCCCGTTCCCACACAATCGGTTTCGCTGCGGAGGAGACCAAGAGGACACAGGTCACCAGCCCGACGGACAGCAGCACCGAGCGAAGCCAGCCCAACCTTCGAGATCGCCACGCTTCGGCAGGAGGCATCATCGCACCTGATCAAAGAAGGTGCTCATTACGAGCTGAATCATGCAGCGAACTCGAGGGAGGCGGAGTTTGACCAGCCAGCGTCCAATGCTCTGCATGCCGATAGTTCGTGCAAGCAACGGTGCGCCCGATCACGAATACGACCGCCAAAACGACCCGGTACCTCTGGATATCGGCCGCAACCAGAGGATGCGCGAAACCCGACCAGCGACCGTCCTCGATCGACGGTACGACGCTCACATGCATGCGACCCAGTCGCCCCACGGATCCACTCGCTACGGCATGTGGCTCGACCACGCCGCTAGATCGCCCGACTCGAACCCGTCCACGAAGAGCCACGCGATCCCCTTGTTCTCGAACAGGAAGATCGCCCCGCCGATGTCACCCAGGAAGACATCCAGGTCGCCGTCGCCATCGAGGTCGGCAAGTGTGGGACTGGCGTGACCGCCGACATCGGCAAGCCCGAACGGATCGGTGATCGGTACCGCGAACGCAGGGCTTTCGACGCTGCCGGTGTTCTCGAAGAAGATCGTGTCGCCGTCTTGGTCGCCCACCAGCGCGTCGAGGTCGCCGTCTCCGTCGACGTCCGCAAAGGCGGGCGTGGCAAACATGTGGACTGCGGCCAGCCCGAACGGGTCGGATATCGGTGCCGCGAACGCGGGACTGCGGGCGGTGCCGGTGTTCTCGAAGAAGATCGTGTCACCATCCCCGTCGCCGACCAGCGCGTCGAGGTCGCCGTCCCCGTCGATGTCCGCGAACGTCGGGCTGGCGATACCGAGGCCGGCCAGCCCGAAGAATGGATCGACCGACGGCGAGGCGAAGGCCGGGCTCTGCGCCGTGCCGGTGTTCTCGAAGAAGTACGTGTGGCCTGACCAATCGCCCACAAAGGCGTCGAGATCACCGTCGCCGTCGATGTCCACGAACGCAGGCGCGGCGTAGATCCCCACATCGACGAGCCCGAATGGGTCGACCCGGGGTGCCGCGAAAGCCGGGCTCACGGCCGATCCCGTGTTCTCGGAGAAGACGATCTGCCCGTTCTCCACCCCGACGAACGCGTCGAGATCGCCGTCGCCGTCGATGTCTACGAAGCGCGGGGCCGAGGTATGGGGCACAGCGGCGAGCCCGAATGGATCGACGTACGACCCGTTGAAAGCGGCGCTCTGGGCGGTGCCCGTGTTGGCGAAGAAGAAGACTGAGCCGCCCACGTCGGCCACCAAGGCGTCGAAGTCGCCGTCCCCGTCGATGTCCGCGAACGCGGGCCTTGCAAAGAGTCCGACGTCGCGTAGCCCGAAGGATCGGTGGATGATGGGCCGAATGCGGGACTCTGGGCGGAGCCGGTGTTCCGGAAGAAGAAGATCGGGGATACCCCCGCGACGTAGACCGCCAGGAAGGCATCGAGATCGCCGTCTCCATCGATGTCCACGAGCTGCGGAAAGACGCTGTAGCCCGGAGTGACGAGGCCGAACAGGTTGGCGAAGGGGTTTGCAAAGGCAGGGCTCTGGGCCGTGCCCGTGTTCCGGAAGAAGAGGGTGTAGCCGTGCGTGACCCCAGACGCACCGATGAACGCGTCGAGGTCGCCGTCCCCATCGATGTCCGCGAAGGCCGGCGCTAGCGACAATGAGGCGTGACCGAACGGGGGCGCCAGACCGAACGGATTCGAAGCGGGCGCCGCGAACGCCGGGCTCTGGGCGGTGCCCGTGTTCTCGAAGAAGCGCAGCGTCGTCGGCAGGTCGTCATTGCTCACGAAGCTGTCGAGGTCGCCGTCGTCGTCGATGTCCGCGAAGGTGATCGCGACGTCATAGATGCGTCCCGTGAGCCCGAACGGATACGTCGAGGGCGTCGCGAAGGCGGGATCCTCGGCCGTGCCCGTGTTTTGGAAAAAGCTGATCGAGCCGTATTGGAGTAGGAAACAATCGAGATCCCCGTCCCCGTCGATGTCCGCAAGTGCGGGGGTCACTTGACCGAAGGGGAGGCCCCCGATCCCGAACGGGTTGACCGGTCCCTCGAAATGAGGCGGCGGGCCGGCGGCGGGGTTCCATTCTGCTGCGGCTCTTGTTCGCCGTGTAGTGCTGCACCGCGGGGCGAGCGCCACGACGCAGTCGGCAGCGAGCCGCTTCAGAAGCCCCGCAACCTCCCGATCACTACCTCGAGCGGCTCCCCGCGCCCGAACCCCCGCTCGATCCCGTGCTCCCGCAGCACCTCAGCGCGCCACGCCATTTCCTCGGCGATGAGCCGGGCTCTCTCGGCGGGCGGCGGGTAGGTCAGCACCAACGGGACGCGGCTGTCCTCGCCGCGATGATGTTGCACCGCCAACGCGAGCGCCATCACGCAGTCGTCTGCACCACACCACCATCCGCTGCGTCTCGAGCGCGACGCCTTCGCGTCCACCGCCTCAGCCGGATATCCTGCAGAT
>CAZYWA010000703.1:0-3644 GCA_964650975.1 uncultured bacterium
CATAGCGGAGCGTCTTGAGCGCCACCTGGCGGCCCAGGAAATCGTCGCGCACCAGGTGCACCTCACCCATCCCGCCGACGGCGAGCATCTCGATCTCTTGATAGCGCTCCGCCGCGCGTTCGTCCGCGATCCTCGCGCTCGAGGAAGCCTCGGCGACGCGCTCCACCGAGTCCGAGGCCGACGAGCCGCGCAGCGCGATCTTGGTGGCCGGCTGGGTGCGAAACGGCTCCGGCGCGGGCCCGCTCTCGTGGGTGGGCGGGGTCGAGTTGGGTGGCGTGTCCAAGGGGGCTCCTCAGGCGGACGCGATCAGCGACGCGGCCTTCTCGGCGATCATGATGGTGGGCGCGTTGGTGTTGCCGCGCACGATCCGCGGCATGACCGAGGCGTCGACGACCCGCAGGCCGGTCAGCCCCCGCACGCGCAGCTCCGGGTCCACCACCGACCCGGGATCGGCGCCCATGCGGCAGGTCCCCACCGGGTGATAGAGCGTCGACGCGCGGCGGCGCACGAACTCGGCGATCGCTTCGTCGCTGGTGACGGCAGCACCAGGATGGAGCTCACTCCCGCGATAGCGAGCGAACGCCGGCTGCTCGACGATGCGCCGCGCGATCTGGACACCGAGGATGAGGGTCGCCATGTCCGCACCCTCGGGATCGCTGAGAAAGCCGGGGTCGATGAGCGGTGGCTTCGAGGGATCGCTGGATGCGAGTCGGATCGTGCCGGTGCTCCTGGGCTGGAGCAGCACCGGTCCCGCCGTCACGGCGTGCACCGCCGGCTCCTCCTCCAGGTTGGTATCGAAATAGACCGGAGCAAAGTGGAGCTGGAGGTCGGGTGCGCCGAGCCCGGCGCGGGTGCGCACGAAAGCGCACACCTCGGCGACGTTGGACGTGAGCATCCCCTTCCGCAGCAGCAGGTAGCGCAGCACCTCCGGCAAGCGCTCGGCCGCGAGCAACGAGAGCGGCTCGGTGACCTCCCACATGAGCGCCACGCACACGTGATCCTCGAGGTGCTGGCCCACGTCGGGATGGTCGATCACGATGCCGATCCCGAGATCCCGCAGATGCTGGGCCGGTCCGACTCCCGAGAGCATCAAGAGCTGCGGAGAGCCGATCGCGCCCGCAGCGAGCAACACCTCGCGGCGCGCCTCGAGCGCGGCGACTCGGCCGTCGGCCTCGATCTCGACCCCGTACGCGCGCCGTTCGCGGAAGAGCACGCCGCGCACCTGGCAGCCGGTCCGCACCTCGAGGTTGGGACGACCCCGCGCGGGCCGCAGATATCCGACCGCCGTGGAGCACCGCGCGCCGCGCCGCTGCGTGACCTGGTTGAAGCCGATCCCGTCCTGGGTGCCGGCGTTGAAATCGCGATTGGCCGTGAGCCCGGCCTCCACTCCCGCGGCGCAGATCGCCGCCATGAGCGGGTTCGGATCGCGCAGGTCCGAGACCGCGAGCGGGCCGCCGGCACCGTGGCTCGAGTCGACGCCGCGGCTGTTGCCTTCGGCCTTGCGGAACCACGGCAGCACATCGGCCCAGCCCCAGCCGCTCAGCCCGGACGCGGCCCAGCCGTCGTAGTCGGACGGGTGCCCGCGCATGTAGATCTGCGCGTTGATCGACGAGCTGCCGCCCAGGGTCTTGCCCCGCGGCCAGTACATCTCCCGTCCGGCGCACTGCGGCTGCGCCACGGTCCGGAACGCCCAGTCCCGTTCGGTCCGCAGCACCTTCCCGAACGCGGCCGGAATGTGGATCTCCTTCGGGGTGTCGGGCGGCCCCGCCTCGATCAGCAGCACGGTGACGCGCGGATCCTCGGTGAGACGGCTGGCCAGGACGCAGCCCGCCGAGCCAGCGCCAACGATCACGTAGTCGTGCACTGGGCCCCCGATCGCGTTGGACGTTTTCCAGGACGAATGGATTTGAGCCGCGCGTCATCATCGGTCGGGAGCCCGCGCGACGCAACGCGGCTTCGCCCAAACCGCCGGCCCGGGCTACGCTGTTCGGAGAGGCCGCGAGCCTGGTTGGGGGTGCGAGCCGGATCCTTGACGCCGAGGATCGCCGGCAACTACGTTCCTCCGTTTTTCGGCCGGCCGGCCCGGGCGTACAAATGAAGGTCCGCGTCGACGATCTCCCGCCGGATGGACGAAGCTTCGAGGTCGAGGTCGGCGTCCCGGAGCTGATCGAGGCGCTGAGCGGCGACCGGGACGGAGAGTTCAGGTGGGTGGGTCCGGCGCACGGTTCGGTGGCGCTCAGCAAGGCCGGCCGCTCGCTGCGCGTCGAGGGAGAGGCGAAGTTCCGGTTCAGCGAGCCCTGCGCGCGTTGCCTGGCCGAGGTGGACCGGCCGTCGGTGGCCCGCTTCGACCTGACCAAGCTACTGGGGCCTGAACCCGAGCACCCGAGCACCCGCGGGCTGCGCGAGGAGGAAGTCGACGAGGATTACCTGACGGAGCCGGAGATCGACCTCGACCAGGTCCTGCTCGAGCAGGTGGCCCTCGAGCTGCCGCAGCGAGTGCTGTGCTCCGACGACTGCCGCGGCCTCTGCCCGCACTGCGGCGTCAATTTGAATCTCGAGAGCTGCCACTGCACCACCCAGAGCGTCGACCCGCGCTTCGCCGTGCTCGCCAAGCTGCGCGGTGACGGGACGCCCCCGAAGAGCTGAAGCGAATCTCGATCCGGCGAACGAAACCGAGGAGAAGGGATCATGGCCGTCCCCAAGAAAAAGACCTCGCGCATGAAGCGCGGCATGCGTCGCGCGCACAAGCGCGCCGCCGTCCCCACGGTGGTGCACTGCCCACGCTGCGGCGAGGCACGAGTTCCGCACCACGCCTGCCCGAGCTGCGGCTACTACCGCCAAGGCGTCGAAGTCGCGGTCGACCAGAAGGAATGAGGATCTCCTCGGAGCCGGCACGAGCCGCCTCCGAGGATGCGTAAGCGTTGCCGGGCCCTGATCCAGGTCCTTCATGAAGATCGTCGTCGACGCCATGGGGGGCGACCACGCCCCGGGTGTGGTCGTCGAAGGCGCCATCGCCGCGGTGCGCGAGCTGGGCGTCGAGGTGGTGCTCACCGGCCCGGCGGACGTCGTCCATCGCGAGCTGGTGGCGCGCGGCGCGCAGGGCACCGTCGAGGTGCGCCACGCGTCCGAGATCGTGGCGATGGACGAGCATCCCGCGGCGGCCGTGCGCCGGAAGCGCGACTCGTCGATCCGCGTCGGGCTCGATCTGGTCGCTTCTGGCGCCGGCGATGCGTTCGTGAGCGCCGGCAACACCGGCGCCGTGATGGCCACGGCGACGCTGGTGCTGAAGCGCACCGAGGGCGTCGAGCGGCCCGGCATCCTGACGCTCTTCCCCACCGCGTCCGGCGAGCCGGCGCTGCTCATCGACGCCGGCGCCAACGTCGATTGCCGCGCGGTGCATCTCGCGCACTTCGGAGTCATGGGCTCGGTCTACGCCCAGGCGGTGCTGGGCCGCGAGCGGCCGCGGGTGGGCGTGCTCTCGAACGGCGAAGAGGAAGGCAAGGGCAACGATCTCACCCGCGAGGTCGACCAGTTGCTGCGCGAGACACCGCTCCATTACGTGGGCTACGTCGAGGGGCGCGATCTCTTCAACGGCCGCTGCGACGTGGTGGTGTCTGGTACCACGCCGGCGGCGCGGTTCTGGA
>CAZYWA010000704.1:0-3643 GCA_964650975.1 uncultured bacterium
AGAAACTCCCGATGCCGAAGGTTCGATTCGTGATGGACAACCGTACCGTGGAGGTCGCGAAGGGCACGCACCTCGCCGAAGTGGTCGACGACGTCGGCGCGAGCGTGCCGTTCGGCTGTCGCGAAGGGCAGTGCGGCACCTGCATGCTGATCGTTCACGAGGGGCTCGAGAACTTCCAGCCGATGAGCGCGAACGAGCGCGAGACCTTGACCATGAACGACGCGAGCCCGAACAACCGGCTGTGCTGCCAGGCGATCGTGATGGGCGATATGGCGGTCGAGCCGATCTGAATTGTCACGGGGGCTTTCGAAGCCCCCGCCCCGCCCGAAGTGAATTCGGGTGGGGCCCCACCCCAAATCCGGCGCGACTCCGCGCCGACCGGAAACGCGAGTGTCGGTCACCGCTTCAAGCGGGTCCGGCTCGCTCAGGCGGAAGGTACGGCGCAGCGGATCTTGGCGGGGCGGCGGTGGGTGAGGACGTAGCCGTCCGAATCGGCGATCCGGACGTCCTCGATCTCGCAGTGACAGAAGCGAGCGATCCGGATCAGGTGCTGGGGGCGCGGCTGGGTGAGCCCACGTTCCCAGCGACCGTATTCGGAGCGGCTCACTTGCAGCTCGCTGGCTGCATCGGCCTGCGTGAGTGAGCGTCCCAGACGAGCACGAAGCAATCGATCTCGGTCGAGCACGAAAGGCAGTGTAAGGACGGCTTCCGGGTGCCGCAAGGAACCGTGGTGACATTCGGCGCGCGGGAGCTGGACTTTCCGTCGAGGGCAGCCAGCGCGTCGAGCGCGGGCTAAGGTCTGAGCAAAATTCGAACGAGGCCCGCGTGGCCCATCACCGACGAGGTCGTCATGTCGCTCTTCTCGAAAGGTGCGGATACACCGGCGGCGCCGATAGCCGAGCTGGTCCCCGGGGACGGCAAGCTCCATTGCCGCATCGAAACCTCGCTCGGCGACATGGTGGCCGAGCTCTTCGAGACCGATGCGCCGCGCACGGTCGCGAACTTCGTGGCGCTCGCTCTCGGCAAGGTCGAGTGGACCGATCCGCAGGGCAAGAAGAGCTCGAACGCGCTTTACTCGGGAACGATCTTCCACCGCGTGATCCCGGGATTCATGATCCAGGGCGGCGACCCGACCGGCACCGGCCGCGGCGGCCCGGGCTGGCGATTCCAGGATGAGTTCAGCCCCAAGCGGCGGCACGTCCAAAAGGGCGTGCTCTCCATGGCGAACGCCGGTCCCGGCACCAACGGCTCGCAGTTCTTCATCACCGAAGGGCCGACGCCGCACCTCGACAACCGCCACACCGTCTTCGGTCAGGTGGTCGAGGGGATCGACGTCGTCGCCAAGATCGCGGGCTCCCCGCGCGACGGGAACGATCGTCCGCGCAAGGACGTGGTGCTGCGGCAGATCAGCGTCTACCGCGCCTGAGCAGGCTCAGGGCCGGAACAGCTCGGCCTGAGCACGCTCCCGCAGCTCGACGCCGAGATGCTCGGCGGCGCTGCGGGTGATCACGCGCCCTCGCGGCGTGCGATCGATGAAGCCGAGCTGCACCAGGAACGGCTCGACCACTTCCTCGATGGTGTCCTCGGTTTCGCCCAGCGCTGCGGCGATCGTCGCGAGCCCCACGGGGCCCCCGTCGAACTTGCGACCCACGGCATCGAGATAGCGCCGGTCGAGCGCGTCGAGACCGAGCGCGTCGACGCCGAGCCGCGCCAGCGCCTGGTCGGCGGCCGGTGCGTCGATGGTGCGCCGGCCTGCGACCTGAACGAAGTCGCGCACCCGCCGGAGCAGCCGGTTCGCGGTGCGAGGGGTGCCGCGAGAGCGCCGCGCGATCTCGTCGGCGCCCGCCGGGTCCACGGTGATGTCGTAGATCGTGGCGGCACGGGTGACGATCCGCGACAGCTCGTCGATCCGGTAGAAATCGAGATGCGCGGTCACGCCGAATCGCGCCCGCAGCGGCGAGGTCAAGAGCCCGGTGCGGGTGGTGGCACCCACCAGCGTGAACGGGGTCACCGGGATCCGCACGCTGCGCGCGTCCGGCCCCTGGCCGATCAGGATGTCGAGCTCGAAGTCCTCGAGCGCGGGGTAGAGGATCTCCTCGACCACGGCGCGCATCCGGTGGATCTCGTCGATGAAGAGCACGTCGTTGCGCTCGAGGTTGGTGAGGATTGCGGCCAGGTCCGCCGGCCGCTCGAGCACCGGGCCCGAGGTGGTGTGGAGCCGGCTCCCCAGCTCGGTCGCGATGATGCGCGCGAGGGTCGACTTGCCGAGACCGGGCGGTCCGGAGAGCAGCACGTGATCGAGCGGCTCGCCGCGGTCGAGCGCCGCGCGCACGAACACCTGGAGGTTCGCCTTGACGCCCTCCTGTCCGATGTAGTCGTCGAGCCGGTTGGGACGGAGCCGGTTCTCCTCGGCGTCCTCGTAGCGGACGACGGCCGCACCCGATGCGCTCGCGGGCGCGGGCTCGCGCACCGGCGATCCGCCGGAGCGATCCGCGTCCGGCGGCAGTGGGCTCACGCCGCGGCGTGAGTCGCCACGTCGATCAGTCGATCGAGGCATGCGGCGGGCCTTCCCGATTGGAGCTCGCTTCGAGCGATGGCGATTCCGGAGCGGAGGTCGGGTGCGTCGCCGGCGATCCACAGCGCCGCGCCAGCGTTGAGCGCCACCAGCTCACGTGAGTCGTCGTCGCTGCCAGCCAGCACCGTGCGCACCCGCTCGGCGTTCTGCCCGACCGTCGGTGGAGCGGCCACGGCTTCCGGCCGGACGGGCTGAAGATCGAGAGTCAGAGGATCGATGTCGAGCTCGCTCGTCGTTCCGTCCGACTCGACCAGCGCGGCATGCGTGATACCAAAGGGCGAGAGCTCGTCCATCGGCTCGCCCTGTGGCCCCGAGCCATGCACCACCAGGGCGCGGGTGACACCCAGCAACGCCAGGGCCCGAGCGACGGGCAGGACCAGCGCGCGCGCGTACACGCCGACGACCTGGTGGGTGGCCCGGGCGGGGTTGGTGAGCGGCCCGAGAACGTTGAACACGGTCTTGAACGACACGCCGATCGCGGCACCCTCGGCGGCCAGCTGTTTCCGGACCGGCTGCACGTGGCGCATCGCCGGGTGGAACCGGGGAGCGAAGAGGAACCCGATGTGGGCGCGCTCGATGGCCTCGCAGACGCGGCGGGGCTCGAGCTCGATCGGCACGCCGAGCTCTTCCAGCACGTCCGCGCTTCCGCAAGCCGAGGTGATCCCGCGGTTGCCGTGCTTGGCGACGTGGAGGCCGCGCGAGGCGAGCACGAACGCGGCCGCGGTCGAGACGTTGATCGTCTTGAACCCGTCGCCGCCGGTACCGCAGGTGTCGATCAGCGGCCCGTGGACCCGCGGGGCGATTGCGTGAGAGCGCTCGCGCATCACCGCCGCGCAGGCCGCGATGACCTCGCTGCTCAAGCGCTCGGGAGCCGTCTCCGCGAGGAAGGCGCCGATGGCCGCCTCGTCCTCGCACCCGTCGGTGATGCGTCCAAAGACCTCACGCGCCAGGCTCGGTGCGAGCTCGGTTCGCGAATGCAGCGCCTGGATGGCCTGGTCGATCGGATTACGCGAGGAGCCGTCGAGCGCCGCGCGGCGGCGCTCCTCGATGGCGACGAGGAACGGGGTT
>CAZYWA010000705.1:0-3639 GCA_964650975.1 uncultured bacterium
AGCGTGAAGCCCCGTCCACGCGGGGCGGAGCGGCGAATGGGAGCGGCGGATCGATTCACGGGTGCTGACCTCGGGGCGGCCGCCGCGGCGGGCTGGATCTCGGCGATCTCGGGATCCATCCCGGCCGGCTGCCAAAAGGGGGTGAGGCGTTTGGGGGGATATCCCTATAAGTACAGACACTGACGCGCTGAGTCAATAGGGGGCCCGGATATCGACCGTAGCGACCGGGTTCGGCTGGGACATAGCCCGGATCGAGCGACGAACGGCTCGCGGACGCGGGCCCGCGCGCTTGGCGGGCCTGAGTGAAACATGTTTTACTTCCCGTTCCTGTCCAGCGAAAGGAGTCGAACCGTGAGCGGTCGTCTCGAAGGGAAGGTCGCGGTCGTCACCGGTGGCGGGAGCGGCATCGGCCGCGATTCGGTGCTGCGCTTCTTGAAGGAAGGCGCCCAGGTGGTCATCGGCGACCTCAACGAGAAGACGGCCGCCGAGGCGCTCGACCTCGCGGCGCAGGCCGGGCTGGGCGCCAGCGCGCGGTTCCTGAAGACCAACGTCGCCGACGAGGCGCAGGTCTCGGCGATGATCGAGCAGGCCGTGAAGGAGTTCGGCCGCCTCGACGTGGTGTTCAACAACGCCGGGCTGCCGGGGGCCCTGGGCAAGGTCCACGAGATCAAGGTCGAGGACTGGGACTTCACGTTCTCGGTGCTGGTGCGCGGCGTGTTCCTGGGCGTGAAGCACGGCGCGCGGGTGCTGCGCGCTCAAGGACAGGGCGGCTCGATCATCAACACGGCGTCGATCGCGGGGCTCTCGGGCGGCTGCGGGCCGCACGCCTACTCGTCCGCCAAGGCGGCGGTGGTGAACTTCACGCGCTCGGTGTCGGTGGAGCTGGCGCGCAAGAAGATCCGCGTCAACGCGATCTGCCCGGGTGCGATTCTCACGCCGCTGGTCCACCGCGGGAACAAGGAAGCGCTCGAGCCGATGATGGCGCAGTCGCAGCCGTGGCCGGAGGCGGGGCTGGGCGACGACGTGGCCGCCGCGGCGACCTATCTGGCGAGCGACGAGTCGCGCTTCGTCACCGGCGCGGTGCTCGCGGTCGACGGCGGTCTCACCGCCGCGGGGCCGCACGTCTACCGTGGAAACTGGGAGCAGTCCGGCAACACGGTGGACATGGGCACCACCGGCTTGTGAGGTCCGGTGGGATCGCCGGCGTTGCTCGAGGCGGCGTCGGGCGCGATGGCGCTCAGCGGTCTGGCCGACGGTCCGCCGGTGGTGCCGCCCGCGGCGCTCGCGACCTGTGTCGCCCATGTGACCGGCTCGCTCAGCGCGCTGGCCGGTGAACGCTGGGCGGGCGGCGCCCTCGACGGAGCGGCGCTCCTCGGTGAGCGCGCCGCGATCTTCGGGCAGCACCGCCAGGGTCGCACGTCCCCGGGCGGCACCTGCAAGCTGATCCGCTCCGCCAGCGGCTGGATCGCGGTGAATCTGCCGCGCGCTACCGACTGGGAGTGCGTGCCCGCGTGGCTCGAAGGCGAGGTCGCGGCGCGCGATTGGGGCGCGGTCGAGGCGGCGGTCGCCGAGCGAACCGCCGAGGAGCTGATCGAGCGCGGCCGGCTGCTCGGCCTCGCGGTGGCGAAAGCGACGGCGGCGGGGGACGATCACGCGCCGGAGCGCCCGGCGGCGGCGCCCGTTCGGGTCGAGAGAATCGGCGTGCCGTGCGCAGCCCGCGACGCGCGCCAGACTCCGCTGGTGGTCGATCTGTCGTCACTCTGGGCGGGTCCGCTCGCGAGCCACCTGCTGGCGCTCGCGGGAGCGCGGGTGGTCAAGGTCGAGAGCCGGCGGCGCCCCGACGGTGCGCGTTCGGGGCCGGCGGCCTTCTTCGATCTGCTGAACGCGGGGAAGGAAAGCGTGGCGCTCGATTTCTCGGCCCACGACGATCGCGTGTTGCTCGAGCGGCTGATCGAGCGCGCCGACATCGTGATCGAGGGCTCGCGGCCGCGCGCGCTGGCTCAGCTCGGGATCGACGCGGCGGAAGCGCTCGGCTCGCGCCCAGGCAAGGTGTGGGTCGCCATCACCGGCCACGGCCGGAGTGGGGCGCAGGCAGACTGGATCGGGTTCGGCGACGATGCGTGCGCCGCGTCGGGCCTCGCGCACGCGACGGGCGTTGCAGCGGGGGTGGCGAGCCCGCTCTTCTGCGGTGACGCGGTCGCCGATCCACTCGCAGGTCTTCACGCCGCATGGGCGGCGCTCACGGCCTGGAGGGAGGGCGGAGGAGTGCTGCTCGACGTGAGCCTCGTCGAGGTCACCCGGCACGTGCTCGCCGTGTGGCCGATGCCAGGCGGAGCGCGCGTCCGCGCCGCGGGGCGGTCGGCGGTCGATCCGAGTGGGCGCGCGTGGGAGGTCGTGGTGGCGCTGCCCACCGCGGGACCGGTGGGCCTCCAACCGGAGTCGCGCTCGGGCTCGGTTGGAGCGCGCGCCCGCGCCTGTGGCGCTCCTCGCGCGCGAGCGCTCGATCGCGCTGGTGCCGCGGGCACCGAAGTGGTTTGCCCGGTCGCCGAGCCGCGTGCTCGCGCCGTGACCGCGTTCGCGCGCCCGCTCGGCGCCGACACCGGCGGCGTGCTCGCGCGGCTGGGTATCGCCGCTTGCTGATCCGTCGCGCCGAGATCGACGGCCAGGCGCCGCTCGATCTTCGGATCGCAAGCGGCACGGTCGTCGAGATCGGCCCCGCGCTCGAACCGAGCGCGGGAGAGGAGATCCTCGACGCGGCCGGCGGCGCGCTGCTGCCGGGACTCCACGATCACCACATCCACCTCTTCGCGTTCGCGGCGGCACATCGTCGATCGCGTGCGGACCGGCGCAGGTGGCCGACGCAGCCGAGCTGGCGGCGCGGCTGCGCGAGGCGGCGGCCCGCAGGGCGCCCGGCGAGGTGTTGCGCGGCGTCGGCTACCACGAGGACGTCGCCGGCCCTCTCGACCGCGCCGCCCTCGACGCGTGGGCTCCCGATCGCGCGGTCCACATCCAGCACCGCAGCGGCGCGCTCTGGATCTTGAGCTCGGCGGCCGTGGATGCGCTGGGCCTCGATGGCGGCGTCGATGCGCCCGGTGTGGAGCGCGATTCGCGCGGCCGCGCCACCGGACGGCTCTTCCGCCTCGACGGCTGGCTTCGCGAGCGCCTGCCGCGTTCCGCCCGGCCGAGCCTCGCCGGCGTGACCACGGTGCTCACCAGCACCGGCGTCACCGGCGTCACGGACACCACGCCCACCAACGGTCCGGGCGACGTGGCCGCGTTCGAGGCCTCGATCGCGGCAGGCGAGCTGCCGCTGCGCCTGGTGCTCATGGGATCCGAGGAGCTGGCGCGCGGCGCGCTCAAGATCCAGCTCGACGAGCGTGAGCTGCCTCTCTTCGAGGCGCTCGCGGGGCGGATCGAGGCGGCGCACGACCGCGGCCGCACGGCGGCGATCCATGCGGTGACCCGCGTCGAGCTGGTGTTCGCGGTCGAAGCGTTCCGGGCCGCCGGTGTGCGCGCGGGCGATCGGATCGAGCACGCGTCGGTGGCGCCGCCCGAGATCGCGGCCACGGTCGCCGAGCTGGGCCTCACGGTGGTGACGCAACCGCATTTCATCCGCGAGCGCGGCGACTCGTATCGCCG
>CAZYWA010000706.1:0-3613 GCA_964650975.1 uncultured bacterium
GGCCGACGCGGTAGGACGCGCTCGTTCGGTCTTCTCCGGAGCCGAGGTGGGCATCTCGCTGGGCTGCGCCGTCTTGACCGGTGGCCGCGGTGCGGCCGCGAGCGCAGCGCTATGTGCGGGCTGCGCGAGCGCCGCGGCCGGGGCCGCCGCGATCGCGGGCGCGGGATCGGGCGGCGTCGTCGAAATCCTTTCGCTCCCTCGCGGCGCGGCTTCCGCCGGCGTGAGCGGAGCCGGGGTCCGTTCGAGACGGAACGAAACGCGCGCGCCTTCCTCGACTTGCCACGCACGAGCGGGTGCCGACCGAGCGGCGATCTGCAGGTCGAGCTGCGTGGACGTGGCTTCACCATCGAGCGGCGTCGAGCCGGCCGGTCGACTTTCCGTGCCGGATTCCGTGCCGGATGCATCGCGCGGTGCCGTCTCGACCGCGGAGGTGGCCGTGCCCGAGCCGAGCGTGCTCGCCGGTGTGGAGCCCGCCGTTCGAGCCGCCTCGCCGATCGCGGCTACGTCCGATGTTTCACCTGCGCTCTGCGCAACCACCGGCACGGGAGTCGATGCCGCTCCCGGTACCGCGCTAGCGAGGGAAGCGGCCCACTGGACGGCCAGCAAGCCATCGAAGCTCGGTTGCGCGCGGCGTCGCGATCCGGCTGGTGGCGCCGGCTGCACGCCAGGGCTCGCGGCCGGTGTCGTCGCCACTCCCGCCAGCGGAGCCGCGGACGGAGCAGCGCCGGATGCCGAGGCGGTCTCGGCGTTGCCGCCGAGATCGGCTCCCGCGGCGGACTTCGTCGTGAGCGCCGCCGCGATCGAGAGCGCCGTCACGGAGTCGGTCCCGCGGCGGAATCCACCGGACCTGGCGCCGCGTAGCGCTGCGACAGCTCGACCGCCGCCGCGGGATCCAGGCTCGCCAGCACTTTCCCCGCCGCCTGACCCTTCATGCCGCGCAGAATCTCCACCGCGACGCTGCGCTCCATCTGGGTGAGCCGCTCCGCGGCATCGCTCGGGGGCATCGCCTCGTAGATCTTGGCCAGACCCTTGGTGTGCTCCTTGACGCCGGCGATGCGCCGCTCTGCCTCTTCCCGCAGGCTCTGCTGGAGCGCGGTGTACGCCTGGATCCGCTCCTCGACGTGGTGCTCGAGGTCGTGGAGGCGTTGCTCGCGCTCGCCCAGCTCGGCCTGCCGCTGGTCGAGCTCGCTGCCGCGTCGCACCAGCGAGTCGTAGAGCTGGAGCTCCTCGGCGGTGAGGCAATCGTCGCCGTGCCGCGCCGCGGAGCTGGCAGGGGTACTCGGGCTCGCGGCCGGGTGCGGATCCTCGCCACCCTGGGAACGGCTCGCGAGTGCCAGGATCGTCGCGATCGAAAGGCACGCGGCTGTGAGGGCGGCCTTGCGCCGGGCGGGGCTCACGAGGCGCTCCGGGTCTCGGTGTCGCCGCGCCGGATCGACGAGAGCACGGCCAGCTCGGTGGCGATGCCGCGCTCGACGCGCAGCGCCTCGTTTCTCTCGCTCACGACCGCTCGCTCGTGGAGATTCTCGACCAGCCGGCGGTCGCGATGCGCGGCCACCAGGCGGGTCAGATGGACGTCGCGGTCGCGCGCCATCTCGCTGCGCGCGGCGAGCGCCAGCCGCCGCTGATTGCGCAGGGCGGCAAGATGTTCCTCGTGGAGCCCGATCTCGGCGGCGTCCATGCCCGCGAGCGACTGCATCCTGAGTGCGGAGGCGACGTCGTCGATTCGCCCCTCGATGGCCTGGATGTGTGCATCCTGGGCGTGAAGGCGGCGCTCGGCCTCGGTGGCCTCGCGGCGCCGCTCCTCCTCACGCACCTCGCGAAACCTGAGCAGTGGCTCGATTCGTTCCGATCGCATGGACGTTCCTGCCTCGCGTGGATGAAGCGCCGGTGGTGCCGTTCGGATTCCCGCGGAGGGACCGGGCCGCGTCGGCCCGGTGGCATCCGTCGCGGCCGAGGAGTGCGAGTCCCATGCCAGCATCGGACGGGGAGGTCGCGCGCAACCGCTCACCGAGTGAACGGCCGGAGCAGCCGTTCACGCCGGCGAGAACGACCGTCAATCGTCGTCGGGAACGCCGAGTGCCGCACCGAGCTCGGCGATCGAGCGATCGAACGGCACCGGCTGATTCGGGCGCTGCCCGAGGAATTCGTGGATCGCGTCGATGCGCTGGATGGCCTCGTCGACGCGCGGGTCGCTGCCGCGCACGTAGCCACCGATGCGGATCAGATCCTCGGCGCGCTGGTAGGTCGCGAGCAGCTGGCGGAGCTTGCGGGCTTCGTCGAGATGCTTGGGCCGGGCCAGATCGGTCATGGTGCGGCTCACGCTGTTGAGCACGTCGATGGCGGGGAAGCGGCCCTGGGCCGCGATGTCGCGGCTCAGCACCACATGGCCGTCGAGGATCGAACGCACGGTGTCGGCGATCGGGTCGTTCATGTCGTCGCCGTCGACCAGCACCGTGTAGAGCCCGGTGATGCTGCCTTCGCCGCGCACGCTGCCGGCACGCTCGAGGAGCTGCGGCACCATCGCGAACACCGACGGCGTGTAGCCGCGCGTGGCCGGCGGCTCGCCCGCCGCCATGCCGATTTCTCGCTGCGCCGCGGCCAGGCGAGTGACCGAGTCCATGAGCAGCAGCACGTCGGCGCCGCGGCGCCGGAAGTACTCGGCGATCGCGGTGGCGACGAAGGCGCCGCGCCGCCTGACCAGCGGCGATTCGTCGGAGGTCGCGGCGACCACCACCGATCGCGCGAGTCCCTCCGGACCCAAGATCTTCTCGACGAACTCGCCCACCTCCCGCCCGCGCTCGCCGATCAGCGCGATCACGTTGACGTCGGCGCGCGCGTGGTGCGCGATCATGCCGAGCAGCGTGCTCTTGCCCACCCCCGAGCCGGCGAAGATGCCGAGCCGCTGGCCGCGGCCGCAGGTGGTGAGCGCGTTGAGCGGGCGCACGCCGAGATCGAGCACCTCGTGGATGCGCGAGCGGCGCAGCGGGTTGAGCGGCTCGGGGTTGAGCGGCGCTTCCTCGCCCGCGAGGATCGGGCCGCCGCCGTCCATCGGCCGGCCGAGCGCGTCGATCACGCGTCCCAGGAGCGCTGGACCCACCGCCACGCCGATCGAGCGGCGCTCGAGACAGATCCGGCTCGAGAGCCCGACGCCGAGCAGGGTGCCGAGCGGCATCAAGAGCGCCTGGTTGTCGCGGAAGCCGATCACTTCGGCGAACACGTCCGGCGCCCCCGGTTGCTCCGGAATGATCCGGCACAGGCTGCCCACGGTGGCGCCCGGCGCGCGCCCCTCGACCACCAGGCCGACGATCCGGCTCACGCGCCCCATGGCGCGCATCGGCTCGATCTCGCCGACTCGTCGCAGGTGCTTGTCGAGACGCAGCGCGAGCGGCGCCACGGGAACCGCCGAGCCTCTCATCGCGAGCCCTCCCGGGTGCCGAGCTCGTCGGTGGCGCGCTCGGGCTGATCCCCGCGCGGGACCTCGAGGCGGCGCAGGATCTCGTGCAGCTGCATCGTCAGGTCCGCCACGACCTCCCCGTTCGGCGTGTCGACGCGAAACCCGTCCTCGGCGAGCGACGGATCGGGATGGAGCGAGACGTTCGTGAGCTCGACCAAG
>CAZYWA010000707.1:0-3588 GCA_964650975.1 uncultured bacterium
CGATGCCGTGCAGCTCTTCGGCGGCATGGGCTACATGCGCGAGACCTTGGTGGAGCGCCTGAGCCGCGACGCTCGGCTGCTCCCGATCGGCGGCGGCACGCAAGAGATCATGAAGGAGATCATCGGCAAATCGATGGGCTTCTGACCGGGTTTCCGAGCGACGCCTCACACCGAGGATCCGCGATGCCACCGACCTACGCGCTGAGCGATCTGCATCTCCACGACGACGATCAGCGGTTCCTGTTCACGGGCCGCAAGCAGACGGTGTTCGAGGTGCTCGCCGCCGAGATCCTGGCCGAGAACGGCGAGATGGTCCTGGCCGGCGATGTCTTCGATCTGACCGGCATCCAGCCGCCCGGCGCCGGCCTGGCCACGTTCCTCGACTCGGTGCTGCCTCTCACCTTGCAGCGCGATGCGTCGCTCGAGCGCTACGCGCGGCAACGCCCGGTCGGCGAGCGGCTCGCCGCGATCGCCGACCGCTTCCCAGGCGTCTTCTCGGCGCTGGCGCCGCTCGCGGCGAAGGGACGCCTGCACATCATTCCCGGCAACCACGATTGCGAGCTGCGGGATCCCGAAGCTCGCACCACGCTCGCTCGGCTGCTCGCGTGCTCCGAGGACCAGCTGGGCCTCGAAAGCGCCTACTCGCCGCCCGGCACCAACGTGCTCGTGGGCCACGGCAACGGCTTCGATCCTTCGAATCTCACCGACCACACCTGCGCCAACCCGGGTGCCGCGATCACCTCGGCGCTCTACTGCGCGGTGGTCCCGGCGCTCCGGCTCCTCGACATCCCGCCCGGCATCGTGAGCGCCCTCACCGCGGTGCGGCCCGAGGAGAAGATCGTCGACGCGCTCGCCACCCATCTCGGTGCCGCGGCGCAGCCCTTCCTGAACCACTTCGTGCGATTGCTCGACGCCAACGGCTACTTCGACGGGATCCTGGAGAAGCTCGAGGTGTGGGCCGGCCAGGCACTCGGTCTGATCACGCTCGACGCCGTGCGCAACGCCCTGCGCGACGACACCGACGTGAGCGACAGGGCCCGCGCCGGCGCCGAGGCGCTACGCCGGAAGCACGCAGCCGCGGGCCAGACCGTCGACCTGGTGGTGCTCGGCCACACCCACGTGGTCGATCTGGCACCTGGCTACGTGAACCTCGGCACCTGGATCGACGCGGTCAAGGGCTTCAGCGACGCCGAGCTCGCCAGCGCCGACCGCCGCCTGCCGGTGCTCCGGATCGACGCGGGCGGCGAATGGAGCTTCCGCGACGTCGCCGATCTACCCGAGACCGGCGGCTTCGATTCATGCAGGGCGATCACCGTCGAAGCGCGCTGAATGCCAGGCAGAGAAACGGCGTTTTCGGCCATTTTTCAGGCCGAAGCGAGCATCCACGATCGTCGACCGACATCAAATTGTGTCAGAAATCGAAAGCGCGATGGACCAAATTCTGAAGCCACTCAGTAACGCACTCTGAAATCAAACAGCATCAGGCCGCGGTGCGTAGCGCTCGATGGCCTCGATCAGGTCCTCGGCGCGCACCGGCTTGGGGACGAACGGCGCCGGCAGCGGCTCGGGAGTCTTGAACGCCCCGGTGGGCACCAGCGCGCTGATGAACACGATCGGCACGTCGCGCAGGGCGTCGCTGCGGCGGATCTCCTCGGCCACCTGCGTGCCGTCCATCTCTGGCATCAGCAGGTCGAGGAAGATCAGGTCGGGCCGGAACTCGAGGGCGGCCTGCGCGGCGCGCTTCGAGTGATTCTCCTCGCGCACCTCGAAGCGGCCGGTCCGCTCCAGGTTGCGGCGCACCAGCCGCGTCATCGCGGCCTCGTCGTCGACCACCAAGATCCGCTGGCGATCCATCTTCGTCACCCCGGAGCCGGAAAACAGATCGTCACGCGGGCTCCGCCTTCCCTTCGATTCTCGATCTCGATGTGGCCGTCGTGCAACTCGATCAGCTGCTTCGACACCGTGAGCCCCAGCCCGGTGCCGCGCCCCGAGCGCCGCGACGTGACGAACGGATCGAACACTCGATCGATGAGCGCGGGATCGACCCCGGCGCCGGTGTCCTCCACCAGGCAACAGACCCAGCGGCCCGATGGCTCTTGCGGCGCCCTTTCGCCCGCGGGGGTCTCGCGCAGCACGGTGCGGGCGGTGACCACGCCGCCCGACGGCATCGCCTCGATCGCGTTGAGCAGCACGTTGACCAGCACCTGGCTGACGCGCGGCCCGTCGAGGCGCACCTCGGGAAGCGCCTCGGCCAGCTCCTCGACGACCTCGACGCGGTGCCGGATCGCCTCGAGCCGCACCAGCGCCGCGGCCTTCCGGACCCAGCCGTTCAGCCCCTGCCTCCGCGGCTCGACGCTGAGCGGCGCCGAGAAGTCGAGCAGGCCCTTCACGATGGTGTCCGCGCGGTCGACGGCCTCGGCCATGTCGTCGAGCGTGGCCCGCACTTCGGGCTCCTCGGCGAGCGGGTGGCGCGAGACGTAGCTCAGGCCCAGCGACACGATCGCCAGCGGGTTCTTCACCTCGTGGGCGACTCCCGCCGCGAGCCGGCCCACCGATTCCATCTTGGCCGCCTCGACCAGCTGGTCCTGCGCGGCGAGCAGCTCGCGGTTCGAGCGCTCGAGCTCGCTCGCGGTGCGCAGCAACCGTTCCTCGGTCCGCTTGCGCTCCGACACGTCGAGCACGAAGCACACGCCCTCGGACTCGCTGCCGGCGAAGAGCGCGGCGCCCACCACCACCGCCACCCTCGAGCCGTCCTTGCGGAAGAACTCCTTCTCGATCGGCGGCAGCCAGCCTTGCTGCTTGATGTGCGCGACGGCGACCTGGTCCCGTTCCCACCATTCGGGCGGGGTGAGCTCGTCCCAGCGAAACGGCAGGTCCGCCGGCGCGCATCCCACCATGCGCAGGAACGCCTCGTTCGCTTCGCGGATCCAGCCGCCGGTATCGGCGACGATGATCCCGAGCATGTTCGACTCCCACATGAGCCGCCAGCGGGTCTCGGCCCACGCCAGCGCCGCGGCGGTTCGCCGGTGGGCGAGCAACCGGCCGAGCTGGCTGCCGACCACCGCGAGCGCCGCGGCCAGCGCCGGATCGGCCTCGATCGGCGTGCGCGCGGCGAGCAACAGCAGTCCGCTCACCTGGGGCCCGTCGAAGACCGGGACCAGCAAGGCGAACCGGAGCTGGGCGAGGCGCGCCTCGGCCGGGCGCAGCAATTCAGGATCCTCGCCGAACGATTCGACCCACAACGGCTCGCCTTCCGACCAGAGCCGCGCGCGCAGCCCGCCCGCCACCGGCCACGAGCGGCCCGCGCCCGCGGCATCGAACTCGGAGAGCGCGCCGCCGACCGCGTGCCACGACTCGGCCCGCTCGATCGTGCCGCCCGTGGGCGTGACTTGCCAGAGCTCGCCCGCCTCCAGCGCCAGCTCGCGGCACAGCACCTCGACCACGCCCCGAGGGGCTTGCGCGGAAGGTGTCTGGTCCGCGAGAATTTGCAGCGCGAGGGCCAGCGCGTTCCGCCGCGCCTCCGGCGCGATGGCACGCGCTGGCAGGGGATGGGAAGCAGTGCCCGCGGTGGGGCCTCCGCGGCCCCTC
>CAZYWA010000708.1:0-3586 GCA_964650975.1 uncultured bacterium
CCGGATCGTCGGTCTGGTGGGAGTGGCGCGCGACATCACCGATCGTCTCGCGCTCGAGCAGCAGCTCGAGCGGAGTCAGGCCTACTTTCGCGCGATGATCGAGAATGCCCTGGACGTCGTCACGGTCGTCGACGCCGAGAGCCTGCAGCGTTACCTGAGCCCCTCGGTGACGCGAGTGCTCGGTTGGTCGCCGAGTGAGCTGATCGGGCGCAGCGCCTTCGAGCTGATCCATCCCGACGATCTGCCACGGGTCATGGCGGTCTTCGGCGATCGCATCTCGGAACCGGGAGGCTTGGCGTGGGTCGAGTTCCGGATGCGCCACAAGGACGGCCGGTGGCTCGAGGTCGAGGCTTCGGGACACAACCTGCTTCACGACCCCGTCGTGGGCGGAGTGATCATCAACGCGCGCGACATCACCGCGCGCCGCGAAGCCGAGGCGCGGCTCGCGTTCAGCGAGGCTCACCACCGTGCGCTCATCGAGCAAGTGTCCGATGCGATCACGCTGCTCGAGCCCGACGGCACGATCCGCTACGTGAGCCCGGCCATCGAGAAGATGCTGGGTTTCTCCGTGGACGAGCTGCAAGGCACGCGCTTGACGGACCTGATCCACCCCGAGGACATCGAGCACATCACCACCGACATCGCGGGCTGGCCGACGGCTCCTTCGGTCTCCGCGGGCTCGACACCGGCGCGCTTTCGGGCGCGCCACAAGGACGGGTCGTGGCGCCACCTGGAGGGCACCGGACGGATCTGCTTCGACGATCCGGTCATCCAGGGCGTGATCGGCTCGGTGCGCGACGTCACCGACCGCGTCAAGGCCGAGGAGGAGCGCGAGCACCTGATCACCGAGCTGCGCGCGGCGCTGGCTCAGGTCAAGACCTTGAGCGGGCTCTTGCCGATCTGCGCCTCATGCAAGCGGGTCCGCGACGACCAGGGCTACTGGACGCAGATCGAGTCGTACGTCCGCGATCACTCGCAGGCCGACTTCAGCCACGCCATCTGCCCGCGCTGCGCCAAGGTGCTCTACCCGGAATTCGTGGAAGACACCGCCACCGACAAGGTCCGATGAAAGCGTCCAAGACGCTTCGCTTGGCGGTGGCGATCCTCGCGGTCCTGATGGCGCGCTGCGGCGATTCCGCCGCACCGTTTCATCCGGAGGACGCGGATCCGGCTGCGCTGGGGCCCTTTCCCGTGGGTGTGCACACCATCCCGATCGACGATCCGAGTCGCCAGGACCTGACCGCGAGCTATCCGATCCCGCGCCGCGTGACCACCGAGGTCTGGTACCCGGCGACGGCCTCGGCACTCAATGCACCCAAGGATCCGGTGATCGGCTTCATCCCGGCCGCGCTGGTCGATCCGCTCACCAAGATCATCCAGAAGTATTACGGCGTGGGTGGCGTCGACAATCTGAACGCGCTCACCGGCGCGGTGCGCGACGCGGACATCGACCGGCACGACGGGCCGTATCCGCTGATCGCGCTCTCGCACGGCAACTCGAGCATCCGCTTCCAGAACTTCTCGCTGGCCGAGTACCTGGCGAGCCACGGTTTCGTGGTGGTGGCGCCGGACCATCTGGGGAACGCGCTCTTCGCGCAGCGCTCCGACGGTACTTACGCGATCTTCGACCCGCTCTTGGTGCCCTTCGAGTACATCGACCGGGTCCTCGACATGAAGCTGCTCTACGACACGTTTCTCGCGTGGGGCCAGAAGGACCCGTCCGGCTTCTTCACCGGCACCATCACGCTCGGCGCCGGCGTGGGCATGGGCGGCCACTCGTTCGGCGGCAGCACCACCTTCCAGATGCCGGTGGTGGACGATCGCGTCGCCGCCGCCATGCCCATGGCGGGCGCCGTGATCCCGTTCCTGTCGCAGCCGTTCCACATCCCGTCGCTGCAGTGGACGGCGTTCGAGGACCGCACCATCGGTCGCGCCGGTTTCGACGAGAACGCCGCGCTCTACGCCAAGTCGACCGGCCCCAAGATGCTGGCCGAGATCAAGGACGCCGGGCACTTCACCTTCACCGACGGCTGCGAGTTCCTGCCCTTCATCTTCGACGGCGACGGCTGCGGTCAGGGCACGCACATCGACGACGGCACGCCATTCACGTTCATCGATCCGTCGGTCGCGCTGCCGATCTTGAACCGCACCGCGACCGCGTTCTTCCGCTGGACGCTCAGGGGCGAGGACGCGATGCTCGCGCGCCTTTCCGAGAACCCGGACCCGAGCTGGGTCGTGTGGCAGGACGCGAACCTGCCGGCTTCACCTTCCGGCTGACCTTTTTCATCGCGTTTCCCGCCGCGTTCGCGCGCACGCCGTTCACCTTCTCGAGCCAGGCGGCGATGGGCTCGAAGACCAGCTCGTGCGAATGACGGCTGATGAAGAGATCCGCGTGCGCGAAGTGAAGCACGTCGGTGCCGACGCGCAGCACGTCCTTCATGGTGGCGCCGCTCGCCTCGAAGGCCGACATCACGGTGCTCTCGGGCACGATGCCGTCGCGATTGGCGACCACCACCAGTAGTGGATTCTTCACGTGCTGCATCGCGCGGGTGACGTTCCGGCCCGAGAGCACCAGATCGCGCTTCCGGATCCACTCGGCGATCTCGCGGTTGATCTGCGGCACCGGGTCCTCGATGGTCTTGACCAGCGTCGAGATCTTGCTGGTGTCGGTGATCTCGGGGTGCACGTAGATGCGCAGCACCTTGGGAAAGCGCTTGAGCAGCGGGAAGCCCAGCTCCGCCAGGTGGCTCGAGAAGACGAACGGGATCGAGCCCACGATGCGCGGATTGGCGAAGAGCCGCTTGATGAGCGGGTGGACGGAGGTCCACGCGAGCGGCGAGCCGATCGACACGATCGCACCCATCTTGTTCTCGGGCACCAGACTCGCGTGGATGTACTGGTAGCTGCCGCCCAGGCTGCACCCGATCGAGTCGATCCGGTCGCCTCCGGTCGTGGTGGCCGACGCGATGTGGTCGAACGCGGCGCGCAGGTCGGTGATCGCCACCTCGGCCATGCCGAAGCGGTTGGTGCCGCCGCGTCGTCGCGTGCCGCGCTGCTTCCGCAGGAAGAGCGACCACACCTCGAAGCCGCGTCGCGCGAAGAACTCCTCCATCGAGAAACCGCTCGGGTGATACCCGAAGATGAAGGCGTTCATCCCGTAGCCGGGGATGATCGCGAGCGGCCGCGAGCCGGCGCGCAGATGCTCGGTCGAGACCGTGCGCTTGAGCTTGAGGTCCCAGCCCGCGCCGTTGGGGACGTGATCGATGCGAACTTCCAGGGCCATGACGTGCCTCGCCGGATAGATGCTTAGGTGAGCGCGATTTTGGCGATTTGCAGCAGCCGCGATCGTATCGAGGCCGGCGCGGTCGTGCTAGGGTTCGGCCGGTGCGCGCCGAGTTTTCGCCTGCCCGGAGCGCCGTGCTCCACGCGCTGGTGTCGGTCGTATGTCTCGGAGCGCTCCTCGCGCCCCGCTCACGTGCCGAGGAGGCATCGCCGGTCGCGGAGCCGGCTCCCGCGCCGGAGCCGGCTCCCGCTGGCACGCCCGGAGCGCCATCGCAGCGACTGCTCGAGCTTCGTTCCGACGACT
>CAZYWA010000709.1:0-3577 GCA_964650975.1 uncultured bacterium
GAGGCCTTGCACGTAGGTCGCCATAGCGAGCCGAAGCCCAACATCCGAGCGCCGATGGCTTCTTCCGACCATGAACTTGCTGCTCACTGCGGTGTGTTCTGGATGTAGGTCGCCGCCAAGCTCAGCCATCGCGTACAGCTTCTCGTAGTACCCGAGGTCGCACTCGCGAGAGTAGGTCCCACGAACTGTGCCGACGACTCGATCCTCATCCCAGGCAACGAAGATGTGGCCAACGCTATCAAGGGGTTCGCGGACAACTCTGCGTTTGTGGTCGGCGTACCGCTGCGGATAGCCGAGCTCAAGGACGTAGGTCTCGTACCGGAATCGGTAAACGGCCTCGCGATCCGACTCTGACACTGCTAACCGGACTTCAACCACGCTCATCACCGATAGCCTTGGGAGCCTGCCGGAAGTCCTTGCCGCTCATCCGGCGCGAGGCGGAGCCCGCAACCCGAGTGACTGCCTGTTCCGCCCGGATAGGGATCGTGGTCTGTTGCGGCGCTCGTCGCGGAGTTCGCTCGAACTCACGACCTCGGCGCCTCTCGATGATCGTTCTTCGTTCGTGATCGGCGTGAATCTGCTTGCGCCCGATCAGCTCGACGTAGGCGTGATGCCGGAAGCGGTACACGGCATCTCGCTCTTCGCCGGTGGTCACCAGACGCACGTCGATCACGTCGTACCCCCAAGAAAATCGGGATACGGTGAGGAACGTTCATCGGGTCGCTCCAGGATCAGAGCGACCGAGTGGCGGCGAACGATGTCAGGTAAGGCGGGAGGCCAGGCTACGTCGGCCCGAAATTTGCGTGCGTGCGTGCGTGCGTGCGTGCGTGCGTCATGGCAGCATCCGCGTCGACCAAGAGTACACCTATCGAAGCGCTGGCATTCGCGTCAAACTGTGCATTCCGGTGAGGGGCAGTTTGCCGGCACACGATAGCAAGCCCCGTCGAGCTGGAGCAAACCGCGGTTCCCGTGCTCGAGGGCGCCCTGGTGCTTCGGGACTGTCCAGCACCGGTCACGGTGCCGCTCCTCGATCCCACGACCATCGCGGTGGTCGCGATCTACGGCCCTCTGGCTCCACGACGGTGCGGGTCTCTGCCGGGTGTGATGACGGGTTTCGCGAATCCCACAGCCGGGAAGTGCTCGCAGCCCATCCTCCGGGCGACCTCGGTGCTCGACGCCGTGGCACTCGATGCAAGCGGCTTGGGCACTCGACCGATCAGGGAATGACTACGGACGCTGAGACGGGTCGCTCTTCCCACACGCCTGGACGGACGACCACGACTTGCTCACTCGGGCCGATCACGACTGCGCCGCGCCGTCGCTCCGGCATCGCGATCCGCGCCAGGAGGGGACCGCGGAAGGTCTGCGGATTCGTGAGTCCACCGTTGAGCTCGGTCCAGGTGCGCTGTCGTCCTGCCTCGACTCCAAGCATGTAGGCCTCGTCCTGAGCGCGCATCGCGGCCTCGTCCAAACTCGAGCACGCGCACCCCATAGCGATCGCGCACCCAACCACAGCCCTGATCGTCATTCGCTTCATCGTCTCACTCCTTTGGATCACGCCGCGGCGGTGCCGCGCCGCATCCCGCGTGCCCCGTTCGGGTAGTGCTCGGCGAGCCACAGCACCGCCGCACGCACGTCGCCGGCGTGCTGTGCGATGGCTTGGTCGAGGACACGCATGTCGTCCGAGTCGGTGGCGCACATCCAGTAGACCTCGGGCGGGCACGGATAGCGCAGCGTCCCCTTCATGTCGTCCCCGGTCCGCACGAAGAACTCCGAATACGAGCCCGGAATCGTCCGCAGTCGTTCGATCGCTGCCGCTTCCGTGTCGGTGAGCTTGAGCGGCCCCTGGCACATTCCGACCTGGTCCCGGGTCATCGCGAGGAAGATCTCGGTTCCGGAGTTGGAGCGGATGGTCTCGCCGGCGTCGCCGCGAAGATCTCCCGGCTGTTGCGTGATACACACGATGCCCGCGCCCCAGTGTCGGAAGGCGCGATATGCCTCGTGAAGAAAATTCGCGGCCTCGGACGACGTCTGGAGGAAGCTCCACGCTTCGTCGAGCCAGATGCGACTGCGCCGTCCCTCCGCGAACGCCTGCTGCACCCGCGTCTGGATCGAATAGACGAGGGTTCGCACGACAAGGGCCTGGAGCTCAGGGTGTTCCTTCAGCCCCGCGACGTTGAAGACGTCGTAGTGCCCCGTTCCCAGGCTCATGCGGTACGGGCCATCCACGAGCCGGCCGAATGTGCCCTGCCGCGTAAAGTCCTTCACCATGAGTCGAACGTCCTTCTCGAAGGCGCGGGCGCTCGACCCCACTCGATCGAGGAAGGTCGCGTCTCCAAACGTGTCGAGCACGTCCGAGAGCGTCGGGCGGCGCGCCTCGCCGAGAAAGCGCTCATGGGTGCGGATCAGCAGCTCCTTCAAGATCCCCGCCTGCGCTCGGCTCAGCCGGTCGTGACGTCCTTCCACCATCGAGATGAACAGCGCTTGCTGGAAGGCCAGGCGATCCTCGATGGGCCTCCCGTCGACGTCGAGGACCTCCGGATCGAACGGGTTCAAGCAGAAGTCCGTGCCGAGCCGCAGCTCGTAGTACCCACCGCCCAGGTAGGCCGCGAGCCGTTCGTACGTGCGGCGGATGTCGATCACGACCTGGAAGGTCGGTCGACTGTGTCCTGAGCCTGGATCCCCGAGTCCCGTCGAGGTGCTCATGAGCGCTGCGGCGAGGACGCTTTTCCCGGCTCCAGTGCGACCCACGATGAACCCGTGCGGAGGCGTCGCGTCGCCGAAAAGCGAGAGTGTTGCGGGCTCGCCGTGCATCGAGAGAAAGAGATGATCGGCCGCTCGCGAGAACCGCTCAGGTTCCTTCACGATCGGGAAGAGCGTCACGACCTGATGGGTCGCGTACGTGAGCTCGCGCTGAAGAAACTTCCGATCCACCGTGGGGCGGTAGCCACCTGGAAGAACCTGTCGAAGGGCTTCGTCCGCGGCCCAGCGCTCTGGCGCGAAGCCAAACCGCAAGCGTTGCATCGCACTCGTGACGACGGTGACTCGCTGGGCCACCTCGGCGTCGGTCCCGCCCCAGACGACGACGTGAAGCGATCCACGGATGAATCCCTGTCCGACGCCACTCTTCCGGTACTCGCTTGCTGACTCTTCGAAGAGCTCGGCGTTGGTGTCGAGCATGCCGCCAACGTTTACGCGGTTCGCGAGAAGCTGCTTCTTCGTCAGCTCTCGCATCACCCTCTCATGCTCGGGGCGATTCCACTGGAGTGTGAGAAGCCAGTCCCCGGCGATCTCGAGGAACCGGAGCGCCACGCCCGGTTCGACCCCGGGGGGTCGCTCGATGAGGGTCAGGACGCGGTAGACGCGGCGCGTGCCGCCCTGGCCCCCGTCGACCCACACGCGATCGCGGTGACGCTCGATGGCCGCGATACCGATCTGTGCCCCCACCGGCAGCCGAGGATCGAAGTCCGGAAGTGTTCGCTCCTCCAGCTCGACCGTGAGAATTCGTCGGAGAAGACCTAGGACCTCGACAGGCCCGAGTCGGCGGCACGGTAAGCCGATCTCTCGGGTCGCATCC
>CAZYWA010000710.1:0-3562 GCA_964650975.1 uncultured bacterium
GGTGGTCTCCCAGGGATAGGGCTTCCAGATCTTGATCGGTGCCAGCGGCAGGGCGACCGTGAGCGCCACGACACCGGTGGCGACCACCGCCGCGAGCGGAGCCGGCGCGCGGCGGCTGAGCAGCATCGCGCTCGCGAGCAGCGGCGCGGCGAAGAACCGGCCGACCATCCAGTCGCCGCCGATGTGGCCGACGTAGCCGAGATACGCGGCGATGCCGAGCGCGATCAGCCGGTCGCCGGCGAGCGGCGCCACCGCGCACACCACGGTCCCGCACGCCACGATCAGCACCGTGATCGGATCCGAGCGCCAGGTGGTGACGAAGTACTCGACGGCCTGGCTCCGGAGTACGTCCGCCTCGGCGCCGTGCCCGAGCTTGGCGAAGGCGGTATTGGGCACGAGGAAGCCGTAATAGAGGAGCGAGAACCCCTCCCACGCCAGGATCGGCAAGCCGCACACCGCGCACATCGCGACGAGCTTCTTCCAGCCGACGGTCCGGTAGAGCCGGATCAGCACATCGAGCACGGCCGGACCGACCACCAGCACCAGATCCTGGCGCGTCAGCACGATGCCCACCGACGCGAGCAGCAGCACGATCGCGCTGCGCTCGCGTTCGACCCCGGCAGCGCGGCGGAACCACGCGTACGCGACCAGGAAGATCGCCAGCAGGAAGTTGGCGAGCGGATTCTCGAGGCCGGAGGACGAGTAATCGATGAAGGCCTTGGAGCTCGCGAGCAGCCCGATCAAGAGCAGCAACCGCCAGAGCGGCTGATCCTTGCTCCAGCGCACGCACGCCCAGAACGTGGCGCCGGCGAGCAGCACGGAGAGCAGGATCGCCGTCACGAACACGTTCCGGATCAGCGAGTCGACGAACACCAGGAGCAAGGTCCACGACGGGCACGAGTACGTCTGCACGCGCTCGAAGGGATTCCAGCGCAGGCCGAGGCCCGCGTGGAAGTTGTCGACGGTGCGGAAGATGATGAACGCGTCCTCGTTGATCCACCCCTGCGCGAACACCAGTCCCACGAAGCAGACGCCGAGCGCCCAGAGCGCCGCACGCCGGGCGGCGGGCGAGCGCAGGGCCGCGAGTACGTGGGCGGAACGCGTGCTCATGGCGGGAGGTGGTCGGTGGGCGGCGCCACTCGCGCGGGAATGGAAGACCGCGGGCTGGTGGGCGAGACTCGGCTTAAGATGAACCGGCCAAGGATAGTCGACGAGCCGGCGCTCGCGAAGGACTCCGCGATCGCCGTCGCGGCGTTCGTGGCTCGTCACGCAGCGCGGCGCCACGGCGCCCGCTGGGCGAGCGGCGTTCGCTCACCGCCCTTCGCTCGGGACATCGCCGATCCGGCGCTCGAGCCGTTCGCCGCGCAGCGGCTGTTCCAGATCGAGGACGCCGTACCGCGCGCGATCCTCGCGTGGGCCGCGGGAAAGCGCCGCGCGGTGCTGCTCCACCGTCGCCCGCCGCCCCGCGAAGTGCTGGCCCTTCAGGGAAGAGGGTGGCGATGCGTCTCCTTGCTCGCCGACGGCACCGACACCTCGCCCCACGCCGACCCGCTCGACTTCGTGATCCACGACCTCTGCCATCTCGAAAAGTACGTGGCGCCCGAGCACCACGTGGCGCAAGCCGGGCTCTTCTCCCTGCTCGACACCGCGCTCGACGATCCGCGCTGGACCGAGCTCGAGTCGCGGCTCGATCCCGAGTGGCCCGCCGATCGCGATCGCGTGCTGGCCGACATGAACGGCCACGCACTCTTCCTGTTCGTCGCGCTCAAGCGAAAGCTCTGGCTCGCGTGGGAGCGTGCGCATCCGCGCGAGACGCGCGAAACGTCCGGTGCGAGCAACGCACTCGAACCGTCGGGTGCACGCGAAGCGCTCGAGACGCTGTTCGACCTGTTACAGCTCGACGGCGCCGCGCGCGACGCGGCCCGCGCGATCGGCGCCCGCGGCCACCTGCCGCCCGGGCTCGAGGTGCTCGTGGGCCATTTCCAGATGCACGGCGCGAGGGCGCTCGGCGGGAGCTAATCCCGAGGTGGGAGGGACGCGCTCCGTCGCGTCCGCAGTGTCGAATCGCGCAGAATCGCCCTGTCACGGCGATGGAACGCGCCGTATCAAACGCGCCGTATCGAACGCGCCCTTTGGAACGTGGCGTGGAGGGCGCCGCTCCGCGGCGCCTGCCGTCGCGTTCGAGCGGGCCCCATCCCGCCGTCCCTGCCAGCCTCGGCGCTCAGTGCACGCCCGCGCCCGCCCTGAGCGCCGAGAGCGACACCACGTGCGCGAACACCGTCTCCCCCTTGTCGTTCCGAATCGACAGCGTCACCTGCGGATCGGCCCGCTCCCAGTCGATCTCGACCGTCCCGAAATTCGCCGCGAAATAAACGTCTCCCACCCGATGCCGGTTGATCTCCCACGCCCACGGCCGCGGCGCATTGAACGACGACGCGGTGAGATCGAAAAGCGGATAACCGAGCGGATTGGCCGTGCGCTGCCCGGTGAGCTCGTCGACCCGTCCCGCCGCCGGCAGCAGCGACAGCTCGGCCGCGTGCCGATCTCCCGACAGCACGATCAGCCCCGTGGCGTGCGCCGCCGCGAGGGTGGCGAAGAGCCGCTCGCGCTCGCGCGGGAAGTTCATCCATTTCTCGAAGCCGTGGTCCTCGGCGAGCAGCTGGATCGAGGAGCCGAGCAGCCGGATCTCCGCGGGCCGCTCGAGCTCGCCGCGCACCCACTGCCATTGCGCCTCACCGAGCATCGTGGCGGACGGATCGTCGTTCGGCTGATACGGACCGAAGCGGCCGCGATGCGGATCGCCCGGCGTCTCGGCTCGTTTGAGCGGGCTGCGGAACCAGCGGGTGTCGAGCAGGATCACCTGAACGCGCTTCCCGGGCGGCCCGAACACGTACGACTCGTAGACCCCGTCGCGCTGCCGTCGCGGCGAATCGGCCGGCTCACCCAGGAAATCGAGAAACGCCTGCTTCGAGCCGGCGCGCATCGGGTAGTCCGAGCCCGCGTCGTCGGCGCCCATGTCGTGGTCGTCCCAGGTCGCGACCAGGTGCGTGCCCGCGCGCAGCCGCTGGAAGCCGGGCAGGGCGGCGAGCTGCGCGTAGCTCTGCTTCATCACGTCCATGTCGATCGTGTCGGCGTAAATGTTGTCGCCGAGCAGCACCGTGACCTCGGGCTTCCAGTCCGCGATCGCATCCCATACCGGCGCCGGCTGCGTCTGCTTGGCACACGACCCGAACGCCAGCCGGTGGACGAGCGTGTCGTCGCCCGCGGCCCGCGCCTCTCCAGCGAGCGCGGACGCAACCGCGAGCACCGCGGCCAGCGCTGGAGCAAACATCGAGTGCCGCCGTCGCCCGCTACCGAGGCCGGTCGATCGCGAAGATGCCGGCGTGGATGACAGCATCGCCAGCTGCGTGGATTCGGGGAGACTCGATCCAATCACGGTGCACCTCCGAGGGCGGATCTTCAGGGAAAGAATGGCGCCGATCAGGCCCCGCTTCACCTCGACCTCCAGTGCCGGCGGTCGGAGGGACGCGGTCCCTCGCGTCCGCAACGTCGAATCGCGATG
>CAZYWA010000711.1:0-3542 GCA_964650975.1 uncultured bacterium
CCGTCTTGCGTCTGCACGACGGACCCCCGGAAAACTCCTGCCGGCCAGCCGTGGCGAGCGAGTCAAGACACCGCCCGTCGTTGGCGATGCCTGCGCAGCCAGCCGATCCCGGCGAGCGCCAGCGGTGTCGTGATCGCCGCGAGCTGGCCCAAGTCGAAGGACGCGAGGCGGCCGTCGCGGCCGCGGGTGGCGATCGAGGCGACGCAGCCGGGCCGGCGCTCGAAGGCGCCGATGTCGCACGCGGCTCCTTGCGGGCGGGGGACTCCGCGCTGATCGGTCGCGGGACACGTAGCGGTGACCGCCGCGTCGAGCGCCGGACTGCCGGGCAGGAGTGCCAAGGTCGGCGTGTCGCCGGTGTTCGAGGCGAGGGCGCCGATCATCGGGTCGGCGACGCCCGCCTGGTCGCTCGCCTGATGGAACGAGCAGGTGTCACCCGGGCTCTCGAGGTTCCCGCCCTGCGAGCCGATCGCGGCGGTGCACGATCCGTCGATGAGCGTGTTCTGGACGGTGGCGCCGCCGTCGAAGGTGTAGAGGTCGCCGAAGCGGCTCTGGGTGTCGCCCGATACCGTCGAGCTCACGAGGGTCAACTGGCCGAACCACCACAGTCCGCCGCAGAAATCGCCCGAGTGGTTCGCGGTGATCGTCGAGTTGGTGATCGTGGCGCTCGTCTCCTCGAAGAACGCACCCGCGATCAGCGCTCCGCCGCCGGTGCCGGCCGAATTGAGCGTGAGCGTCGAACGATCGACGACGAGCGGTCCGGCGGTGGAGATGCCGCCGCCGTCGAGCGCGACCGAGTTCTTCTGGATCGTGCAGTCGGTGATCGTGAGGCTCGTGTGAAGGCTATCGTTGTCGACTCCGGCGCCGGCGTTGACGCCGCCTCCGCCCTGGATCGTGAGGCCCGAGATCGAGACCGCGCCCGCGTGGCCGCTGAAGGGAATGTGGAACACGCGATCGGCCGCGCCGCCGGCGGCGAGCGGGGCGGCGTCGACGATGGTGGTCAGCGCGCCCGCGCCCTGGATCGCGACGTCGTCCAGGATGTCGAGGTCGCCGGACGCCGCCGAGTCTTCGCCCGAGCCGAGGAGCGTGAGCGAGTACGTGCCCGCGGGCACCACCACCGTGTCGGCTCCCGGGCTTGCGTTCGCGGCCACGATCGCCTCGCGAAGCGAGCAATCCGTGTCGCACACGCCGTCGTTGGTGTCGGCGGTCTTGGTGACGGTGAACGTGGCCGCCCGCGCCGGCGACGCCGGGGTAGCGGTCGCGGCGACCAGTGCCGAGAGAAAGCAGGCGAGCGAGAGGACGACGGTCCGATTCGAGCCGTTCATCATGGCGTGACTCCGTGACTCTCGCCGGGGGATGGTTCGCCGAGCGTACCAGCGCTCGCGAGAACCCCGCAAAACTCCCGGCGCGTTCCCTCCGGTCCCGCCACGATCGGTTACCCCATGGGGTCGGGATCGAGGAGCCAGGCGATGAAGACGAAGCGATCGGTTGGGGTCGGGATGTCCGCGGCCGTCGTGGCCGTGGGGCTGGTCGTCGCCGTGCCGCTGGCGCGCGCGGCCGATGTGCCGAGCGGTCCGTCGGTCGATTCTCCGGACCGCACTCCCGCGGAGCACATCCCCGAGCAGGACGAGTTTCAGCTGGTGCCGGATGTGGCGCTCGGGATCTCGACGCGCGTCGAGGCGGCCTCGCGGGCGTCGTTCGGTGACGACGGCTCGCGGGTCGGGATCGGGCGGCTGGCAGGCACGATCAGTCTGCGCGCGCCGGTCGCAGACGGCACCATCGTCGGCGTCGAGGTGGCGGAGGACGTGGATCTCTACGACTGGAGCGGCGGCAGCGGCACGTTCGCCGGCGCCGCGGCGCCCGACGGTCCGTTCGGCACCGTGTCGCTCACCAGTTTCCGCGGTTTGGTGGTGAAGCAGATCGCCGACGACTGGGCGGTGCTGGTCATCGGCACCGTCGAGTTCTCGTCGGAGGATGCATCCGACTGGGGCGGCAGCGTGACCGGGGGCGGCGCCCTGGCGGTGCGCTACCAGTGGACTCCGTCGCTCGCGGTCACGCTCGGGGTGGTGGGACACACGCGTCTCGAGGACGACCCGTTCGTGCTGCCGTTTCCGGGCATCGAGTGGCACATCACCGACCGGCTGACGCTCGCCACGGCGCAAGGCGTCTCGCTCGCGTACGACGCGTTCGACGCGCGCGCGTGGCGTTTCGACGTGGCGCTCGGCTACGAGGACCGCCGCTTCCGGCTCGATTCGGATGGGCCGTTTCCCCGTGGAATCGGCGAAGAAACCCGCGTGCCGCTTTCCGTTGGTGTCGCCTACCGCCCGTTCGGCTTGAGCCTGCGTGCCGGTGCCGTGACCAACTCGAAGGTCCAGGTGTTCGACGAGGAAGGCCACCACCTCGGCACCGAGCATCCCGCCGACGTGGCGCTGGTCGCGGTGGCGCTGGATCTCTCGCTGTGATCGCGAAACCGCCGTCGCCGGGAGGCTCGGCTCGGAGCCGCCCGTCGGTTCCTACACGACCGGTGGCGGGCTGATCCGCACCGATACCGACGGCCGCACCGGCCCGCTACCTTGAATGACCTCGGCATGAACCCTCGAACTCGCCACCACCAGAAGAAGGAGCCCGCACATGTTCCAGAAATCGATCCTCGCCACGCTCGGATTCTCGCTGGCGTTCGTGGCGGTCGCGAACGCGGAACCGCCATCCCAGCAACCCTACAAGGACGCCGTGATGCGCCTCAACGCGGACGAGAAGAATCTCGCGATCCAGCTGGAGAATCTGTTCCGGGTCGACGCGGGCAAGTACCGGCCGAAGGTGCATCAGCTGATCCAGGCGAAACGCGACCTCTCGGAGCGGGTTCGCGACTACGACGCGCTGGTGGCCCACTTCACGCCCAACGTGAAGCAGCTTGGCAAGGCGTGCAACCTGATCTCGGCGAAGCTCGACGAGGTCACGATCCTCGACCGCGCGATCACCGAGGACGCGAACGATTTCGGCCAGTTCATGAAGGACACCGCGGGCGACCGCGCGGCCTTCGATTCGACGCTCGCCAAGCTCGGCCCGAACACGGTGGAGCTCTGCAGGAATTCCGATCTCGCGGGAGAAGCACCGCAGCCTTCGGCCTCCGCGCAGCCCGCGGTCTCCTCCGGAGGATCGAGCAAGGACAGCGATCACCTGCACGCGGACGTGACCGTGGAGCACGAGGATGGCGCCAACATCACCTTCAACGTGCGCGGCGAGGTGAAAGGGGATTGGCGAGAGGCGAACAGCACCAAGCTGATCGTGACCCACAAGGACGGAACGACTCGCGAGGTGCCGTTCTCCTCTCCTGGAGGTGTCCGTAACTTGAAGGAGTTCAGTGGCAACGTGACCGTCTCCCGGAGCACCGATCGGGAGCTCTCGCTCAAGACCAAGAAGCTGCACGACGACGACAAGGACGATCGCGACGAGGGCTTCCCCAAGGAGGTTCTGCCGCTCTGGACCAACGGCGGCTGAGCTACAGGGCCGCGACTCGAGAAAATCGGTAATCCACAAGGCAAGAA
>CAZYWA010000712.1:0-3535 GCA_964650975.1 uncultured bacterium
CGAACAGCAACGAGCGTGATCTGATCCCACTCTTCGGGGCGAACGCGGATGGTTCGCCGGGCGGTCCGCTCCGCATCAGGGCGCGGTGGTCGCCCCCGCTTGCGCTGGTTGGACGGGGCCGCGTGCGTCGGCGTTGCGGTCGGTCGGGCCTTCGCCATGGAGTCAGTATCAAGGCTCGCGCGGAGGACCGGGATTCGACCTCAAAAGACGATTCGGCTCAAGCCTCATCGCATGCCGGGATGGCACACGAAGCCGCGCGAGCGAACGGCCCGGGCAGGTTATCGAGCGATGAGCAACTCGATTCGGCCGTCCTGGCGGAAGACGCCACGGTCGTCGGGGTCCACCCCCTCTACGCCGGCGGGCAGGGTGCTCGCGCCCCGCGGGTTAGGCGCGATCCGATAACGTGCGATCTCTCGCTGCGCCTCGATACCGAAGCGCGCGTCCGGGTCAATCGCGGCTTGGCTGTCGACGACCTTCACGCGAACGTAGGCGGCCGGTGGACGGTCAAGCCCGTCCATGAGGAGTCGGTAGCTGAACACGTCGCTCGATCCGAACCACGCGGGTGGAACATCGATGACCCACAGTCCTGAACGGGCCCATGCCCCGGTTGCGTCCACTGCCCGTTCTGCCATCCCGATGATCGGGGAGCGCTTCAAATCCTCGACCATCGGGCGACCCGCGATCTCCTGCTGGCGTGAGCAGTCCGCGGACGGACAGAGCGAAACTCGGATGCCCTTGCCCCCCGGCGGTAGCCGCGCATAGAGGCGGAACGGCTCCCCACGGATGGCCACGAACCGGGGCGGAGCCAAGCGATCGAGCTTTGCCCGATCCCATTCGTAGGTCCCGGAGCGGCTGGCCTCGTCCCCAGCCTGCAGGAGTGCCGCGATGCCCGGCCGAGAGGGAACGTAGGCCGGATCGATCCGACGCATCTCCTTCAGGTGCCGCGCGAGCTTCGCTTCGTCCCCGTCGACCTGGGCGAAACCCGCGAGTGCCTCGTGGACGTGAAGCAATGTCGTCCGGACGTCGTGAGCTCGGTCGCTCTCCCGTTCGCCTTCGGTCTCGAGTCTCGCCTGCTCGCCGGCGAGGCGTTGCAGCGCGTCGAGAAGAATCGACCGCGAATCCTCGCCGCCCGCCTGCAAGATCGCTTCGACCTGCTCGAGGTCGGCCTCTTCGGCCGACGCACGGCGAACGGGAAGGCAGCACAGCATGAGAGCGACCACCAATCGCATCACCAGGTCGGACCGACCTCGCATCACGGCTCTACCCACCAATCGCGAACTCTTCGTCTCGGAGGAGACCAGCGTTGTATGCGCGCGTCCGAGGTCCTCCGTCGTAGTACACCCGTAGCTTCCATCGGCCCTCGAACATCGCCGGCGGCGCCTCGTTGAGGGGGAGAATGCACGCTTGCACCACGTGCTCGCTATAGGTGCCGGCCGTGAGAGGAAGCGCCCCCGACCGCAAATACGGTTCGTCGGATGGATCGATCCACTCACAACGCAGAACAGCCGCCGGCACCGCGTTCTCGAACTCCATCCGGTAGACGACGGCGGGATCCGTCGGAGCGAACCGTTTGGAGGGGGCCACGCACGCAAACGGCTCTCCTTCGGTCAGTCCCTTGCAGAACCCGAAGCCGTCGCTCACAGCACGCGTTGGTATGGTCTTTGCGCACCCGGCGAGTCCGAGGGCCGAGCACAGCGCGAGCCCCGGCCAACGTCGCATGGCTCTCGCCAAGGCCCTCAATGCTCGGCCACCGCGGGGGCGAGGTGAACCGTCACCGGCTCCCACCGAAGCAATGACTCGAGCGTCTGGGGTGCCCAGACGCGCGAATCCAGCGCACGCAGCGCCGCCCTCTTCGCCGCGGCAGCGGCCCCGACATCCTCGTTCCTAGGGAGGACAACCAGGGGGTACCAAGTCACGCCACCGTGGATGCGACCCGCCGCGTCCACACCCTCGAAGGCGTAGAAGATGAGGCCCTCCGACGCGCAGTAGGCCTCGGACACCTCGGCCGTCCACACCAGCCCTGCTCCATGGTCGCCGGCGGATTTCATCGGCAACGGCACGGCGTCTCGGCTCAGGTCTCGTGTCATGTAGACGTACATGCGATCGATCTTTGCAGCGGGTTTCGTGCGGGCGTAGACCGCGGTGCGCGATCCCTGCATACAAAGCAAGGTCGGCAGGTGGTCCCAGGGAACGGGGTGCTCGGCAAGTGCCTGCGCCCGCACCCGTTCGAACTCGTCCTTGGCCGGGTCCGGTGTTTCCGTAGGCAGCAGCGGGGTCGCCGGGTCGATGTCAACGATGCGGCGCATGAGAGTCTGTGCGCGCTCGTCGCCACTCTCCGCGCGCGCCGCCAGGACGAGCTCCCAGCGCAGCACGGAGAGAAGACCCATGCGGTCCCGAAGGGCTCGTGTCGATGCGGGTGGCGCTCCGCGATTCGCGCGGTAGCGCGTCGAGAGATCCGAGTCGAGTGCTCGGAAGAGCGAATCGGCCTCGGCCGCGCGACCCGCCTGCTGCGCCGTGACCGCCTGATCGAATCGTGGGTCGACTGGATCCACGAGGTAAGCGTGCGCCGGTCCCGCGAGGGAGAGCGCTGCGACCGCTGCGAATCCAAGGCGCCGCGGTCTTCGATATCCGGTTTGGCTGGGCGTCGTCATCCCTGCCTCGGATGTGGCGGGCATCCCCTACTTTCCGCCCAATCGCACCGTCCGCTTTTCGGTTTGACCCGCCGTGAACGCCGCCGTTCCATCCCAAGGTCCATAGAACGGTGGGAGCTCAACGCGAATCGGGTAGGTTCCGGGCTCGAGCTCGTAAACGCCGAGCGCGTCGCCGCGACTGGGCTTACCGTAGTTCCGACCGTTGATCGTTACGACCGCGAACGCCCGATTCCCTTCTTCGTTGAGCACCGTAAGCTCGAGCCGCCCGAGACGCTCGAGGGTCGCCAATCGCGACCGTGCCTGCTCGAGAGCTCCTTCCGCCTCCAGGTTCCCGAAGTACTCCACCAATCCTTCGAACATCGCGATCGCCTGTCGTACATCGTCGATTCCTCCGTCCAGCCTCTTCCTCGCGCTCGCGAGAGCCGGCTGCTCGACGATCGACAGGCCCTCTAGCGCCTTCTCATTCCGTGGATCTGCCGCGAGGACCTTCTTGTACCAGTACGCTGCGCATTCTCCCTTGGGTGCGACAGTCTTCTGCTGCCCCAGTCTCTCCCTGGCTAGCGCGAGCCACAGTTGCAGGTCGTCCGAAGACGGTGCCTTGACCGGAGTCGGTGGCGGGGTCAGCGAAGCCGTCACGAGCTTCCCGGTCGCTTGCGACGCAATCGCGGCCGACACCCCAGCGGGCGGCACCGCCACTGGCGGTTAGAGACGCCCCGCGATCTCCGTGAGCCATCGATCCTTCGGATCGAGCACCTCGGGGAACGCCGCCGCGATGATCTTGAGTTGACCGACCCGGACCTCGGCAGCCCGGGTGTCTTTCTGCGCCAGGCGCGCGTTCGCCTCGCCCTGCAACCGATCCGCGGTGGAGCGGATTCCCACGCGCG
>CAZYWA010000713.1:0-3526 GCA_964650975.1 uncultured bacterium
GGATCGAGCGTCCCGAGCTCGTCGAGCGAGCGCATGTACGTGATGATCTGGTCGAGCTGACGGGTCATGCGCTCGATCTCCTCGGGACGAAGCTCGAGACGCGCCAGCTTGGCGACGTGCTCGACGTCTTTACGTGCGATGGTCATGACGGGAGCCGATCCGAAAAGTGAAAACGTACCACGCGCGGCGAAACTGCATCAAGAAAACGGCGTTTGTCAGCACCCGTGGGCTGACGCCGGGCCCGGCTTCAAATAAAACGCCTCACGGGATCGACCAAATCACCCACGCCACGTAAGCCGAAAGGGAGGGGGGATGGATCCGCAGATCCAGGCCACCACGGAACGGGTACGCGAAGCCTCGGCATTCCTGATGCCGCTCCGGCGCGAGATCGAGAAGGTCATCGTCGGCCAGACCGCGATGATCGATGCGCTGCTCATCGGGTTGCTCACCCGCGGGCACGTGCTGCTCGAGGGCGTTCCAGGGCTCGCCAAGACGCTGGCGGTGCGGACGCTCGCGTCCTGCGTCCACACCAGCTTCCAGCGCATCCAGTTCACGCCCGATCTGCTCCCCTCGGACCTGATCGGCACCATGATCTTCAACCCGTCGAAGGCCACCTTCGAGCCGCGCCAGGGGCCGATCTTCGCCAACCTGATCCTGGCCGACGAGATCAATCGGGCGCCCGCCAAGGTGCAGAGCGCACTCCTCGAAGCGATGGAGGAGCGGCAGGTGACGATCGGCGATCGGACCTATCCGATGGCCGATCCGTTCCTGGTGCTCGCGACGCAGAATCCGATCGAGCAGGAGGGTACCTACCCGCTGCCCGAAGCGCAGGTCGACCGCTTCATGCTCAAGGTGGTGCTCGACTACCCGCGCAAGGACGAGGAGCGGCGCATCCTGGATCGCATGAGCGGTCTCGAAGCCGCCACCGCGACCGCGGTCGTCGACGTGCCGCAGATCGTCGCCGCTCGGGAAGCGGTGCAGGCCGTGTACATGGACGAGCGCATCAAGGACTACGTGGTCAATCTGGTCCACGCCACGCGCCGCCCGCAGGATTTCGGCCTCAAGCTCGACGGCATGATCCTTTACGGCGCCTCCCCACGCGCGACGCTCTTCCTGACCCGCGCTGCCCGCGCCCACGCCTTCCTGCAAGGTCGCGGCTTCGCGACCCCCGAGGACGTGAAGGCGGTGGCCCTCGAAGTGCTCCGCCACCGCGTGATCCTCACCTACGAAGCCGAAGCCGAAGAAGTCACCAGCGACGACGTGGTCCGCAAGGTCTTCGACGCGGTGGAAGTGCCGTGACCAACGCGCAAGTGGCAAGCGCCAAAGGCGCACGGCGAGCAACGCGAGCCGACTTGGGGGTGGGGCCCCAAAAAAACCGCGCTTTTTTTGGGGGGGGGGGCCCCCAAAAAAACCCGGGGTTTTTTGGGGGGGGGGGGCCGCCACCCCCCCCCCGAGGCAATGATTCCCCGCGAGATCATCCGCAAGATCCGGCGCATCCAGATCGTCACCAGCCGGCGCGCCGACGAGAGCTTCGTCGGCCAGTACCGGTCGGTGTTCCGCGGGCGCGGGATCGAGTTCGACGAGGTGCGCGAGTACGCGTGGGGCGACGACATTCGCTCCATCGACTGGAACGTCACTGCGCGCACCTCGCTGCCGCACGTGAAGCGCTACAACGAGGAGCGTGAGCTCACCGTGTTCCTGCTGGTCGACGTGAGCGGCTCGCAGCGCTTCGGCTCGGCCGGCCAGCTCAAGGCCGAGATCGCCGCGGAAGTGGCAGCGCTGCTCGCGTTCTCGGCGATCAAGAATCGCGACAAGGTCGGGGCGCTCTTCTTCACGGACGAGGTCGAGAAGGTGCTGCCGCCCGCGGCCGGGCCGTCGCACGTGCTGCGCGTGGTGCGTGAGATCCTGCTGTTCGAGCCGCACGGCACCGGCACCGACGTCGCTGGCGCCCTCCGTTACCTGGGGCGGATCCTGAAGCGGCGCGCGATCGTGTTCCTGGTGAGCGACTTCCTGGGGCCCGGTCTCGGCGAATCGGAGCTCAAGGGTCCGCTGCGCCGCGCGGCGCGGCGCCATGACGTGGTCGCGATCCGCATCCGCGACCCCCGCGAGCTCGAGCTCCCCAAGGCCGGATTGGTGCGCATGCGCGACGCCGAGACCGGCGCCGAGGCGGTCTTCGATCTGGGCTCGCGAAGCGCTCGCGATCAGTACGCGGCCCTGGCACGCGAACGCGATGAAACCTTCGCGCTGGCCCTCGCCCGCGCCGGCGTCGACCTGGTGTCGCTGCGGGTCGGCGAGGCCTACGAGCTGCCGCTCGGCCGCTTCTTCCGCGAGCGCGCCCGCCGCATCCATTGATCGCGATGGCTTCGGGAGTCGAAACCGGCCGGCGTGTCCCCGGAGGGCTGCGGTCCCTCGCAGCCGCGGCGTTGCGTCTCGACCGAGCGCTGCGGACGCGACGGAGCGCGTCCCTCCATGTCGTTGCCATTCTTGCGGTCACCGTCTGCGTCGGAGCGGCGCGCGCCGACGAGCCCGTGGCGCTCGAGGTGCCCAACGGTCCGTTCCACGTCGGAGACCCCGTGACCCTCTCGGCGCGCGTACCGACCAAGGCCGGTGAAGAGCTGGTGGCGCCGGACCTGGGTGGATCGCTCGGCAAGCTTGCGGTGCGCGAAGTCCATGTGGTGCCGCCAGCCCCGGATGCGCAGGACCGAGCGCCCCGGCTCTCGATCGTCGTGCAAGGTTTCGAGACCGGAACCATCGACGTGCCGCCGGTGCCGTTCCAGGTGCGCGAGCCCGGCGGCAAGCTCGACGAGCGCACCACCGGCGCCGGGAAGCTCGAGCTCGCCAGCGTTCTGTCGTCCGGCGAGGCACAGCGAAAGCCAGCCGATCTCGCACCTCCCGCCGAGCTCGCGTTCAGCCGCCGGAAGCTCTGGATGCTCGCGGCTGCGGTCGGTGCCTTGCTGCTGGTGGGAGCGCTGCTCGGCTCGTGGCTCGCGAAGCGTTTCGGCGGCGAGAAGGCTCGGCCCTCGCCACCGCCGGTGCCAGCCGACCTTCAGGCGCTCGGCGATCTCGACCGGCTTCTGGGCGGACAGACGCTTTCGAAAGGCGAGCTCCGGCGTTTTCACATCGAGCTGTCCGCGATCCTCAAGCGCTACCTCGAGAGCCGTTTCGCGTTTCCAGCCGTGGAGCGGACGACGGGCGAGGTGGAGCGCGACCTGCGACGGCTCGCGGTCGATCCGCTCGCGCAGCAGCCGGCGCTCGAGGTCCTGCGCGCCTGCGATCGCATCAAGTTCGCCAACGCGGCCACCAGCCTCGACGAGAGCCGCGAGCGCGCCGCGATGGTGCGCGGTGTCGTCGAGCGCACCCGCGGGCCGCTGGCCGAGGACCGGCCCGCGGCCAGGGCTTGAAGGAGAACCGGCGCCGTCATGCTGCGATTCGCCAATCCCGCCGTGCTGAGCTTGCTGCTACCACCGATGGAGGCCTGGTGGTGGTCGAGCCGCCGCGGGCATCCGGCGCGCACCCGGCTCCACTT
>CAZYWA010000714.1:0-3521 GCA_964650975.1 uncultured bacterium
CGTCCCGAGGACGACCGGGAAGTCGGGCGACGAGTCGTCGACGACGATGCCGATGCCCACGCGCTGCGCGCGGGGATCGAGGATCGCCGAGCGGTGGCCGGGGCTGGCCATGAGCGCGATCTCGAGCTCCTCGACCGAGCTGTTGCGGCCCACGTTCTCGAGCAGGCGCGTGAAGGTGAGGCCCGCGCGCTTGACCCGATCGCCGGGGCCGCCCGTCGTGGGCGAGACGTGCCCCACGAAGTGGTTCTCCAGCATGTCGGCGCTGTGCCCGCGCGCCACGGTGGCCAACGCGGGATCGGCCTCGAGCGCCGGCAGGCCGGCGGCGCGCCGATCGCGGTTGACGAGCTCGAGCAGGCGGCCCTCGGACTGCTTCGTGTCGATCGAGGCGGCGGAGAAGCCCGCCGCGCCCGAGAAGGTGGCGGGAGGCGTGGCCCCGCAGTAGACCGAGAAGTTCGCGAGCACGCGCGGGCCCGCGGCGTCGGTGCCGAACACCTCGACCTGGTAGCGGCCGTCGCCGCGGTCGCAGCGGAGGTCGGCGCTGAACAGCGCGCCGTTCGCCTCGGCGGGCAGGGTGCGCGCGCCGCCGTGCGGATCGGTGACGAAGAGGTGCGGCGTCGTGAAGGCGCCGAGCAGCTTGCCGGCGACGCGCGCGCGGCCCTCGTGCGGCAGCTTCCGCGGCACCGGCTCGAGATCGAGCGACTTGTCCTGGATGGCCAGCGTGACGAGCCACGTCGAGGTCGCGCGGTCGATGCCGACGCCCATCGTCGCGAGCGGCCGTCCCTCGGGCAGCTCCAGCTTGTGCACGAGCGCCTCGAACGCGGCGTTGTCGGAGGCGCGAGGGTCCGAGCCGCGCGCGACGCGCACGATCACGAACCGCGGGTAGGGCTCGACGATGCCGTAGTGCTCGAGGACGAACTCGACCGCCTCGCTGTGCGGGTTCTCGCGCTCGCGCATCGCGCGCACGAGGTCGGTCATGGCGGCGTCGAGCCGCGCGTCGGGCACGACGCGCACGCCCTGCTTGCGGCCGGTCGCGACGACCGCCTTCTGCACCATCGTGCGGAGCGGGTCGCCGAACGGGGCGAACTCGGGGGCGGCCGCCGGCCGGGACTCGTAGCTCTCGGCCCCGGCCTGGTGCGGGACGATGTGCCGCGCGGAAGGCGCGGCGGCCTGGGTCAGCTCGGCTAGGTAAAGCGCGAGGAGCGCGAGCCGCACCGAGGCCGCCGGTGGACTACGTGGTCTCGAGCCCGCGCGCCATGAGCACCTTGCCCGAGCGCATCAGCTCCACGACGTTGTACTGCTGCATGAGCTCGAAGAAGGCGTCGAGCTTGGTGCTGACGCCGTAGAGGCGCAGCACGAGCGAGTCGGGGCCGTAGTCGACGACCTTGGCGTTGTACTGCTCGCTGATCTGCAGGAGCTCCGTGCGCTCGTCGAGCTTGCACTTGAGCTTCACGAGCGCCGTCTCGGTCTCGATGATCTCCTGGCCCGTGTGGTCGATGGCGCGGACGACGTCGATCAGCTTCGTGAGCTGCTTGATGATCTGTTCGAGCGTCTCGGGATCGCCGCTGCACGTGATGGTCATGCGCGAGAACGCGGCGTTGGCGGCGTCGGCGCTGACGACGAGGCTCTCGATGTTGTAGCCGCGCCGCGCGAACACGAGCGCGATGCGGACCAGGACGCCCGGCTTGTTGGCGACCAGGAGGCGGATGGTGTGCAGCGAGCCCTGCGGCGCGGGAAGAGTCGCGGCGGCGGGAGCGGCCTGGGTGGCGAGTGCGGTGGCCATTTGGTTCCTCTCCGCGGGGGACGAGCCCCCGCGCTACGAACGGCGAACGTCGAGCGGCCTTTCGAGCTTCAGGTCGATCCCGCTGGCTTCTCGAGCTTGTACTTGGGGCGCTCGATGATCATGTCCTTGTACGCGGCGCCCGCCGGGATCATCGGGAACACGTTGTCCTCCTTCACGACCTCCGCGTTCACGACGCACGGCCCGGCGTTGTAGGCGAACGCCTTCTTCAAGACCTTGTCGACGTCCGCGGCGCGCCGGATGTTCCAGCCGGGAATGCCGTAGGCCGACGCCAGCTTCACGAAGTCCGGATTCCCTTCCAGGTCGGCGCCCGAGAGCCGTCCGTCGAAGAACAGCTCCTGCCACTGGCGGATCATCCCCAGGTAGTGGTTGTTGATGATCAGCACCTTCACCGCGACCTTGTTGAGCTGCGCCGTGGCGAGCTCGGCCATGGTCATCTGGAAGCCGCCGTCACCGACGATCGCCCACACCTTGCGATCGGGATTGGCCAGCTGAGCGCCCACCGCGGCCGGAAATCCGAAGCCCATCGTCCCCGCGCCGCCCGACGAGAGCCAGTGGCGGTTCCGCGTGGTGCGGCAGAACTGCGCGGCCCACATCTGGTGCTGGCCCACGTCGGTGGTGATGATGCACTCGCGTCCGCCGAGCTTGTCGAGGCGGTCGAGCACCTGCTGCGCGCGCAGCCCACCCTTCTTCGGGTACTTGAGCGGGTGGAGCTTCCGCCACTCGCCGAGCGTCGCGATCCACGCATCGGTATCGAGCCGCGACACCAGCGGGATCAGATCCTCGACCACCAGCCGGGCGTCGCCGGCCAGCGACACGTCCGGTCTCACCACCTTGTTGAACTCGGCACGATCGATGTCGACGTGGATCTTGATCGCATCCTTGCAGAACTCGCTGAGCTTGCCGGTGATGCGATCGTCCCAGCGGGCGCCGATCGCCATGATCAGGTCGCACTCGCCCACGGCTTTGTTCGCGTATGCCGTGCCGTGCATGCCGAGCATGCCGAGATGCAGCGGGTGATCCTCCGGACAGGCACCCTTGCCGAGCAGCGTGTTCACGATCGGCGCCTGCAAGCGCTCCGCGAGCCGCATGATCGCGGGGCCGGCGTTCGCGAGCACCGAGCCGTGGCCGACGTAGAGCAGCGGCCGCTTCGACTTCGCGATGTAAGCCGCGGTCTTCTCGAGCAGCGCCGGGTCGGCACGCCCCGGCACGTGGTAGCCGGGCAGCTCCACGTCGTCGACGAATGGCGCCGCGCACGGTCCCTGGGTCACGTCTTTCGGTAGATCGACCAGCACCGGTCCGGGGCGTCCCGTCGTCGCGATGTGGAACGCCTCCTTCATGATCCGCGGGATGTCCGCTGCCTTCTTGACCAGGTAGCTGTGCTTCACCACCGGATAGGTGATGCCGGTGACGTCGGCCTCCTGGAACGCGTCTTTCCCCAGCATCGCGGTGATGGTCTGGCCGGTGAGCACGATCATCGGCACCGAGTCCATGAGCGCCGTGAGCAAGCCGGTCACGCAGTTGGTGGCGCCGGGACCCGAGGTCACCAGCACGACTCCGGGACGGCCGCTCGAGCGCGCATAGCCGTCCGCCATGTGAGTTGCGCCCTGCTCGTGGCGAACCAGGATCAACTTGATCTTCGAATCGACGAGCGCGTCGAAGATGGGCATCGCTGCTCCGCCCGAGTAGCCGAAGACATACTCGACTCCCTCGCGCTCGAGGC
>CAZYWA010000715.1:0-3461 GCA_964650975.1 uncultured bacterium
GTCCTCCCGCGGTCCTGCATGCCGACTGCTACCGCCTCGAGTCCCCCCAGGAGGTGCAGGATCTGGGCTTGATCGATGCGGCCTTCGAAGGAGCGATCGTGGTGGTCGAGTGGGCCGACCGGTTTCCGGACGCGTTGCCTGCGGAAAGGCTGCGAGTTCGCTTCGAGCCGCTGGACGAACGGCGACGCGAGGTCGTGCTCGAAGCGGTGGGTGCCGTGGCCGAACACGTACTGGAGCGGGTGTTGCCGTCCCAGGCCGGTCGTATCGTCGAGGGGGCAGGGCCGAGCCGCACGGTGGCGGCCGAACCGGCGTCCGAGAAGGAGATGGAATGGCGCTGATCGTCCAGAAGTTCGGCGGCACCAGCGTCGGCACGCTGGAGCGGATCGGGCGCGCCGCGGAGCGCGTGGCCGCGACCGCACGCCAGGGACACCGTGTCGTGACGGTGGTGTCCGCGATGGCGGGCGAGACCAACCGCTTGCTCAAGGTGGCGAACGACATCGCCGAGGTGCCGGATCTGTCCGAGGTGGACGTGCTCATCGCGACCGGCGAGCAGGCGACGGCGGCGATGCTGGCGATCCAGCTCCGCGCTCGCGGTCACGCGGCGCGCAGCTTCCTGGGGCACCAGATCGCGATCCGCACCAACTCGAAGTTCGGCCGCGCGTGGATCGAGTCGATCGACCGCGGCCCGATCGAAGCCGCGCTGGATCGCGGGGAGATCGCGATCGTCGCGGGATTCCAGGGGGTCGACGCTGACGCCCGCATCACGACTCTCGGCCGCGGCGGTTCGGACACCACCGCGGTGGCCCTCGCCGCGGCGCTCGACGCGGACTTCTGCGACATCTTCACCGACGTGGACGGCGTCTACACCGCCGATCCCAACGTCGTCCCGGACGCGCGCCGCATCCCGCATCTCACCCACGAGGAGATGCTCGAGATGGCGAGCCTGGGAGCCAAGGTGCTGGCCGAGCGATCGGTCGAGTACGCGATGCGCTACAACGTGTCGGTGCGGGTGCTGCACGCGTTCCAGGACGGCGCGGGAACGCTGGTCGATGCCCGGGAGGACCCCATGGAACAGCGGACCGTCACCGCCGTCGCCTGCCAGCGCGACCAGGCCAAGATCGCCATGCGCGGTGTGCCCGATCGACCCGGAATCGCGGCGTCGATCTTCCTGCCGCTCAGCGAATCGGGCGTGGTCGTGGACATGATCGTGCAGAACGTGAGCGAGCACGGCCTGACCGACCTCACGTTCACCGTCCCCCGGGTCGACCTCAAGCGGCTGCTGCCGGTGATGCACGACATCGCGGCCAAGGTCGGCGCCCGCCAGGTCGACCAGGACGCCACGATCGCCAAGGTGTCGGTGGTGGGAGTCGGCATGCGCACCCACGCCGGTGTCGCGGCGAAGATGTTCCACGCCCTCTCCTCGGTGGGGGTGAACCTGCAGATGATCTCGACCTCGGAGATCAAGATAAGCTGTGTGATCGAGGAGAAATTCAGCGAGCTCGCGGTGCGCGTGCTTCACGAGGAGTTCGATCTGGGAACGCAGGGGGCCGGGGGAAAGGCCCCGCCCGCGGCGCCGAAAGGGCGCCGGGCGAAACCCGCCAGGAAGCCGGCGCGCGCGCGCGGCTGAACGGTCACCAGCGGTTCGATGCGGAGAATGCGGAGAGGCGACATGTCCCGAACCAGAGTCCTGCTCTACGACACCACCTTGCGCGACGGTACCCAGTCGGAGGACGTATCGCTGTCTCTCGACGACAAGCTGGTCATCGCGGAGAAGCTCGACGGACTGGGCATCGATCGCATCGAGGGCGGCTGGCCTGGCTCGAATCCGAAGGATCTGGCGTTTTTCCAGCAGGTCAGGCGACGCAATCTCAAGTTCGCCAAGGTCGCCGCCTTCGGCATGACCCGCCGTGCCGGAGTCAGCGCGAGCCGCGACCTCAACCTGAAGGCGCTGCTCACCGCCCAGACCGAGTGCGTGACCATCGTCGGGAAGACCTGGGACTTCCACGTGCGCGAGGCGCTGCGGGTGTCGCTCGACGAGAACCTGCGCATGGTCGAGGACTCGATCGCGTTCCTGAAGAAGCGTGTCCCGGAGGTCATGTACGACGCCGAGCACTTCTTCGACGGGTACCGGGAAAACCCGGAATATGCGCTCAAGACGCTGGCCGCGGCCGCCGCCGGTGGCGCCGACTGGCTGGTGCTCTGCGACACCAACGGCGGCACGCTGCCCACCGATCTGGGCCGCATCCTCGACGAGGTGCTGCCGCGCCTGACGGTGCCGGTGGGCATCCACTGCCACAACGACGCCGAGTGCGCGGTTGCGAACAGCGTGCTCGCGGTGGAGAAGGGCGCCCGCCAGGTGCAAGGCACGATCAACGGCATCGGCGAGCGCTGCGGCAACGCCAACCTGTGCTCGATCATCCCGAACTTGAAGCTCAAGCGCGGCTTCGATTGCGTGTCGGACGAGCAGCTCGCGACACTCAAGGAGGTGTCGCGGTTCGTCGCCGAGCTGGCCAACATGACTCCCGACAAGCACCAGCCGTACGTCGGGGAGAGTGCCTTCGCCCACAAGGGCGGCATGCACGTGAGCGCGATCCGGCGCCATTCGAAGACTTACGAGCACGTCGAGCCGGGGCGGATCGGCAACCGCCAGCGGGTGCTGGTGTCGGATCTCTCGGGCCAGTCGAACGTGCTCTCCAAGGCCGAGGAGTTCGGCCTCGACCTGAGCGACCGCAAGCCCGAGGTGAAGCAGATCGTCGACCGTCTGAAGGAGCTCGAGCATCAGGGCTACCAGTTCGAAGGCGCCGACGCCTCGCTCGAGCTGCTGATGGATCAGGCGCTCAACGGCCAGAAGCACTGGTTCGAGCTGCGTGACTTCCGGGTCATCGACGAGAAGCGAAACGGCGACGGCGAGCCCTACTCGGAAGCCACGGTGCGGATCGCGGTGGGCAACGTGGAGGAGCACACCGTGGCCGAGGGTCGCGGGCCGGTGCACGCGCTCGACGAGGCGCTGCGCAAGGCGCTGCGCCGTTTCTATCCGGAAGAGCTCGAGAACGTGCGGCTCATCGACTACAAGGTTCGGGTCTTGAAGGGCGGCGCCACTTCGGTGCCGGTGCGGGTGCTCATCGAGTCGGGCGACGGCGAGAACGCCTGGGAGACCGTGGGCGTTTCGGGCAACATCATCGACGCCAGCTGTCAGGCGCTGGTCGACAGTCTCGCTTACAAGCTCTACGTGGATGCGAAGCGAAGTGCCGAGCTCAAGGGCAAGGGTCGCAGGCGTGCGGCACAACGCACCTGATCCCGCAAGCTGCGTCGGGCTCGGTTCAGCCGAGACGACGAGTCCCAGCGGAGGTCCGGCTGGCGACGCCGTCGCGCGCGCGGAGCGAAACGGCTTGCGGGTGCTGGTGTCGCTCTTGGCGCTGATCGCGCTCGCCGTCACGCGACCGCCACGGGTGACTCGGCCC